>DAIMZE010000001.1:0-54048 GCA_036734125.1 Candidatus Planktophila sp.
TAAAAACTCACGATAACAATTCCTTAAGCGGTGGTCGTAGTTGATCCAAAACTACCGTGGCAGCTTTGGAATCCCTTTCAATTGCCTCAATGTAACACTTCATCTTTGCCTCGGTACCGCTGGGACGAATGATGATTCGCACACCACCATCTAGCCAGATTCGAATTCCATCTGTGGGTGGCAAACCATCAGTGGGTTTTGCTAAATCATCGATCGAAGTAACTGATCGTCCAGCAATCTCTGTGGGTGGATTACTGCGTAAGCCTCCCAGGATTACTCCGACCTTAGAAAGATCACTCAAGCGAATAGAGATTTGTTCTGTCGCATGAAAACCATGTCGTGCCCAAATTTCATCCAGTAAATCCAAAAGAGTTTTTCCTTCAGCGGCCAGATCAGTTGCGATTTGTGCCAAAGTAATTGCCGCCGAGATTCCATCTTTGTCATTTACTGTCACCGCATCAACGGCATAGCCAAGAGCTTCTTCATAGCCAAAAGTTAAGTTCTCAATTTTTGCCAGCCACTTAAAGCCAGTCAAAGTCTCTTTGAATTGTAGGTTGTGATGTTCAGCAATCTTCTTGACGATAGATGAAGAAACAATGGAGTTAGCAAAGATCCCCGAATCAATCTTTCGGGCGATAGATTCGGCGAAAATCGCGCCTAACTCATCTCCGCGTAGCATTCTCCACCCAGTTACTGGATCGTTAATTGCTGCTGCACATCTATCAGCATCAGGATCATTGGCAATAACTAAGTGCGCATCAAAACTTCTGGCGGTTTCAAGTGCTAAATCAATTGCGCCTGGTTCTTCCGGGTTTGGAAAAGCAACAGTTGGAAAATCGGGATCTGGTGCAGCTTGTGCTTCAACCAAGATAGGTGAGGCAAATCCTGCCTTATGAAAAACTTGCTGAAGCGTTTGCGTACCGACTCCGTGCATAGCGGTATAAACAATTCGTAATGAGCCAGGTGTGCCGGCTAGCGAGGCGGTTCGGTTGACATATTTTTCAACTATTTCCTCGCCCAATACTTCCCAAACTTTTCCACGTGGCTGAGATTTTAATGAAGTTACGGCATCAATCTTTGCAGCGATAGCTTCATCTGTTGGAGAAACAATTTGCGATCCGCGATAGTGAATTCCATCAACTGTGCCGCCTAGGTAAACCTTGTAACCATTATCTTGTGGTGGATTGTGGCTTGCGGTCACCATTATTCCTACATCGCACTGCAGTTCATTTGTTGCAAAAGCTAAAACTGGGGTGGGAAGTGGGCGGGGCAATACGTAAACCTTCATCCCCGCACCGCTCATAATTTCTGCAGTTTCAAAGGTGAAATCTTCAGATCCATATCGAGCATCACGGCCAATAACAACAGAAGTTAAGTTGCGTTCCTTCATATAAGCAACAATTCCTGCAGCTGCGCGACCAACAACCGCGCGATTCATACCAGAAGGACCAGGTCTAATTGGTCCGCGTAATCCCGCAGTTCCAAATTGTAAAAAACCATTAAATGAAGCACGCAGTTCGGATTCATTTCCTGCATCAAGCCATTGCTGTAATTGCGCAGCGGTTAATGGATCTGGATCATCTGCAATCCAGGCATGTACTTCCTGCTCTAATGAGTGATCCATGTGCTTAGAGTAACTTCGGAATAACCCCTTTGAGAAGTGCACCCATTCGGTCTGCTGCAGCCTTACCCGCTGCAATTACCTCTTCATGGTTGAGTTTCTCACCAGTGACTCCGGCTGCAGCATTTGTGACTAATGAGATACCCAGAACTTCAGCGCCCAAAGCATGTGCTGCAATTGCTTCTGGAACTGTAGACATTCCAACTAGGTCTGCACCCATGGTTCGCATCATTAAAATTTCCGCAGGAGTTTCATACGTTGGTCCGCGCCAGTGTACATATACACCTTCTTGTAGCGATGAATCTTCTTTCTTTACAATTTCACGAATTCGCTTGCTATACAGATCGGTTAAGTCAACAAAAGTTGCACCAGATAGTGGCGAAACAGCGGTTAACGAAATGTGATCACGAATCAAGACTGGTTGGCCAACTTTGTACGAGGTATTAATTCCTCCACACGCGTTAGTCAAAATAACTACTTTGCAACCAGCTTTAACTGCGGTACGAACACTATGAACTACAGGTTCAATTCCCTTACCTTCGTATAAATGTGTTCTACCTAAGAAAACTAATGCACGTAACTTCTTCCCATCACTTTCAATTTCATACGAGCGAACTTTGCCTGAATGGCCTTCGACCGCCGGAGCAAAGAACCCAGTGAACTCTTCAGCGTTACATTCAAATACAGGTGTTCCAAGTGCATCAACAGCGCTAACCCAACCTGATCCCATAACTAGAGCGACATCGTGATGAGCTATGCCGGTCTTTGCTGCAATTTCCTTCGCTGCTTGCTCAGCTGCAGCCAATGGGTCTTTATAAAGAAGTTCGGTCTGTGTCATGCGGCAATAATGTCATAAAGGGGGCGCCTGCGGTTATTTACTTCATCTGCTTTGCTTCAGGCCAGGTATACCCAAGGTTTGCAAAAGCCTTACGAACAAATGGCATAGAGATTCCCACGACATTTGTGTAATCGCCTTCGATAGAAGGGATGAACGGAGAACTAAACCCATCTAGCGTAAATCCACCAGCAACATGTAGTGGCTCTTCGGTGGCAACGTAATCTGCAATTTCTTCATCGCTCATGTGATCAAAGCTGACTCGAGTCGTAACTCGATCTGAAATCTCAATGTCCTTTGCGGTATCAATAATGCAGTGACCAGTGTGCAATAACCCTGAATTGCCCCGAACTCGCTTTGCGCGCTCAGTTGCAATCTCGGGTGTTCCTGGCTTACCCAGTGAATGGCCATCAAATTCAAAAGTTGAATCACAACCGATGATGATTGCCGGGAAATCAATTTGCTCACGTACTGTATGAGCTTTAGTGATCGCAAGGGCGATCACCATGTCGGCAGGGGAAAGTGAGTTGAAAAATTCTGTCTCTTCATCCACATGGCTGACGATTATTGTTGGGGATAGCCCAGCAGACTCCAATAGGCGACGACGGCTAGTTGATTGCGATGCTAAAACAATTGTCGTCATAGTGATCAAACCTTCTGGCTCTGTATGTAAAGTGACTTTCAGTACAGCGCTAACACTATCGTTACATCTACGATAAGCCCGTGAGTAAAACCTTTCCAACGGTTGGCATAATTGCTGACGGCCCCACGGCTGGGATGTTTTTATCTCCAGCCAGATCCCTGGGAGTCGAGCTACTTTGTTGTGATTCCAAGGATGTAGATCACGGCAATCTTCAGAAATGCGATGTTGTGACCATCGCTGATCAACCTAACTCCTTAACAATTGCCAAAAAATTAGAGGCAGAGGGCATCACAGTGCGTCCTTCATTTTCTGCAATGTCGGCTGCAAGTCAAACAATAAATTCAGCGGTTGATCAAGCAATCCAGATTTGTGTGATGGTTGCTCGCTCGCCACATGGGCAGGCAACAACGTGGGCACCTTCTGAAATTCATAGAAGCAATAACAAGTGGAGCATGAGCATTTCTCCCGCCCCTCAATTAACTGGTGCAATGCATGAAAAGGCTCAAAAACTTGCGCTGGATTTTTCGGCGCAATTAGGGGCGGTCGGCGTCCTTGCCGTTGAAATATCGGTTAAGGACGAAGATATAAATGTTGTTAATGTGGCCATGCATCCACATGATTCGGGCAATTGGACTGTCGATGGATCAGTTACCAATCAATACGAACAACATTTACGAGCAATCCTAGATTTACCTTTGGGTGATCCTTCAATGTCAACGCCATATGTTGTGACCGGAAATTTCTACAGTGGTGATAAACCCAATATGTATCGCCCTTATTTACATCTGATGGCGCGTACACCTGCGCTTAAGTTTCATCAATACAAGAATTCTGGTGTACCAGGTGAGCTGATGGGACACATCACTTTGGCAGGGGATGACTTACCTAAAATCATTGAAGAGATTGAACATGCACTGCAATACCTGCAAGGTGAAATTGACGAATAAAGACTAGCGAGCTCGGTATTCAATCGCTGGGCAACGATTCATAACTGTTAACAATCCTGCTGCTTGTGCGCGAGCGACAGCTGCTTCATCAATCACATCAAGTTGAAGCCATACCGCTTTGGCACCAATGGCAATTGCTTTATCGACAACTGCGCCAACTAATTGCGAATTAACGAAACAATCAACAACATCAACAGAAACTGGAATCTCTGAAAGTGCGGTATAGCCAATTTCTCCATGCACAGTTTCACCTTTTGGATGTACCGGAATGATTGTGTGGCCTTTGTCTTTCAATAATTGAGCAATCCCAAAAGCTGCACGGTCAGGGTTGTTACCAAGCCCGACTACAGCCCAAGTTTTAAGTGCTAGGACTGCGTCAATTGTTTCTTTGGTATTAATCGGTACGACCTAGAGCGTGGAACTTCCAACCAGCTTTTCGCCATAATGTGCGATCTAACATATTGCGGCCGTCAATGATGATCTTAGATTTAACAAGGGATGAAATAGCCGCTGGATCGATTTGGCGGTACTCCTTCCACTCAGTTAAGTGCAAAATTAAGTCAGCATCCTTAAGCGCATCTGTAACAACCTCTTGGTATTCAAGGTTAGGAAAACGCTTGCGTGCAGGCTCGATACCTTGTGGATCATGCACTACAACGATTGCACCAGCTGCTTGTAACTGCGCGGCAATATCTAATGCAGGGGAGTCACGCACATCATCGCTGTCGGGCTTGAAAGTCGCACCCAAAACAGCGATTTTGTATTGTGTTAAATCCTCTGACAGTTCACCGCGCACAACATCGATTACACGTTGGCGAGCACGTAAGTTAATCGCATCAATTTCGCGTAAGAATTCCAGAGCTTGCTTGGCACCAAGCTCTTCAGCACGCGCCATAAATGCACGAATGTCTTTTGGAAGGCATCCGCCACCAAAACCGATACCGGCTTGCAAGAATTTATTGCCAATACGTGGGTCATAACCAATTGCCTTTGCCAGCACAGTGACATCGCCACCAGCAGCTTCGCATACTTCAGCCATTGCATTGATAAATGAAATCTTTGTTGCCAGGAATGAATTCGCGGCAACTTTTACTAATTCAGAGGTTGGTAGATCTGCGCGAATCCATGGAGTTCCTAGAGCAATTACTGGCTCATAAACCTCTTTAAGAATTTCTTCGGCGCGATCATTTGCGACACCGACAACTAAGCGGTTAGGAGTCAAAGTATCTTCAACAGCAAAACCTTCGCGAAGGAATTCTGGATTCCAGGCTAGATCTGCTTGCGGTGCAATTTTCGCGAGCTCTTCACGTAAACCTTGCGCAGTTCCAACTGGCACAGTTGATTTACCAACTACCAACGCGCCCTCTTTTAAGTGAGGAGCGATTGCAGCGACCGCAGATTTCACATATGTAAGGTCAGCGGCAAGTCCATCTTTGCTTTGCGGTGTTCCAACACAGACAAAGTGAACATCTGCATCCTTAACTGCTGAAAAATCTGTTGTAAATGAAAGGCGACCAGTTTTCATTTCTTGCTCAAGCAAGGTATCTAAACCTGGTTCGTAAAAGGGCAACTGTCCACTTTGCAGCAGGGCAACTTTTTCAGGATCTGTATCCACGCCGACAACGGTGAAACCAAGAGAGGACATACATGCAGCGTGGGTGGCTCCCAAATATCCGCAGCCAACTACCGAGAGAGTTAAAGTCATGTGGCCGAGTTTACTTCAGAGCCCCGCAAGGATTTTCATCAGCGGTACGAGTCTTGAATTTATCGATCACAGTTGGCTTAGCAGTTGTTGATGATGAAGGCGAAGGAGTAGGGGTTACCTCATCGGTGAGCGGTAAATCTTCACGAATTCGATTAAACAGTTCTGGTGCAAGCTCTGAATCCCACGTCACAACCGATCCAATTCCAGGTACTCGTGCATTGGTATTTCCTAGCGGAATTGTCAGAGTTCGAACATTGCTTGAAGAAAGGTTCTTCATTTGCTTTGCAAGAGTCAAGAGATCGCTCTTATTGAGTTCTGAATCAGTCTTGATTGTTGCAATCGCTGCGTTAAAGAAATTAACTAACTTAACTGGGTTAAGCAGAACGCCAGTGCTTGTCACTTTACGAAGGACCGCGCTCATAAACTGTTGTTGACGTTGCATTCGGCCTAGATCGCCCATTCCATCAAAGTCACGTGTTCGCACATATTTCAGAGCTTCAACACCATTAAGAGTGTGGACACCTGCGGGCAGAACTAAGTGGCTACCCGGATCGTCAATGTCGCGCTTAGTACAGACTTCGATGCCGCCGAGCGCGTCAACCATTCCAGCAAAACCAGCAAAGCCAATTTCGATGTAGTGGTCGATGCGGATTCCTGTTTCACTTTCAACGGTTTGGATTAAAAGTGGTGCGCCACCAAAAGCAAATGCAGCGTTGATTTTTCCTTTTGCCGCAGGAACGATTTTTTCTTTGTTAAGCGAAGAAGGATGTTCTGGAATTGTCACTAAAGAATCACGGGGGATTGAAATGATTGTTGCTTTATCTCGAGATTTTGAGATGTGAACAATGAGCATGGTGTCTGATCGCGAACCTGCGGCGGTCTTTGTGCTTCCTACTCGCAACAACTTCATTTGTTCTTTTGTCAGACCTTCACGTGTATCTGAACCAACTAACAAATAGTTAAGCGCTTTATTTGGCTTATCTGGGCGGTTATTTATTGAGCCAAAAGCATCGATGCGGTCGATTGCACCGCTGATTTGACCCAGACCTAGCCACGAAAAGGCGGAAATCAGAACTACTCCCACAGATAGTGAGGTAATAATCCGAATTGCCCGCGTTGATTTCACTGTCAGAGAGTACTTGAGCGATAGCGTGTACGCGTTATGTCGACATCAGCGAACACGTTATATGGCTCACCGAAGCGAGAAATCTCGGTCATCCTGCCTGTCCTGAACGAGGAGAAGTATCTAGCCGATTCTGTGAATTCGATCTTGTCTCAGAATTTCGTCGGAGCAATCGAAGTCATTCTTGCTGTGGGTCCTTCACAGGATGAAACCATGAAGATTGCAAAGTCCCTCGAAGCTAAAGACCCACGTGTTGTCGTTGTTGAAAATCCAACTGGCAAAACTGCTGCCGGCCTCAATCTTGCAATTGCAAAGACTCGCTATGCAATCATTGTGCGAGTTGATGGACATTCACAAATCCCAATTGATTACTGTGAAACCGCTTTTCAAATTCTTGAAAAAACTGGCGCAGTAAATGTTGGCGGCATCATGGCCGCTGAAGGCATTTCACTTTTTGAACGATCTGTTGCTCGTGCAATGCGCAGCCCACTTGGGGTAGGAGCTTCACGCTTTCACACCGGAGGAGGTGCCGGAGAATCTGACACGGTTTACTTAGGCTGCTTTAGAAAAGAAGCATTGTTGGCGGTTGGTGGATTTGATGAGAGATTTACTCGAGCACAAGATTGGGAACTCAACTTTCGTTTACGCGAAAGTGGAGGCAGTGTTTACTTTGATCCCAGACTAAAAGTTACGTATCGTCCCCGCTCGACAATTAAAGCTCTTGCTAAGCAGTACTTCGAATATGGTCGTTGGCGCCGAGTTGTTTCAAGAAGACATAAAGGAAGCATCAACTACAGATATCTCGCTCCACCATTTACAGTGGTTGCAACCACACTCTCGATCCTTCTTGGGACACTGATTTCGCCAATACTCTTTGTTCCTGCTCTTGTTTATTCAGTGTTTATCCTGGGAGCTTCGACAATTATTGGTAAGAGCTTGGGCGAGATTCTTTGTTTGCCAACAATTTTGCTCACTATGCATATTTCATGGGGGCTTGGATTTCTTACATCGCCGAAGTCGCTAGCCCCTGCGGTAACCTTGCATCCGTGAGTACCCCATTGCAGGTTTATGAGCCATTTAGGGCCGGCCTGCCCAAGCTCGGTAAGTACTGGAAATCTTTGTGGTCTCGCAGAACCTTTATCTCTGAATACTCAAAATCTGAACTGCGCGAGCAGCATTTCGATTCAGTTTTCGGGCAATTGTGGCTTGTCCTCAATCCACTGTTGCTATCAGGTGTTTACTTTATTTTGATCGTCATTATTGGTGGAACAACCGATAGCTCACGCTACGTTCACCTCACTGCCAGTCTTTTCCTCTTTTACTTAGTGGCAAACTCTTTAACCGGCGGAGTTAAATCAATTACCGCGGGTCAAAGGCTCATTTTAAATACGGCATTCCCACGAATCATGTTGCCGATCTCGGCAGTTGTCATCGCAATCTTTAAATTTGTTCCAACACTCATAGTCTTTATTGTGATTAAGGCGGTTATGGGTTCACCATTTTCGATTGAAATGTTGTGGGCTATTCCGGTTCTCTTGATTACTGTTTTTCTTGCACTAGGTCTAGCAATCACAATTTCCTGTATCAATGTTTATTTCAGAGATATAGCAAGCTTCTTGCCATATCTGACCAGAACGCTTCTTTACTTATCTCCGATCTTGTACGAGGCATCTGCTTTAAATCCAAACCTGAAAGCTCTTGAAATCGTCAACCCGCTGTTTCCAATATTGGATTCGTGGTCACGGGCTTTAGTGCAGGGTGAAGTACCTCAAACATCAAGCATGCTTCAGGGATTAGCCTGGGCAACAGGTATCTTCTTTATTGGTACCTACTTTTTCTTGTCGAGGGAGCGTGAGTTCGCTGTCCGCCTCTAAACTTCAAAAAACTAATGAGATCGCTGTTTCAATTAGAAATGTCGGTCTTACTTACACGACTGCAATTGATCGCAGACCAACGTTAAAGGCACGTGTAAAGGCGCTTGGTCGTGGAGGAAAACAAACTCGTGTTGTTCGCGCATTAGATGATGTAAATCTTGATGTTGAATACGGACAAGTTCTAGGTGTCATCGGAACTAATGGTGCAGGTAAGTCATCACTCATGCGCTGTGTTGCAGGAATCCTGCCACCTTCACAAGGCCGTATTGAAGTGTATGGATCAGTAAGTACCTTGTTAGCGCTAGGTGTTGGATTTAATCCTTCTATGTCGGGTCGAGACAATGTTTTTCTAGGTGGCTTAGCTGCGGGAATGTCGCGGGATGAAATAGAAGGACACTTTGAGGAAATTGCAGATTTTTCAGAGCTCGGCGATGCAATTGATGCACCCATGCGAACCTATTCCTCAGGAATGTATGCGCGCCTGGCTTTTTCTGTCGCTGCAACGGTGCGACCAGATATTTTAATTATTGATGAAGCTCTGAGCACAGGAGATGCCAAGTTTAAGGAAAAGAGTCTCAACCGGGTAAAAGAATTGCGAAGCGATGATCGCGCACTGATCCTTGTAAGTCATGCCATGCAAACATTACGAGAAACCTGTAATGACGTAGCCTGGTTACATAAAGGCAAGTTAATTCAGCGCGGTGAACCAAATCAAGTAATCGATGCGTATCAAGAGTTTTTACATCTTGGAAAGAGTTCAGCAATTGATGAGGATGTTTAAGCCCCTCGTTTTACTGTTGGCTTTAGTTGCAATTTCTCCGCCGCAAGCCTCTGCCGTCGATGTGCCAACCGAATTTGCAATAACCGGTGCTGGTTATGGCCACGGAGTAGGACTGAGCCAAATTGGAGCACGTTCCAAAGCGCTTGCTGGTGAAACTTCAACTGCGATCCTTAATTACTATTACAAAGATGTAGTTATTCAGCCGCTAGATGACTCAAAGATTCTGCGAGTAAATATCGGCCATCTCTTGAGTACTGCAAGGATTGCAACAGGAACTCCTGACGCAACGCTTCAAATCTTCAGCGGTGATATTGGAGACGCACAAGATGTTGCACCTCTTGCAATTGTTCCGGTAAAGAGTTCACTTAACTTTTCCATTTTGGGTTCAACCGTTGTTCCAAGTGTTGTTGTCGGCAAAAAAACCACAAGTTTGCCAAGAAACAGAATCTTCACTGTTCGATGGAGTGGAACTCGTTACTTGCCAGGTGTTGAAGGAGTAGTTTCACTTACTCATTCAACGGTTACGACTAGGTATCGTTATGGCCAAATGCAATTCAGAGCGGTAAAAGCTTCAACTTTGGGTTACCGACTAGAAATTACTAACTCTGTTCGTTTGGCAGATGAGTATTTGTGGGGGATTAGTGAAGTCCCTTCTTCATGGCCAACAGCGGCCTTAGAAGCGCAAGCAATTGCCTCGCGCACATACGCCCTGAACAAAGCTGGAATCTACCGAGCAGCCTGTGATTGCGATCTATATGGTGAAATATCAGACCAAAAGTTTCTGGGTTTCGCCAAAGAAACAGAGAAAAACTGGGGCAAGTTTTGGAAAACTGCGGTCACTAGTACTGCAGGTTTAACCCTGACCCAAAACAACCTGCCCATTGCTGCTTACTTTTCAAGTTCTACCGGGGGTTTAACGGAAACCGCCTTAAATGCGTGGGGAAGTGAACGAACGTATACCCAGATAATTGCAGACCCGGGAAGCCAGGATGCAAAACTGAATCCAAATTTCTTTAGTTGGAAGCGATCAATCCCTCAAGCCTCAGTTGCCCTTGCTTTTGCTTTGCCTGATGTAGTTACTCTAGAAATTGTCTCGAAAAACTTAAGCGGAACTGTTGCAACAATTAGAGCAACATCTAGTACTGGAATACAAAAAAGTCTACGGGGCGAAACTTTTAGAAGTCGAACAAGAATTCCATCTGCCTACTTTGATTTAGTTGGCGTGCAGAACGCTGTTGAGCCCACCCCAAGTCCCAGTCCTTAAAACAACTTCAAGCCCACCATCTAGCGAATTTCTGCGGAACAATAGATTGCTTGCCCCAGAAAGAGTTCCGGCTTTTACTATCTCACCATCAGGTAGTTTCACTTTTGCTGCAGCGGTAATGTAAGTACCAGCTTCGATTACACAGTTATTACCCAGCGAAATACCCAAACCTGAATTTGCACCCAATAAACACTTTTCACCAATTGAAATAACTTCTTTACCGCCACCGCTGAGTGTTCCCATAATTGATGCACCACCACCAACATCGGTACCATCTCCAACAATCACGCCAGCTGAAATTCTTCCTTCAACCATTGAAGTTCCAAGAGTTCCGGCATTGAAGTTTACAAAACCTTCATGCATAACCGTGGTACCTGAAGCTAAGTGCGCACCTAGTCGAACTCGATCGGCATCAGCAATTCGAACACCAGATGGAACTACATAATCAACCATTCGTGGAAACTTATCGACGCCGTAAACACTGACATGCCCGTGTGCTGCCTTTAATCGTGCACGAGTAATTTCGAAATCTTCAACTGCGCATGGACCAACAGATGTCCAAACTACATTGCTCAAGATTCCAAATACGCCATCAAGTGCTAGCCCGTGTGGCTTCACTAGTCGGTGCGATAGAAGATGTAAACGCAAATAAGCATCGGCTGCATTGGCTGGTGCTTTTGAAATATCAATTTCAATACTTACTACTTCACGTGAAACTCCACGAGCAACATCGTTGCCAACAAGTGCGGTTAGCTCTGCGGGAACTGAACCTGAAAGTTGTGACAAGGCAGGGGATGGAAACCAAACATCAAGGGTTACGCCCTTGGCGATAGTTGCGATTCCGTGGCCAGATGCGATGGTCGTCATGTGCCAAGCCTAGCCTCTATTGTTAGCCGCATGCGTATTGCCGTCTTTTGTTCATCCTCACCCACGATTGATAACAAGTATGTAGACCTTGCTTACGAGTTGGGAAAGGGAATTGCTACCTCTTCTAATGAGTTAGTCACTGGCGGTGGACACATTTCGATGATGGGCGCAGTCTCTAGGGGAGCGCGTGATGCTGGAGGCAAGACAATCGGCGTGATTCCGCAAGCTTTGGTCGATATCGAATTTGCTGATCATGACAATGATGAATTGCATGTTGTCGAAACTATGGGACAGCGAAAGCACATGATCACCGACATTTCAGATGCATTCGTGACGTTACCCGGAGGCGCTGGAACGCTTGAAGAGTTTTTTGAGATTTGGGTAGGTCATTATTTAAAGTTTCATTCAAAGCCCGTTGTAATTCTAGATCCCTTTGGAATATACGCACCTTTGCATGAATTAATTGTGCACTTAGAAGATGAGAAATTCATTAAGCCAGGAATGCGTGAAATTGTTCAATGGACAACAACAGTCGACGAAGCATTGCGAGCATGCCAAGCATGAGAAGTAATCACATCGCAATGAGCCTTGTCATTGATGTTCCAATTGAAAAAGTTTGGGCAGCACTTGCTGATTGGGAATCACAAAGTGAATGGATGCTTCAAACAACTGTTGAAGTCACATCTGATATTCGTTCCGGCGTTGGAACATCGATTGCAGCTTTCACCGGAATTGGAAAATTGGGAATTATGGATCACATGACCGTGACTTCATGGAATCCACCAACTGTGTGCGATGTTGTTCATACTGGAAAAATTATTAAAGGAACCGGTCGCTTTGAATTAACTGCGCTCACGCCACAGTCCACACGGTTTGATTGGTCAGAAGAAATTCTCGCTCCGCGAGCGCTATTCCTTCTCATTGCACCAGGCTTGTACGTAGGAGTACGCATCTCACTGTCGGCCTTACGCCGTCAGTTGCAGCAAAGCAAGTAAAGTTGCCCCATGGGCAAGCAACCGCAATCACTGGCGCAAGCCCTTGCCTCTTTACCCGAAGAAGAACGAATCATCTTGACCATGCATTATCTGAAGTCGATGAGCGCCGCGGATATCGCATCAATTCTCGGAGTTCCAGAGAGGTCTGTAGAGGCAATAATTCGCCAAGGCAAAGCCCGGTTGAGCGCGATATTGGGCATGTAGCCCACACCCAAATTCGCACTAAGGCTCAATCTGAGAGATACTTACCCCCTTGCTTTACACATAGCGGTACCAACGATTTAGAGGAGTCTCCACATGGCAGCCATGAAACCCCGCACTGGTGATGGTCCAATGGAGGTTACAAAGGAAGCTCGCTCGCTAGTAATGCGAATCCCTCTAGAAGGTGGCGGCCGCTTGGTTGTCGAAATGAACGCCGAAGAAGCAAACAACCTCAGCGCAGCTCTTCACGCAGCTGTCGCTCTGGTTAAGAAGTAATTTACTTTTAAAGGCACTAGCCTTACCAATCATGTCAGCGCTACCTCAGTACGCACCCTTTGAGATTTCAAAGGCTGTTAGTGCTCATGCCATCGCTTTGGGATTCACCAAGAATACTGATGGCAATTTTGAATTTGTTTCCCCACTTGCATCTCAGATTGAGAAGTTTTTCGGTCTCAATCTTGTTGATGAGTTAACTTTTTTCACACCAACTGGCAAAGCTGGGGATCTCTTTGAGATTCCTGTAAGCGCTGAAGATTCACAAACCGATCGATTATTCCTAGTATCAGTTGGAGACCAAAGCGGTTCGTCAGCGCGTGCAGCAGGAGCGGCCGTCGGTCGCAAAGTACGCGGAAAGAGCACAACAGTATTTTCAGCATGTGTTGTTTCAGAGATTAAGTCTTTTGCAATTTCTGTTTCACTGGGAGCTTGGGTCTGGAATCTAAAGACAGACAAGAAAAAAGAAGAGCCAACGATTTATGTTGCAAGTAAAGATGCGCAAGAAGTTAAAGATGCAGCGTCAATTGCACGTGCGGTCTGCAGAACTCGCGACTTGATTCATACTCCGGCAAACATCAAGACTCCAGCCTGGATGGGTAAGCAAGCAGAAGAATTTTCAAAGGGAACTGGACTGACGGTTAAGATATTTGCTGGCGCAGCGCTGAAAGAGTTTGGTGGCTTACGCGCAGTGGGTGGTTCATCTCCGAAGCCAGGACCGCGAATGATTCAAGTTACGTATCAACCAAAATCAAAGAAGAAGTCGATCAAAGCTTTGCCCCATGTTGTTTTAGTAGGCAAAGGAATCACTTTTGATACGGGGGGAGTTTCACTCAAGCGCCCCTACGACACGATGATGGCGATGAAGAGCGATATGGCCGGGTCGGCTGCAATTCTTGGAACTCTCACTGCCCTTGAAGAATTACAACCAAATGTGCAAGTAACTGCGTTAATGATGATGGCTGAAAATGCTATCTCTGGCACGGCTCAACGCCCAAGTGATGTCATTAAACATTACGGTGGAACAACTGTTGAAGTGATCAACACCGATGCCGAAGGACGGTTAGTTTTGGCTGATGGTTTGGCATTCGCAGATGCGCATCTAGATCCAGATTATTTAGTTGATATCGCAACACTTACCGGCGCGGCTACTCTTGGTTTAGGCCGCCAATATGCCGCGATGTATACGCGTGACAATGCTTTAGCTGCTGCGCTATCAAAAGCAGGCGAAGCATCAGGTGATCGTGTCTGGCACATGCCACTAGTTGATGATTACAAGGAAGCTTTACGAAGTGACATTGCAGATCTCAATCACACCGCGGACAAAGGTAAATTCTCTGCCGGCTCAGTGACCGCTGCCTTGTTCTTGGAAAATTTCACATCAACTAGACGTTGGGTGCACTTAGATATTGCAGGAACTGCTCGTAGCGAAGTTGATGCAGGTGAAAACTCTAAGGGCGGAACTGGATTTGGAGTTCGACTTCTTACACAGTGGATTACTTCACTGTCATGAGAGTAGATCCGCACACCTTTGCCGAAAACTTCATTCCTGAAGATCATTTCAAAACACAAGCACGTGCCCGTGGCGTCGAATTAGGAACGGTAGACACAACACCAGGTGCTGGTGCATTTTTAAAGTTCCTAGCCTCTACTTTAAAGGCACAATCAGTTGTTGAAGTTGGTACAGGTTCGGGTGTTGGAAGCTTGTGGTTATTTGATGGAATGCTTCCAAGCGGAACTTTGACTTCGATAGATGATGAGATGGAGCATTCACAGATTGCTAAACAGGCTTTCACAGATGCAGATATTGCAGCAAGCCGTTATCGCTTGATTACTAACTCTGTACTCGAAGTAATTTCAAAGCTCACCGATCGTGCCTACGACTTAGTTGTAGTTCGGCATAACCCCGAGGATTTGGGGTACGTCATCAACGAAGCGCATCGAATTCTGCGAAGTGGCGGGGCGTTGGTAATTGATCATTATTACGGTGGCGGAAAAGTCTGTGATGCAGCCCAGCGCGATCCACGCACTGTTGCCCTTCGGGACACTGGGAAAATCATCAAAAATGACACTGATCATTGGGTGAGTTCTTTGGTCCCAGTCGGTGATGGATTACTGCTCGCAACGAAGTTGTAGCAAAATAGCGCCATGATCTTTCCTCGTAAAAAAGTAGTCCCTGTTGCAGCCCCGTGGTGGCAAGCAAAACCTTCTTCTAAAAATTCAAAGGGCTCACTTGCATTAATTGCAGTGTTAGCCGGAGGCGTTGGCGGAATTTTGGGTGTCAATGCTTCAGGTGCGTCACTGTTTAATCGAGTTAATCTTGTCTCATCTACCAGCACCATTGAACGCGCACCAGATTCAGTTGCTGGTACTGCGCAAAGAGTTTTACCTTCTGTCGTTTCGATTCAAACTCGTTCGCTGACAGGTGGCGGAACAGGATCAGGCTTCTTCATCGATAGCGATGGATACATTTTGACTAATAACCACGTCATTAGTTCTGCAGCGCAATCGGGCGGAAGTATTCGAGTCAAGCTCAATGACGGACGAACTTTCTCGGCAAAAGTTGTTGGGCGAGATGCTTCTTATGATTTAGCAGTTTTGAAGATTGCTGCATCTGGTTTAAAGGCGCTGCAATTTGGCGATAGCGATCTAGTTGCAGTCGGAGACTCTGTCATTGCAATTGGCTCACCACTTGGTTTATCTGGAACAGTTACAACTGGAATTATTAGCGCAAAGAACCGTCCGGTAACTGCCGGTGATTCTTCAAGTGAAAGCTCTTTCATTAATGCTCTACAAACTGATGCTGCTATCAATCCAGGAAATTCTGGTGGACCACTTGTTGATTCAACAGGGGCAGTCATCGGAGTTAACTCAGCGATTGCATCTTTAGGATCAGATCTTCGGGTTGGTTCAATTGGTCTTGGTTTTGCTATTCCAATTAATCAGGCGCGCAAAACTGCAGATCAACTCATTAAAAATGGCGTTGCAACATATCCAGTGATTGGAATTTCCTTGGATATGAATTACGCGGGTGAAGGCGCACAAGTTGCCACTTCTGGCCGTGGAATCTTGCCTGGTAGCCCTGCTGAAAAAGCAGGCTTGCGCGGTGGAGACATCGTTATTGCACTGGATGGAAAGCCAATTAATGCCCCAGAAGAGCTCATTGTTAGCGTTCGATCAAAGAACGTTGGTGATGTTGTCACTGTGACTTATAAGCGCAACGGTGTTGAAAAAACTGTTTCTATAACTCTGATCGCGGCCAAGAAGTAATTGGCGTAGGCTACAGAAATGTTCTTTGATCTGGGTGCAGGTGAGCTTTTGGGCCTTGCAATACTTGCGATGCTGCTTGTCGGACCAGAGCGCCTGCCAAAAATTGCAGTCGATGCTGCGCAGTGGGTCAAGAAACTTCGCGGTTTAGCAAATAAGGCAACCACAGAGCTAAGAGACAACCTGGGGCCTGGGTTTGAAGACTTGCAACCTAAGGATTTAAATCCAAAGACTTTTGTAAAGAAGCAGATTTCAGATTTATTAGATGAAGAAACCGCTAAGCCAAAGGTCAAGAAACCTGCAGCAATGATTGATCCAGATTTACTATGACCCTTCTGGAACTAGTTACCGATGCGCTTTCAAAGGTTAATGATCCAGAGCTTCGCCATCCAATTACTGAACTTGGAATGATTGAAGATCTTTCTGAGGTCAGTGGTTCCGTCTCATTAAAAGTTTTGCTCACCATCGCAGCTTGTCCAATGCAAGATCGGTTACGTACCGATATCTCTAACGCTGTAACAAGTGTTGAAGGCGTCAAGAGTGTGGATCTTGTTTTCGGAGTAATGAATGAAGAGCAACGAAACTTTGTGAAGAAAGTTGTACGTGGCGGACGAGAAAAATTCATTCCATTTGCACAACCTGATTCACTCACACGCGTTATTGGTATTGCATCTGGAAAAGGTGGCGTCGGAAAGTCATCAGTTACCGCCAACCTTGCCGTTGCAATGGCCAAGAACGGTTTGAATGTTGGAATTTTGGATGCCGATGTTTATGGTCACTCAATCCCGCGTCTTATGGGTCTGATGGGACAGCGACCAACAGCAATTGATCAGATGTTTATTCCACTCGAGTCTTATGGCGTAAAGACTGTTTCCATGGAAATGTTTAAGCCAGAACGCTCAGATCCTGTGGCATATCGAGGTCCTTTACTTCACCGTGTGCTGGAGCAGCTCCTATCTGATGCCTATTGGGGGGATTTGGATGTTCTGCTTATTGATTTGCCGCCAGGCACCGGAGATTTAGCTATCTCTTTGGGGCAATTGATTCCGACTTCAGAAATTGTTGTTGTAACAACTCCTCAAATAGCTGCAGCAGAGGTTGCTGAACGTGCAGGACGTATTGCACATCAAATCCATCAACATGTCATCGGTGTAATTGAAAACATGTCAGCATTTCCTTGCCCAAATTGCAGTGACACTATTTCCTTATTCGGAGAAGGCGGGGGAGACGAGACATCTCGTCGTTTGTCACAACTTGTTGGTATTGATGTACCGCTACTTGGAAAGATTCCGTTTAGTCCAGCGCTACGCACGGGTGGAGATGATGGTGCACCGATTGTGGATGCTGATCCAACATCACCTGCAGCAATTGCTATTTCAGAGGTTGCTGAAAAGCTAATGAAACGCAGTAAGTCTTTACTTGGAGTCCGATTGGGTGTCTCGACGTAGCTCTTTAGCTAATTCATCAACAAGGTCGGCCAGTTCAGCTCGAACAAAATCACGCGTTGCAACTTCGCCCAGCGAGTTACGCAAAGCCGCAAGTTCGCGAGTTAAGTATTCAGTATCTGCAATAGATCGTTCATTTTGTGCACGATCTTCATTCAGCGCAATGCGATCACGATCTGCTTGGCGATTTTGTGCAAGAAGAATTAACGGTGCCGCATACGATGCCTGCATCGACAAAATCAAGGTCAAGAAAATGAATGGATAGTCATCAAATCTTAATTCAGCAGGTGCAACAAAGTTCCAGATGATCCAGAAAGCAATGAAGACCGTCATGTACACAAGAAAACGTGCAGTGCCTAAGAATCGTGCGAAACGTTCGGACATGCGACCAAATGCTTCAGGATCATAATTTGGTCGAATCGAACGACGAGTCTCGCGTGGAGTGTCTAAGCCATTGTTACGTGCCATCTTTAACCCTCCTTAAATACTCTCTGATTCAAAAGAAACTGGTGAATTTTCACGATGATCATGTCGCCAGTTTTCAGGCAACAAGTGATCCAGCACATCGTCAACCGTGACCGCGCCTAAAAGCCGTTCATTGGCATCGACAACAGGTAAAGAAAGCATGTTGTAGCTAGCCAAATGTGATGAAACTTCGTGCAAAGTTGCATCAGGATTTGTCGCCTTCGAATCAGTATCGACGATTGAGCCGAGCAATGTTGATGGTGGTTCGCGTAGTAAGCGTTGGTAATGCACCACACCAATAAAACGCCCAGTCGGAGTTTCTACTGGTTGGCGACAGATGTAGATCTGCGAAGCAAGTGCCGGTGAAATCTCTTTTTGTCGAACAGCAGCAAGTGCATCGGCAACGGTGGAATCTGCGGTCAGAACAATTGGTTCTGTTGTCATCATTCCACCAGCTGAATAATCCTCGTACGTCATCAAACGCAAAACATCTTCAGCATCTTCAGGTTCCATCAGCTCTAGCAGAGCTGTTGCTCGCTCTTCTCCAACTTCACGTAACAAGTCGGCAGCATCATCTGGATCCATCTCACCTAAGACATCGGCTGCGCGTTCTCCTTCGAGCTCTGCAAGAAGTGCAACACGATTGTCTTCATCCATTTCTTCTAAAACATCTGCAAGGCGTTCATCTTCGAGTGCACTAGCAACTTCAATACGACGCTTTGGCGCTAAATCCTGTAAAACCGCGGCAAGGTCTGCCGCACGAAGGTTTGCCAAAGTTGATAGCAGATTAGCAACACCTTGATTTTGTTCAGTGTTTGCAAAGCCAACAACTTCTTCCCAGGTAACTGTTGAAGTTGCGCCCTTGCGGCGTAAGCCTCGGCCTTTGCGCATGATGTGTACCTTGGCAATTAACCAATCACCATTTCGATTTTGCTCCATGCCCATATCTTCAACAACTACTTCTTCTGAAGTTTCTAACAATGTGATGGATCGATCCAGCATTTCACCCAGAACTAGAACTTCACCAGGGCGGGTATCGAAACGGCGCATATTTAACAGGCCAGTGATAACAACCGCGCCACTTTCAATTGATGTAACGCGGGTGATCGGAACAAAAACTCGACGGCGCAATGGCACTTCAACAACTAACCCAAGGATTCGAGGTTGCTGATTGTTTGAACGCAGGGTCGCGACAGCATCTCGCACCTTTCCGACAGGATCACCATTTGGATCAAAGACCGCAGTGCCTGCAAGACGGGCGAGAAATACTCGGTTTAAGAGATTGCCGCTCATGGGTTAAGGGTACCTTTCTCTTATGACTTCAGGCGAACGCATTAATGACCACACGGCGATCCCTGCAAAACCAGATCTAATTCGTTTAGGCCTAGGAATCATTGGAATCGGAACATCTGGACCATTAATTGCAATGAGTGCAATGCCGGTGCTGACTTTGATTTTCTGGAGAAATCTTGGCGGATCATTAATTACTTTGCCATTTGCGCTGCGTCATTCACGTGATCGTGCAGGAATGAAATGGGCAATGATTGCCGGGGTATTACTTGCTCTTCACTTTATTGGTTTCTTTTTAGCGATGAGAATGACAACGGTTGCAGCAGGAACAGCACTCGTTGCACTTCAACCGATTTTCGCGGCGCTGTTTGTGAAGTTTAGCGGCGGACACATTCCATCAAAAGCTTGGCTCGGAATGATTGTTAGCTTTGTCGGCGTTGTTTTGGTTTCTGGTGTTGATTTAACTATTTCATTTAGGTCATTCATGGGCGACATTGCCGCCTTGATTTCAGCGGCGTTAGCGGCTGCATACATGATGGCTGGTTCGAAAGCTCAGCGAACACTTGAGACAAGTACCTACACGACAGTTTGTTACTTTATTTGCTCAATGACGGCGCTGCCGATGGCCTTGATATTAGGAAATGAAATCTTTGCTTTTGAACAAAAAGAATGGCTCATTCTTTTGGGGCTAATTCTTGGTGCTCAATTGTTGGGTCACACGATGTTTAACTCAGCGCTGAAGCGCGTTTCACCTGCGATCGTTTCGCTCATTGTTTTCTTCGAAGTTCCGGTAAGTGCTGTTCTGGCAGTTTGGTGGCTAGATCAAACTCCACCTCTTGGAATCATTCCTGGAATTGCGTTAATTCTGATCGGTTGCGTCTTAGTAGTTACTAGAACCCGTGGAGCAAGCAATGATTGATCTGCACACCCACACGAACTGCAGTGATGGAACTGATTCTCCCCGCGAATTAGTTAACAAGGCGATTGTTCAGGGTTTAGAAGTTCTGGGAATTTCAGATCACGACACAACTTCTGGTTGGAAAGAAGCAATTGAAACTCTGCGTGGTTCGCTCAAGCTAGCACTGGGCTCTGAAATTTCTTGTTTAACTCATGATGGGGTTAGCGTGCACATGTTGGGGCTGCTATTTGATCCCGACCATGAAGAAATGCAACGCGTGCTTGAAGAAACCCGCGATGGTCGACTTCCTCGGATGCGAAAGATGATTGAAAAAATGCGCGCAGAGGGCATGGATATTTCGATGGAAGATGTCGAGCAAGCCATGCCAGCAGGTGCCACTATGGGTAGACCACACCTAGCCGATGCACTTGTCGCCAAGAAAATTGTGAAATCTCGTGACGAGGCTTTCATAGATTTATTGCACAACGAATCCCGCTTTTATGTTTCCCATGCTGCACCTACTCCAGTCGAAGCGATTGCATTGATTCGCAGAGCTGGGGGAGTCGCAGTAATTGCACATCCATTTGCTTCGCACCGCGGACAAATTCTAAAACCCGAAGATTTCTCGGAATTAGTATCTGCAGGATTAAATGGCATAGAAGTTGACCATCGTGACCAAAACCCTGACGAAAGAGCGATGTTGCGAGCAATTGCCCATGAATTAGATCTTGTGATCACCGGAAGTAGTGATTATCACGGCACTGGAAAACTTAATTCATTAGCAGAAAACCATACCCATAGGGAACAATGGGAGAAGTTAGAGTCACAATCCAATGCTCGAAGGGTGGTTTCAGCGTGAAAGATATAAGCGCAGTTACATTTGCGGTTCAGTCTTTTGTCACTTTATTTGTGATCATGGATCCACCAGGTGCAACTCCTATTTTCTTGGGATTAGTCGCAGACAAAACTCCTAAGGTTCGCAGAATGTTGGCGGTGCAGGCCGCAGCGGTATCCCTTCTAGTTATTTCAATCTTTGCCCTCTTTGGCCGGGCAATTCTGAGTTACTTGAACATTTCCATGGAAGCCCTACAAGCAGCAGGTGCTTTGTTGTTGCTACTTGTAGCTCTGGAATTGCTGACTGGAAATACAAAGAAACACAGTGAAGATGGCGATTCAAATATTGCATTAGTTCCACTGGGGACTCCGATTTTGGCTGGCCCTGGTGCAATTGTTGCAACGATGATTTTCGTTCAGCAAGTAGATACAACGGCAATGGCGCTAGGACTAACGGCAGCTGTTGTGGCTGTTCATATTGCTATCGCCGTTGCGCTTATGGCATCGACAACAATTTTGAAGGTCATCAAAGAATCAGGTGTAACTCTGGTAGCCAGAATTGCCGGTCTATTGCTGGCAGCTATCGCAGTACAAATGCTGGTAGATGCGATTCGCGTCTTTGTTACTGCTTAGCTTTCTTTAAATTTCTTAGTACGCGTGCGAGTGCGCTCGGTGCGGGCTTTAGGTGCTTCTTGCTTTGCGCGGGCTGGTCGAGATTCTTTACTCTCAACTTTTACAACTGGCTTGGCTTTAACTAAGCGACCTGTCGAACCTGCTGGAATGTTCATGGTTTCGTAGAGATGTTCTGATGATGAATAAGTTTCTTCAGGCTCTGCTAAACCAAGTGCAAGGGTTTGGTCAATCATTTTCCAACGTGCAAGTTCATCCCAGTCCACAAAAGTAACTGCAATTCCGTGTGCACCTGCGCGAGCGGTACGACCAATGCGGTGAACATAAGTTTTTTCATCTTCTGGGCATTGGTAATTGATGACGTGAGTAATTCCATCAATATCGATTCCTCGGGCCGCTACATCTGTTGCGACAAGTACATCTGATTTACCAGCCTTGAAATCACTGAGCGCTTTTTCACGCGCACTTTGTCCAAGATCACCATGAATAGGTGCTGCTTTAAATCCACGCTCCATTAAATCTTCCGCTGTTTTTTGTGCAGTTCGCTTTGTTCGGCAGAAAACCATGGTTGGTCCACGACCCTCGGCTTGCAGAATTCGTGCCAACATTTCAATCTTGTCTAACGCATGTGCACGCAAAACATGTTGCTTGATTCGAGTAACGACTGCGCCTTCATCTTCACTGTCTTGTGTTCGAATATGAATTGGTTGATTCATGAATCGACGAGCAAGGGCAATGATGTCGCCGGGCATAGTGGCTGAGAACAACATAGTTTGGGCACGATTTGGCGTGCTAGATAAAATCTTTTCTACATCAGGTAAAAAGCCGAGGTCCAACATTTCATCGGCTTCGTCCAAAACCAAACGAGAAACCTCTTTTAACTTCAATTGACCTTGTCGCGAAAGGTCCAAGAGACGCCCAGGAGTTCCAACAACAATTTCAACTCCTGCTTGTAGGGCTTCGATTTGTGGCTCAAATGCGCGGCCACCATAAACAGCCACTGTGCGTATTCCACGATTCGAGGCAAGCTCTTCGATGTCTTTAGTTACCTGAGTACACAGTTCGCGAGTAGGAACAACGATTAATACCTGAGGCAAACCTTTCTTATCAAAGTCAGCCCACTCGGCATCGTGCGGAGCGATGACTCGCTCAATGACGGGAATACCAAAAGCAAGAGTCTTTCCGGTTCCAGTCTTTGCCTGACCAATGACATCTCCATCTGCCAAAGCGATTGGCAGAACCATTTCCTGAATAGCAAATGGGGCTAAGAAACCGTGGGCGTGTAATGCCTCAATTGTTTGACTGCGCAGGGGCAGGTCAGCAAATGTTGTTGCCATATCTATTTAATCCTAACGATTTTAGTTGCGCGGAAATCCTGAAATGCCACGCCACATAAGGTTGTGAACCAATGCAACTGCATCCTGTCGACTTAACTTGCTATCTCGTTCGAGCCAGTGACGAGCAGTTACTTGCGCATAACCAATCATTCCAACACCCAAAAGCATTGATGCCTCTTTTGGTAGGCCAGTATCAAGTGCAATGACCGCGCTAGCAGCAGCTGCACAGTCGTATGTCATTCGATTTAAGCGTTCACGAACCTGGGGTTCGACGCTCATATCGCTCTCGAAAAGTAAACGGAAGGCTTCGCCTTCCTTTTCAATAAATGCAAAGTAAGCATCTACCGTTGCCAATACTCGATCCTTGTTGGCAGGTGTAGATGCAATCGCTTTTTGAATTTCAAAAACCAATGAATCAATATGTAAATCCAAAACCGCTAAATACAGTTCTAACTTTGATGGAAAGTGCTGATACAAAACTGGTTTTGAGACATTTGCGCGATCGGCAATCTCATCCATTGCAGCGGAGTGATATCCGGCAGCGGTGAAGACTTCTAGAGCAGCCGATAGCAATAATGCTCGGCGCTCATCGCGAGGCAAGCGAGCCTTATTGGTTGTGTCTAAATTACTCATTGGTCTAATCGTACGGCAGAATTACCAAACATGAACCGCTCCTATGAAGGCTTCCGCATCCTCCTGGTGCATGCACATCCAGATGATGAGACGATCAATAATGGGGCAACAATGGCTTTGTATGCAGATCGCGGGGCTCAAGTCACGCTTGTAACCTGCACTCGCGGAGAAGAAGGCGAAGTCTTGGTTCCGACGCTTTCTCATTTATCAAGTAGTGAGCAAGATCTGCTGGGGACGCATAGAGAAGTTGAATTAGCTGAAGCAATGAAGGCACTTGGTATTTCTGATCATCGATTTTTAGGTGCACCAACAACAAAGTTTCGCGATAGCGGAATGATGGGAACTGAGCCAAATAATCGACCCGATGTATTTTGGCAAGCAGACCTTGATGCAGCTGCAAAAATTTTAGTAGAGGTAATCGAAGAAACAAAGCCACATGTTTTGATTACATACGATGAGATTGGTGGCTATGGCCACCCAGATCACATCAAAGCCCACCTTGTTGCAATGAGGGCTGCGGAGTTAGCTACTTGGCAGATTCCAAAGATTTATTGGAACACTATGCCAAAGTCAGTTTTAGCTGAGGGCATTGCAAAGATGAAAGAGATTGGTTCAGATTTCTTTGGCGCAGACAGTGTTGATGATCTTCCATTTGCTAAAGATGATGAGTTTGTAACAACTTTGATTGATGGAGTCGAATATGTCGATGCAAAGATGGCGGCAATGAAAGCACATGAGACTCAGATTTCACTGGACGGCCCATTCTTTGCTTTATCAAATAACTTAGGCTTACAAATTTGGGGCGATGAGTACTACACCTTAGTTAAGGGCACGAAGAGTGGACCTTTTGATGCCAAGGGCCGTGAAACAGATTTAACATCTGGAATAACCCTGTAATGAAAGAGATTTATTCACTGTTATTTGGTGCTGCACTTGGGGCTAGTTCAATTTTTATTTACAGCTTTTATCCACCAGTAGGTTTAATCGTTTCACTGTTTGCAACCGGAGTTGGAATTTGGGCAACCGGTAGATTATGGGGCAAGCGTTCTTACAAATTTATTGCTGGCATCGCGTGGGCATTGGTAGTGCTTCGCGCAGGTTTTCCAGGACTTAATGAAGAGTACTTAATTCAAGGCGACACCATTGGTGTTTCATTGATTAACTTTGGGTTCATTGCAATCGTAATTGCAATAGTTACCCCACTTTAACTCCAGCTTTGCCCTTCGGGGGTATCTTTAATTTCTAACCCTAGGTTTTCTAATTCACCCCGAAGCTGATCGCTATCACTCCATCGCTTCTCGCTACGAGCAAGTGCTCGATCATCTAACAACTTCTGCATGTGCGGAGTTAAAACTTTTGCAACCACTGGACGTTCTAAATCCAAGCCAAGAACTTGATCGGCATATCGAAAGATCGATGCTTTATCCGGCTGGTCACTTTTCTCAATTTCACGCAGTCGGATAATTGCACGTGATGTATCAAGATCTGTGTTGAATGCGGTTTCAATTTCAGGATCGACAGTAATCTCTGTGCCAACTCCCCAGAGCGCCATCTTGTTGCGCCACCGCTTCAAAGTCTCATCGGCTGCTTCAATGGAATTCCAGGTCAGATCCATTTGTGATCGATATTTGTTTTCTAAAAAGCAAAGTCGAATAGCTAAAGGATCAAAACCCTTATCAATAACATCATTGAGCAGAACGACATTTCCGGAACTTTTCGACATCTTTTTGCCTTCAAAAAGCAGGTGTTCACCATGAACCCACAGGCTTACTGCTTCCTCATTAATCAAAGCATTTGACTGGGCTCGTTCATTTTCATGATGGGGGAAACGCAGATCTATTCCGCCTACGTGAATGTCAACATGACCATCGAGCAACTGTAATGACATGGCCGAACATTCGATGTGCCAACCAGGAAAGCCCTTACCCCACGGTGAATCCCACACCATTTCAGTGCGATCACCAGCTGCTTTCCATAACGCCCAATCGGCATGGAATCTTTTTGCACCATCTTCAGAGTATTCATACCTGTGTCCAGGCTTGAGCGAATCAAGTTTGTTGCCACTTATTGCGCCGTAAGTCGCAAATTTTTCAGCACTAAAGTAAACCGAAGAATCTGAACCAACGTAAGCGAACTCTGCATCAACCAATTTCCCAATGAGTTCTAGCATCATGTCGATACTTTCGCTGGCACGCGGATAAGCCGCAGCAGGTTGAATATTCAGAGCTGCTAAATCTGTATGGAATCTAGCTTCGTATTTTCTGGCAATTTCAAAAGGATCAATCTTTTCTAATTTTGCCTGACTTAACATCTTGTCATCATTAACAAAATCTTCTGACATGTGTCCGACATCTGTGATGTTTTGAATCAGATATGGGGTAGCCCCGTTAAGGCGTATGACTCGAGCAATCAAATCTGACAACAAAAATGTACGAAGATTTCCAACGTGAGCATCGCGATAGACAGTTGGTCCGCAGCAATACATGCGGATAGGTTCTTGCGTTACTTCAACATCTTTTAACTGACGAGATTGAGTGTCATATAACTTCATACCTTCTCAATCACCTGCTTCCAGACAAAAATCTCACTATGAGAGAATTCGATTATCTCGCCACTCTTTTTACGCAACGAATACGGGGTAACGAGATGGCCCAAGATGTCACGGAAGCCGCCTTCAGGCTCATGAAGCCTGATACTCACCCGAACGCCGATGAGTTCAGAAAATTGAGTTTCGAGCTCTGTTGGCATGAGACAACGATAAGCCCACCCTTTAATATCGACCACCGTTAAATATCGCGTAGCGGCGCAAGTTGGCGTTAGAATTCCTCACCAGACACCTTGTCCCACACTTTGGAGGCCGCTCGTGACTTATGTGATCGCAGACCCATGCGTCGATGTAAAAGATAAATCCTGCATCGAAGAATGTCCGGTTGATTGCATTTACGAAGGCGATCGCATGCTTTATATCCAGCCAGATGAGTGCGTCGATTGCGGTGCGTGTGAGCCTGTTTGCCCAGTAGAGGCCATCTATTACGAAGATGATGTTCCTGGCGTGTGGAAAGAGTTTGGCAAGGTCAACACAGAGTTTTTCATTGAAATCGGTTCACCAGGTGGTGCGAGCAAGGTTGGTCCAACTGGCACCGATCACGCATCAATCGCAGCCCGCCCACCAAAGAGCGAGTAACCATTGCGTGCCCAGCTCCCAGATTTTCCGTGGGATGCGTTAGCGCCATATGGCGAGAAGGCTCGATCTCACCCACAAGGGATTATTGATCTTTCTCAAGGGACTCCGGTAGATCCCACACCTGAATTTATTCAACAAGCATTTCGTGACGCGTCAAACTCTCCCAGTTATCCAGTCACCGCTGGAACTCCCGAACTTCGCGCAGCGATTAAAAAGTGGGCAACAGATCGTTTAGGTGCAACAGGTGATTTCGATGTGTTGCCAATAATCGGATCTAAAGAGTTAGTTGCCTGGCTTCCAACATATCTTGAATCAAAAATAGTTGTGATTCCTGAAATTGCCTATCCGACATATCACGTAGGCGCAGTACTTGCTGGCGCAGCTTCGGTGCCGGTTGCAATTGATGCAAGCACGTGGCCACAAGCAGATTTAGCGTGGCTGAACTCTCCATCAAATCCAACTGGGCGAGTACACAGTGTGGAAGAAGTTAAAGCATGTATTAATTGGTCACGTGCGAATAAATCAGTTTTGATTTCCGATGAGTGTTATCTTGAATTTGATCAAACTGCACACTCTGTTTCAGTCTTATCGCAAACAGGCGGGAATAACACCAATATTCTTGCGGTGCATTCATTATCAAAGCGCTCATCAATGGCTGGTTACCGCGCAGCATTTATGGTGGGAGACAGCGCACTCATTGCTCGAATTCGAGAGATTAGAAAACACGGGGGAATGATGGTTCCTCTACCAGTTCAAAAAGCGATGACAGTTGCACTTGCCGATGATGTTCATGTTGCTGAACAACGCGCTCGCTACAACGCCCGCAAAGATGCGCTACGTCCGGCACTGATCGGTGCAGGATTCACCATTGAGTTCAGTGATTCAGGTTTGTACTTGTGGTGCACCCGCAAAGAAGATGCTTGGGCAAGTGTTGCTTGGCTTGCAGAGCGCGGAATTTTGGCAACTCCCGGAAGTTTTTATGGCGAGCAAGGAAAAAACCATATTCGTATCGCAATGACAGCAACTGATGCCCACATTGCTGATGCGGTTCAACGTTTGAAGGCGTAAAAGTGGCAGTTGCAATTCTGCTTGTAGGGGGCTTCGGAACTCGCTTAATGCCGTTAACGCGCAATACGCCAAAGCCCATGCTTACTGTGGCCGGAATTCCGGTAACTGAACATCAATTAATGATGGCTAAAGCTGCCGGAATCACACAGATAGTTTTAGCAACCTCTTATCTTTCAGAAGTTTTCACGCCATATTTTGGCGATGGCTCTAAGTGGGGCATGAACATTAAATACGCAGTTGAAAAAGAACCCCTTGGAACGGGTGGCGCAATTGCAAATGCCGCACAAGTACTTGATACGCAAGAATCTATTGTTATTTTAAATGGCGATGTGCTGAGCTCTCATGATTTAGCAGAACAAATTCGCCAACATGAAGCACATGATGCAGATGTAACTTTGCATTTAACCCAGGTAGAGGATGCACGTGCATTTGGTTGTGTTCCAACTGATGCCCAAGGCCGAGTTACCGCATTTCTTGAGAAGATGGATAACCCTGTCACCAATCAAATCAATGCAGGATGTTATGTTTTCAATCCACGAGTTCTTGCATCTATTCCTTTGGGCACTGTTGTCTCTGTTGAACGCGAAACTTTTCCACAGTTAGTAAACAATGGCGCTAAGGTTTATGGATATCTTGAAAATGCATATTGGCTGGATATTGGAACACCAAAAGCTTTACTGAAAGCTTCAACAGATATCGTTCTTCGAAACGGCCCAGGCTTAGTAATGCCAGATGCCGTTGTCGATTCGACTGCATCAATTACGGGCGGCAGTTGTGTTGGTCGAGGCAGCACAGTGGGGGCTGGCACACGAATTAATGGCTCAATAGTTGAAGCCGGCGCGGTGATCGGCCGCGATGTTGTCATTGAAAACTCATTTGTCGCCACAGGGGCGGTTATCGATGATGGCGCGCAAATAGGGTCAACTTTTGTCACAAAAGGGGAAATTCTTCCAATTCCTGCCTAGCTCAAGCGTGATTTCCTCTATTCGGGCTTGACATGAGCGAGTTACAAGCGTGTAATTCACTCTTAAGAAAGTCTTTTCCAAGAGGGATGAGACAAGATCTAGCTAATGGAGCATCGACGTTATGCCGATTCAACCCGCAGCCCAGAACTCCCCAATCCCCACTTCAGGTCCAACAATCACACTCGCATCTGGCGAAAACATGGAGCTTTCATGGCAGGAGCGCGCTTTGTGTGCGCAAACTGATCCAGAGGCTTTCTTCCCAGAAAAGGGCGGCTCAACTCGCGAAGCAAAGCGCGTATGTCTTTCATGCGATGTTCGCGCAGAATGTCTTGAGTACGCACTCGCTCATGATGAGCGCTTCGGAATTTGGGGCGGTCTTTCAGAACGCGAACGCCGTCGCCTCAAGCGTCGCACTGCGTAAGGTTCACATTTCTCTCACGAGAAAGTGAGTTATAACTATGGCTTCCCAAGCCGCAGTCGATAAGCATCGCGTAACCGCTGTTCTTGTTTCACACAATGGAGCGGTGTGGTTACCCGAAGTTGTTGCAGCGCTCACTTCGCAAACTCGTCCAATTGATCTCATTACCGCTGTCGATACTGGATCACAGGATGCATCTACCAAACTTTTAAAGTCTGCTCGAATTCCATTTATCTCTGCCGATGTCGAAACAGGTTTTGGTCAAGCAGTTTCTTTAGCGGTCGGTAAATTAACTAAAGCTGTCGAACATGAATGGATTTGGTTAATTCATGATGATTGCGCACCTGCACCTACTGCGCTCGCAGAGTTAATAGCTGCAATTGATGATCGCCCACAAGTTGTGATGGTCGGTCCAAAATTATTGGGATGGCATGACCGCACACATTTACTTGAAGCTGGAATAAGTATTGCTGGCAACGGTGCACGTTGGACAGGGCTTGAACCTTTGGAATATGACCAAGGTCAGCATGATGGAATTTATGATGTTTTAGCGGTCAGTACCGCAGGTGCATTAATTCGCCGTGATGTATTTGAAGAACTTGATGGCTTGGACCCTAATTTAACTTTGTTCAGGGATGACGTTGACTTTGGTTGGCGTGCTCGTGCAGCCGGCCACTCAGTAATGGTTGCAACTGGTGCGGTTGCATTTCACGCGCAAGCATCTGCAACAGAGCGCAGAGTTGTAGAAGTTGATGGAGCATTTCTTCACCGGCCATTACTTTTGGATCGACGCAACGCCGCATATGTATTACTTGCTAATTCTTCTTGGTGGATATTGCCATGGCTTGTACTTCAAATTCTTGGCAGCGCTATCGCAAGGGCTATTGGCTTTTTAATTGCAAAACTTCCGGGTTATGCCGCAGATGAAATCTTGGCGGTCGGAGCATTGATTATCAGACCAGATACCTTAATTACTGCGCGCAAGATTCGAAGAAGGCAGCGCTTTGTATCGGCTCGAGTAATTGCTGAATTCATCCCACCACGTTGGTCTCAGATTCGCCTTGCATCTGAAGGCTTATTCGAAACTATCCGTTCCAAGCTTTTTCCTGAAAATGTGCAGGTTTCAACAACATCAGTGTTGGAATCCAACGAAGATGAAGATTTACTAACACCAGTTAATACAAGTCACTGGTTTGCAATCTTTAAGCGCCCAGAAGTTATTGGTTTTCTGCTAATTACAGTTATTTCCATTCTCAATTCGCGCAATAGATTCGGCGCCCTCGTTGGGGGAGCATTACCAATTTCGCCTTCAGGTGCCACAGATCTGTGGCGAACTTATTTTGAGTCGTGGCATCAAGTTGGAATGGGCTCCTCTGTAGCCACGCCAACGTGGGTTGCGATTACTGCGACCGCATCCCTTGTTTTCCTGGGCAAGGTGCAATTCCTCATCACAACCTTCTTCTTAGTTGCACCTATCGTCATGATGTTTACCGCCTCTAAGCTGCTCAAGCGATTGACTAAAAACAGTTGGATTTCAATTCCTGCAGCATTCCTGTACGCGGTTTCACCGGTTGCCATTGCTGCGATATCAACGGGTCACATTGCAACCGTTCTTTTCTTAATTCTTGCGCCCTATGTCGCACTGATGCTTCGCGACATTGAGAAAATTGAAGAGTTCAGCTGGCGAAAAATTGCTGGCATCTCCTTGCTGTTGGCGGTCCTCTATGGATTCTCGCTGATGATTTTTGTTATTGGTTTGATGGCTGGCTTAGTGTCAACTTTGAGCGACTATGAAAAACATGCAAAAGAGGCGAACCCGCAGCTGTATGTACTTCGTCTTCAAAAGCGAGCCTCCTTGATCTTCATTCCATTTCTTATGAATGTTCCATATTCGCTCGAGGCACTTGTTCATCCAAGTCGCCTTTTAGTTGAACCAGGATTGCTTATTTCAGGTGGTGGTCCATTTTCAACCTTGCTCGGTAATCCTGGCGGAGCAAATTCATTACCGATTTGGTTAGTAAGCCCAATTTTGTTGGTGCTAATCGTTTCCTTGTTCTCATCAACTCATGCACGTCGTATAGCCGAATACGGTGTTGGAGCACTTGTCTTAGCTGTAATCCTTTCTGGGCTTTCCATTTCGACCCATGGAAATGAAGCATCATCAAAAGTTTGGTCAGGTCCTGTAATTGTTCTAGTTACCCTGGCAGCGATTGCTTCAGGAACAGTGCTGTTAGATCGATTGCGAGAAACGCTTGTTCTGAGCCATGTGCATTATCGCCACATACTTTCCGCGCTACTTCTGTTTACAACTTTTGCCTATTCAATTGCAGCAATTGGGTGGTCAGTTACTAAAGGTGCAGATTCTTTGGTACAGGCAAATCGCGAGACAGTAATGCCGGCATTCTTAAGCGTTGAACGAGATACAAAGATCCTTGTCTTGCGTGAAGTTGGTAGTGAGGATCAAAAGAAAATTCAATATCATCTTTCACGAGGCAAAGATATTTCGCTAGGCGAGCCTGATGTTGCACCTGCGCAAAGTTCTGCGATTGCCGAAGCAGCACGTGGACTTATCGATGGATCTGGAGTCACAAGTAGTTCTACGTTAAGTGACTTTGGCGTCAAGTATCTTTTTGTGAAAGCGCCATTCAAAAAAGAGATTATTCGATCCATTGATGGCTTAGGTGGATTTACACGTACTTCGGCAACATCTTTAGGTGTTGTTTGGAAAGTAAGCGCTCCTGCTTCACGACTTATGTTTGTTGGTACAGATGGAGTTCGAAAAGAGTTACAAGCCGGTGAAGTTGGAGCTCGAACGTACGTACCTTCTGCAGGAACACTTATTTTGACCGAAAGTTACAGCCGCTCTTGGCAGATTCTTGAAAATGGATACCGATTAGAGCGCAGTAAAAATGAACAAGGTTTACCAACATTTAAAGTCACCGAAGCTGGTGAAATTTCTTTGATCCATGATGGAACAACCCGACGTGCTTGGTTGTCATTACAGTTGATTTTCTTTGTTGTCGTACTTGTAATGGCGCTTCCTGCCGGCCGTCGTAAGAGTGAAATTTCAGATAAGGAGTTGGCATGAACTTCTCCCGCCCGCTTCGTTTCATCGCTTTCATTGCGGCTGCACTTACGATCGCATCTGCACTCAATGTTGCTGTAACAAAAAAGAGTTTTTCAGAAAGCTACCCAGCGGTCGTATGTCCACCTACTCTTCCTGGTCTTGCATCTCAAATCTCATTGTCATCTAAGAAAACTCAATTCCAAAGATTGCAGAATCGAAGCACAAAGACTGATGCGGTAAAGGTTTTGCGCCTTCCGGTCATGAAAGATGCCCTGCTCTTTAACTCCGAAGGTTCAACTCCCGTCGTGTGGCAAAGCCGCTCCGGAAGTTGGGCTGGTGGTGCATTGTGTTCAGGCCCTGCGTCATCGCAATGGTTTGTTGGCGCAAGTGCAGACATCACAACTAAAGGTCGACTGATTGTCGTAAATAGCGGACTCAGTGATGCTGTGGTGGATGTCAATGTGTTTACTGAAAATGGAAAGCAACCACTTCGCACTTTAGATGTCCCATCCAAAAACTATCTAGTTATTCCAGTTGATTCACTTGCACCGGGGGATAAGACGTTAACTGTCAATGTTCTTCCTCGCTCAGGCAGAATCAACACATTCATGATTGATGAACAAGGCAAAGGTTTGCGGGCGCTAGGCGGAGATTTAGTTAATCCAATAATTGCACCAAGTAAGACACTTGTTATTCCAGCTATTCCAAATCAAAAGAAAAAGCCGGGGCAAAGCGCAGGAACTACCCATGTGCTGCGAGTTTTAACGCCAGGTGATGTTGATGCAAGTGTGACCGTAGAACTTGTTTCTGGCGATGGAGTTTTCATTCCTGTAGGCCTAAATTCACGAACTGTCTCGGCAGGCCAAGTAACTGAATTGACTTTTTCACCAAGTATTTCTTCCACAGTATTTGCAGTGAAGATCACTTCAACCGAGCCAATTGTCGCTGCGGTTGAATCTTCGGTAGTCGTAGGTGGAAGAAAAGACTTTACGTGGAGCACTCCAGCACCCGAATTAACTGGTTTCACAATGGCTGTTACTGGTCTGGAACCACTCATTGCATTTACCGGAGCAGAGATCAACGTTGCTGTTGAGATCACTTTGGTTAACGGCAAAGTGCTCCGGAAAACTATCAAGGGGTCAGATATTGCTACGTGGAAAGTGCCAGCATCTGCTCGCTCATTCACGATAACAAAGGTGGGCAAGCAGACTTATGCAGGTGCATTGGTGTCTTCGGTAAATGGCTACGGCTACTTCCCAATTGCACCTGGAAGCGTGCTCACTAGAGTTGAAGTACCTGACTCAAATATTCGCATTTTAAATCCTTGATAATCCCAAGTTTTCCTACCTGCTCCCACTAATGTTTCTCTTATGAGAACTCAAGGCGGCAGAGGCTGTTCCCGTGCAGGGTGCAAATCTCTGGCAACGATGACCTTGACCTATGTGTATTCCGAATCAACCGCTGTTGTCGGACCATTAGCCACTTTTTCAGAACCTCATGCATACGATTTGTGTGTTGTTCACGGAACACGATTAAAGGTCCCACATGGTTGGAACGTTATTAAGCAGGAGCTTGATGGAGTTTCTCAAGGGCCAAGTGATGATGATTTGATGGCGATTGCAGATGCAGTGCGAGAAGTTGCTTCGAAAGAAGTTGACCCAATTTCCCCAACGCCATCAACATCTGCGCAACAGCAAATTGGTCGTCGTGGTCACTTACGGGCAGTACCTTCATAAATAGTTATGGATCAAATTCCAAATATTTTTAAAGCCTATGACATCAGAGGTTTAGTAGACACTGAAATCGATGCTGATTTTGCTTTCGCAACCGGTATGGCGTTTGCCAGATTCTTACAAATAGAACGTGAACCCGGAACCATTGTTATTGGTGAAGACATGCGTCCTTCATCTCCCGAACTAGCCGAAGCATTTTCCGCGGGTGCAACCTCGCAGGGTATGGATGTGATTCGAATCGGTTTGGCCTCAACGGATATGTTGTATTTCGCCTCTGGAAAATTAGGCCTACCCGGTGCAATGTTTACGGCAAGTCATAACCCTGCTCAATACAACGGAATTAAGCTGTGCTTAAGTAAGGCACGTCCAATTGGTAAAGAGTCTGGATTGTTAACTATTGAGAACTTTGTCCGAGAAGGTTCACCAATAGCTTTGCGAAGTGTGGGCGTTGAAAAGCATCGAGATATGCTCAATGAGTATGTCGATCATCTCTTATCGTTAGTTGATGTCACCAAGATTAGGCCCTTAAAAATCATTGTTGATGCTGGTAATGGCATGGCTGGCCATACCGCTCCTGCCATTTTTGCAAGACTGAATTGCGAAGTGATTCCTATGTATTTCGAATTAGATGGTTCATTTCCCAACCACGAAGCCAATCCTTTGGATGAATCAACGCTCAAGGATCTCAAGCAAGCAATGATTGATCACACAGCAGATCTTGGTCTAGCTTTCGACGGAGACGCAGATCGTTGCTTCTTAGTTGATGAACGAGGTGTTGCAGTAAACCCTTCTGCATTAACTGCCTTAATTGCACAACGTGAATTAAAAAAGCGACCAGGTTCAAACATAATTTACAATTTGATTTCTTCACGCGCGGTTCAAGAGGTTATTCAAGAAAATGGTGGAAAAGGTTTACGTAGTCGGGTCGGACACTCATACATCAAGAAGATGATGGCCGAAAGCGGTGCGATTTTTGGTGGCGAACATTCTGGTCACTTTTACTTCAAGGAGTTTTGGATGGCAGATAGTGGCGCACTTGCCGCTTTGCATGCGATCGCAGCTCTTGGTGAAACCACTGCGACAATGTCCGAACTGTTAGCTCCATTTAATAGATACATTTCAAGTGGTGAAATCAATTCGAAGGTCTTGGATACTGCGCAAGCAACCGATCTAGTTCGCAAGAGTTATGAATCAGACAGTGTGGTAATTGATGAACTCGATGGCCTGACGGTAAACGGGGATACCTGGTGGTTTAACCTTCGCCCATCAAATACCGAGCCGCTGCTAAGACTTAACGTTGAGGCTTCTACTCAGGCTCAAATGGAGTCGGTACGTGATGCGGTTCTCTCACTAATCCGCGGCTAACCCCCGTTTTCCATTACGAGCTTTTCGCAAGAGGGCAGTAACCTATGCCTATAGCCGCCTAGCACAGTAGAGCCCTACGCCTTAGGTATCCAATTAATACTTTGATTACCAATTAAGGAGATTTACGTGAACGTTCCAGTTACTTCAACTCTTCCAAAGCATGACATTGCTGATGCATCACTTGCAGCAGAAGGTCGCAAAAAGATCGAGTGGGCTGAGCGCAATATGCCTGTGCTTGCTCAAATCCGTGAACGCTTTGAAAAGTCACAACCTTTCGCAGGAGTTCGTATTTCTGCATGCATGCACGTCACAACAGAGACCGCTAACTTGATGCGTGTTCTAAAAGCTGGTGGAGCAGAGATTGCACTGTGTGCGTCAAACCCACTGTCTACCCAGGATGACACCGCTGCAGCGCTTGTACACGAATACGGAATTTCAGTTTTTGCTCGCAACGCAGTTGATCGCGACGGGTACTACAAGCACATTAACGCAGCGCTAGATATCGAACCACACCAAGTTTTTGATGATGGTTGCGATCTTGTAAACACTTTGCACACAACACGTAAAGAATTAATTCCAAACATCGCTGGTGGTTGCGAAGAGACAACAACAGGAGTAATTCGTCTTAACCAAATGGCTAAAGATGGAGCGCTTCAGTTCCCAATGATCGCCGTTAATGACACAGACACAAAGCACATGTTTGATAATCGTTATGGAACAGGGCAATCAACCCTTGATGCAGTATTTCGTGCAACTAACTTCCTGCTTGCAGGTCGCATAGTTGTTGTTGCTGGCTTCGGTTACTGCGGTAAGGGTGTTGCAGAGCGTGCCAAGGGTATGGGCGCTGATGTAATCGTTACTGAAATTGATCCAACTAAGGCACTTGATGCAATGATGCAAGGTTTCCGCGTTATGCCGATGCTTGATGCTGCAAAGGTTGGAGATGTGTTTATTACCGTTACAGGTAACCGTGATGTATTGCGCGATGAGCACTTTGCAGTAATGAAGGATGGCGCAATCATGGCTAACTCAGGTCACTTCGATATCGAAATCGATGTTGCTTGGCTTGAACAGAACGCCAAGTCAAAGAATCTAAAGATGCGTCACCAAACTGATGAATACGTATTGTCAGATGGGCGTCGTTTGCTACTTCTAGCTGAAGGTCGCTTGGTTAACTTAGGTGCGGCAGAAGGTCACCCAGCATCTGTAATGGATATGTCATTCTCAGATCAAGCTCTCACCGCTGAATACCTTGTAAAGGAAGCAAAGAACTTGAAGCCAGGTGTACATGATGTTCCTACATACATCGACAAGGAAGTTGCTTCACTCAAGTTGATCAGCATGGGTGGACGTATTGACGTTCTAACACCGGCGCAAGATATGTACCTGAACTCTTGGGAGCACGGTAGCTAATGACTTTAGTTATGGTCGTCGATGACGACCAGGATCTCGCAGAGATGCTCGGCATCGTTTTAACCGGTGCCGGCATCGATGTGGATCTAGTAAGTCGTGGCGATGAGGTCATGGATGTATTCCGTAACAATCCACCAGATTTAGTTTTGTTGGATGTTATGTTGCCCGGTCTCGATGGAATTGAAGTGTGCAAATTAATCCGCGCAGAATCAATGGTTCCTATCGTCATGCTTTCAGCTAAGGGCGACACGCAAGATGTCGTTAAAGGTTTAGAGGCAGGTGCCGATGACTACATGGTTAAGCCATTTCGTCATCCATCAGAATTAATCGCCCGAATTAGAACTCGTTTGCGCAGAACAAATGCCGATGTTTCAGGACTATTAACTATCGGTGATTTGGCAATCGATGTGCAAGCACACCAAGTAACACGTGCAGGTAAGCAGATTGCATTAACACGTTTGGAATTTGATCTACTAGTTGCACTTGCTAAAGAGCCAGGACGCGTCTTTACACGAGATGCATTGCTCAGTGAAGTTTGGGGTTATCGTCACTCGACTGATACCCGTCTAGTAAATGTGCATGTTCAGCGTTTGCGTTCAAAGATCGAGCATGATGCCGAACATCCAGAAATCGTTGTGACCGTGCGCGGAGTTGGATATAAAGCTGGAGTAATGGGCGGTTCCTAGAGATGAACCGTATGTACTCGCGCGTCCGTAACTCCCTTGCGATCAAGGTTATTTTCTCGACCGTCTTGCTCTCCTTAGTTGTTACCGGAATAACGGGTTCGGTGCTCAATACCCAGCTATCTGCAGGTGTTAAAGATGTGAATTTAAGCTCGGCACTAGTTGAAGCACGTTCAACAATCTTCACCGCCGAGTATCGATTTCTGTTAGCTCAGGGCGAAAAAGACTCTGTTGTACAAAAAGTTGTAGATGATGTTATTAGTTCAGCTACGACCTTAACTTCTAATGAGAATGCACGTGAAGTTGTGTTCCTCAGAAGTCCTGGCAATACGCGAGAAAACAATTACGAGATTGCCTCTAACTTGCTTGACCCGACTTCGATTCCATCAACTCTGAGCGAGCGAGTGCGTAAGAATCCAGATCTCGTATATCAATACACCAACATGAATTATCTGACCGGGACCCGAATTAAAGGCCTAGCAATTGGCCAAAAAGTTCAGATTCCAAATGCTGGCCAGTATGAGATGTACATTATTTTTTCTTTGGCAAATCAAGAGAAGACCCTTGATTTGATTTCTCGCTCTCTATTTCTTGGTGGATTCATTCTTTTGCTTTTAATTGCCCTCATTACTTGGCTCGTAACCCGACAAGTTGTTAGCCCAGTACGAGAAGCAGCGATGATTGCTGCCGAGTTCACCGCTGGAGATTTCCGAAAGCGTTTAAAGGTTGAATCACAAGATGAAATTTCAACCCTAGGGTTAGCTTTCAACGATATGGCTGAATCTATTGAGAAGCAGATTGCTCGACTTGAGAATTTGTCCCGTGTCCAGCAAAGATTTGTATCAGATGTTTCTCATGAACTGCGAACACCCCTTACAACTTTGCGCATGGCCTCTGAAGTGATTTATTCATCCAAAGAAGGTTTTGACCCAGTTGTTGCAAGAAGTGCCGAATTACTGGTTGCTCAGCTAGATCGTTTTGAGAAACTACTCGAAGATTTACTTGAAGTTTCACGATTTGATGCTGAAGTTGCGGTCCTAGAAGCGGTGGATTTCGATATGGTCCAATTAGTTCAACGTTGCGCAGATGATTTAAGTCTTGTTGCTAAAGAGCGTAAGACCGAGATTTATGTCAATTCTTCAGAGCCTGTAATCATGATTAAGGCCGATATTCGACGAGTAGAGCGCATTCTTCGCAACCTATTAGCTAACGCAATTGACCATTCTGAAGAGTTACAAATTGATGTTCGAATCGAAGCTAGCGAACATGATGTTGCAGTCGGAGTCCGTGATTATGGAATCGGACTAGATGAAAATGCGCTAACTAGAGTTTTTGATCGATTCTGGCGCGCAGATCCTTCGCGTGCCAGAACTCGCGGGGGAACCGGACTTGGCTTATCCATTGCACTCGAAGATGCACGTTTGCACAATGGCGAACTCGAAGCATGGGGACGCCCTGGGCGTGGATCGCACTTTGTAGTCACACTTCCTCGTAACACATGGGAAAGTATTGAAGCGCGGCTTATCAAGTTACAACCCGAAGATTACAGAGCTTAGTTTCCACAGTTTTTAGCTTCAGTGTCTGGATCGATTGAATCCCGCCATGATTGCAAGGTGCGCCCATTTGCTGAACTTTCACAACTGATCTTTCCAAGTAGATGTTTTGGCTGTCACCGTTTAGGACCAAGTATTTGTTCAGCGTGTAGAAGTAGTTGGCATCCACATTATTACAAAACCAAAGTCGAAAGCCTGACCGTGCATTCAGCACTGTTATACACACCAACTGCATCAAAGATAATTCTTGCAGCAAAAGAATCCGGCCTGAAAGGCGCAGATGATTTACTCATTGAAGCAATTATTCATGTTTTAGATAAATCAGTTCCTGACACAACTTTGTTTCGTTTGGTACCGATTCCATCAAGTAAAGCTTCGCAGCGACGCAGAGGTAGAAGTTTTGTCGTGGATCTAGTGTCACAAATTTCACAACGAACTGGTATTCCAATGATTGATTGTCTACAACTTTCAAGAAGAGTTTTAGATCAAAGTGGATTACACCGCGATGAGCGAGCATCAAATCTTGCGGGAGCCTTCACCCTGATTTCACCTGCTAGGGGAGAGCTGATTTTGATTGATGATGTGGTGACGACGGGGGCGACCCTGCGAGAGGCGGCCAGAGCTCTGAATTCGCAGGGTTTTCAGGCTATTGGCTCAGTAACCGCGATTACCGCCTGCGTTGCCCAGCGTCTACGATAAGGGCTTGGACACGGGTCCCATCCCCATCGAGAGGCGAGGTCAATGCCAGCGTTTGTAGACAAGATTTTGCGTGCAGGCGAAGGACGCATCCTTCGCGATCTCACCAAGGTCGTTGCCTTAGTCAATGCTCAAGAGGCTCGCTTCTCAGCGATGTCAGATGCTGAGCTACGCGAACAGACACCTCTTTTCCAAGCTCGTTATGCAAATGGCGAGACACTTGATGATCTTCTACCCGAAGCGTTCGCAGTTGTTCGCGAAGCCGGTCGACGTACTTTAGGTCAACGTCACTATGACGTGCAGCTCATGGGTGGTGCAGCGATGCACCGAGGCAATATTGCCGAAATGCGTACTGGTGAAGGTAAAACTTTAGTTGCAACGCTTCCTTCATATTTGAACGCTCTTGCTGGACGTGGAGTGCATGTTGTTACAACAAATGATTACTTGGCCGAGCGCGATAGCGAATGGATGGGCCGCGTTCACAGATTCTTAGGTTTAAAGGTTGGCGTAATTCTTGCAAACATGACACCAGTTGAACGCCGCGAAGCTTATTCAGCTGACATCACTTACGGAACAAATAACGAATTTGGTTTTGATTATCTTCGTGACAACATGGCTTGGTCACTTGAAGAATGTGTACAACGCGATCACTTTTTTGCAGTAGTAGATGAAGTGGACTCGATTCTGATCGATGAGGCACGTACACCTTTGATTATCAGCGGACCGGCAGATAAAGCCACCAAGTGGTATGTCGAGTTTGCGAATCTAGTTCAAAAACTTCAGCGCGATGTTCACTACGAAGTGGATGAGAAGAAAAAGACTTCAGGAATTCTCGAAGAAGGCGTTACTAAGGTAGAAGAGCTCTTGCAGATCGGAAACCTGTACGAAGCCGCTAATACGCCAATGATCGGCTACTTAAACAACGCCATCCGCGCAAAAGAGTTGTTTAAGCGCGATAAAGATTATGTAGTTATGAATGGCGAATTGCTGATCGTTGATGAGCACACTGGCCGCATGCTGGCTGGTCGTCGTTACAGCGAGGGACTGCACCAAGCTCTCGAGGCAAAAGAGCGCATTGAAATTAAGGATGAGAACCAGACTCTTGCAACAATTACGCTGCAAAACTATTTCCGTCTCTATGACAAATTGTCAGGTATGACAGGTACCGCAACTACTGAAGCTTCAGAATTCCACCAAATTTATAAGCTTGGTGTAGTTCCAATTCCAACTAACCGCCCATCACAGCGAATTGATTCGCCTGATTTGGTCTACAAAACTGAGGTTGGAAAGTTCGCAGCTGTTACCGCAGATATTGTCGAGCGCTACCGTAAAGGCCAACCTGTATTGGTTGGAACTGTCAGTGTTGAAAAGTCCGAAGAATTGTCATCATTTTTACGCAAAGCCGGAGTTCCGCACGAAGTACTGAACGCAAAGCATCACGAACGTGAAGCAGCGATCATCGCACGTGCAGGTGTTAAGGGCGCGGTAACTGTTGCAACAAATATGGCAGGCCGTGGTACGGACATCATGTTGGGTGGAAACCCAGAGTTCATGGCAGATTTTGAATTACAACGTCGCGGAATTTCTCCAGTAGATAATGCTGAAGAGTATGAAAAAGAATGGCCAGCAGAAATTGCACGACAAAAGGCAGCGGTTGAAAAAGGGCATGAAGAAGTTGTTGGACTTGGTGGACTGTACGTTCTAGGAACTGAACGCCACGAATCCCGTCGCATCGATAACCAGCTTCGAGGTCGCTCAGGTCGCCAAGGCGATCCAGGAGAATCACGTTTCTATCTTTCATTACAAGATGATTTGATGCGTCGATTTAATTCAGGAATTGTGGAACGCTTCTTAACGGCTGCTGGTCTTCCAGATGATGCGCCAATCGAATCAAAGATGGTTTCTAACGCGATTAAATCTGCGCAAACACAGGTTGAAGCTCAAAACTTTGAAATGCGTAAGAATGTTTTGAAGTATGACGATGTTATGAACCGCCAGCGCACAGTTATTTACGGTGAGCGCCGCATGGTGCTCGAAGGCGCAGATATCAAGGGCCAAGTAGCAGTATTTGTATCAGATACTTTGTCTGCTTACATCGCAGCAGCAACCGCTGATGGTTTTGCAGAGGACTGGGATCTAGACACCTTATTTACAGCGCTCAAGACAATTTACCCAATCTCATTTACTATCGAAGAGCTTGAAGCTAAGGCAGGTTCACGCATTGGACTTGATGCAGATTTCATTACAGCTCAAGTACTTGAAGATTGTGAAGCTGCGTATGCACAACGCGAAGCAGCTTTGGGTGATGAAGTTATGCGTGAACTCGAGCGCAAGGTCTTGCTCTCAGTATTAGATCGCAAGTGGCGCGAACATCTTTACGAGATGGATTATCTGCAAGAAGGTATTGGACTTCGAGCGATGGCCCAGCGCGATCCTCTGGTGGAGTACCAGAAAGAAGGTTTCGATCTATTTGCTGCCATGATGGATGCAGTTAAGGAAGAGATCGCAGGCTTTGTGTTTAACATCGAAGTCACCGTTGAAAGTGCAAGTAATCAGGTAGTAGCTCCTGGTCTTGAGTCAAAGCAATTGCCTCAAGCAGGTTTGCAGTACACAGCTGCAGATGAATCAGGAGTTCGTACAACTGGTGAAGTTTCTCGAAACGCTCCATGTCCTTGCGGATCAGGTAAGAAGTTTAAGCGTTGCCACGGAGGCGCAGCTTAAATTTAGATAAGCGTTAGACAGGTGCATAGCCATCGTCCGTCTAAACCTTCAAATCTGATTGCAACTACACGTAAGCGATCTCCAAATCGCACCGTGACTGTAGCTTCACAAATACCATCTAGAGGTTCAGTAATTCTGGTCTTACGCACTCTTCCAATTTCTTGCAATGAACCAGTGGCGTGCTGCAGTTGTGAATAAATGGTGTAGTGACACACTATTTGAAGTTGTTGCGAAGAACGCCTACCTGCCCAAATTTCAAGAACATTGTGTATGAATTGATGTATCAACGGCTTTATCTCGGGCAAAGTAGCAGCAGAGGTAGGTTGAGGCGCGAATTCGGCGTCAAATTCTTCGCCAAAGGTACTTGGCACTAAGTAGAGCCGAGGTTTTTTAATCACTTGAATCTGCGGGGAAGGTCGAAACATTTCTAGGACAGGATGCAGAAAATCTTCATTAGGATCACTCGAAACTGGAATGAGCTCAGTTACGGTAAATGTTGGCAATTGATCAAAGTCAGGTTGGGTTGTCATAGACCTACCGTTGCGCTGATTAATGCAGAGAAACTCACTCTAAAGTCTCTGAAGTTCTCATACTTTTGACTGATTGTGGATAAACCGAAGGGGAATGTCCTTCTAGCCCGTTGGGTAGCCCCATGAAAAATAAAAAAGATTCTTACGGTGCACGCATGCCTCTTGCGATTACTTTAATTGTTGCTGCCTTTGCATCTGCATTCTTTATCTCGACTTATTCGAATAGAGGTTACGAGTATTGGGTGATTGCACAATCTGTGACACCAGGTCATGTCATTTCATCAGCTGATCTGACCAATGATCACTTAAACCTGGGGGACAGTACGGATTATTACTTAAGAGAATCTGACCAGATTGTTGGATTGGTTGCTACACGTCAGTTGCAGCCCGGCGAACTAATATCCACGGCAGATGTAAATAGCTCTGCAGAATCAATGGCAACAAGTGCGGTCCCGCTTAATCTTCGTTCATCAGACCTTGCCTCCGGAATATCTGTAGGTGATTCGGTTGACCTTTACTGGGTTCTTGATTCACGCAATGGTGAAGAGGTTGTAGATCCAATACTCATTCTTGGTGGGATAGCTTTAGTTGGTTTGGATAATTCGAAGAACTCTTTAGGCGGCGATACTTCAATAACCGTTGCCATTGAGGAAACCCAAGTTCTTCGAATGTTAAGTGCAACAACACAGGGTCGACTAGTAGTGGTGCGCACGCATGTCTGAACTTGAAATGCCAACAGTCATTACCGCGATAGCAAATAGCGAAGCCGAAGGCTTTGTTGCAGGAACTCTCTTTGCCCAAGGTTGGAACGTAGTTTTCCGAGCAATTGATTGGGTTTCCTTAGACACGTATGTGCAATCAAATCCCGAACTAGCCAAGACCGCGTTACTTATTTTTGGAAGTGATTTGCCTGGCGCTGACAAGAAATCAATGGATTCTCTGAACGGTGCTGTCCGGCAAATGATTGGCTTTGCTTTGCCAAACGTTACAACTGACGATTTTGGAGTTCTGACCCCATTACCAAGTGTGGGCACTGATCTGATCTCGTTAGTTCGTGGCTTTGTACGGGCACCTTTAGTGCGGACTAGTGCAGTTACTCAACGTAAAGTGCGGAACTCAAAAGTTATAGCAATTGGCTCGGCAGGCAGTTATACGGGTTGCACCTTTATTGCACTGAACTTAGCCATGGAGTTAAGTTTGCTGGAAAAATCGACCCTGCTAGTTGAAGCAAATTTTCGAGCACCGTCTCTGTCCCCACTGTTATCGATGCGAAAGATTACAGAAAATTCAGAGTGGAAGAAGATAGCCCCTAATCTCTCGATTTCAGAGATTACCCAAGACACGTCAGATGATTTAGATGTGTTCATGAATAATGCAACAGATAACTTTGATTTTGTGGTTTTGGATATAGGTTCTATTTCAGGTTTATCAAATCGCTTAACCGATAGACGATGGACTTCGAATGTAACAACCTGGTGTTGCGATCAATCCGATGAACTCATGATTACTTCGCGTGCGGATTTCTTGGGACATTACCGACTTGTCCAAGTGATTGATTTGTTGCAACAGACTTCGATACGAGCACAAGTAAGTTTTACCCAAAACATGAAATCTTCTGGAAAACGAGGGGATGCAGAAATGGCACGTTTTCTTACAGTCACAACTGCGCTAAAGCCGATCCGCGTGCGGAGCATGAAGCAAGAGGTTCGATCAGTTCAAGCGGCCGAGGATGAACATGCCACCATGGTTGAGATCAATGAGCGCTCACATCTGCGTAAAGCTATCGCTGAATTAGCCCGAGAAATCACTTCATAAGATCTATTACTATGGGTGAATGCGTGCATACCTTCCCATTAGCCACAAGGATCTTGAAGCCTTTGTGCTGACCAAAAGCATTGATGCTGATGAGGTATTTGCACCAACTCCAGCCTTTGTGACAGATAACTTGGATTGCGATGAAGAGGAACTCGAGTATTTGCTCTCTGTCGCGGCGGGTGAAGAGGCTTTAGATCTTCGCCTTTCAGAGAATGCGCCCGGAATTGTTTTAGCTTTTGAGGTCACTGATGAGCAAATTGCTGAAAATTATGAAGATTCGATTACCTTGAAAACGCCTTTGCCTTGGGATCAATTGCAATGCGCACTTCTTGCTTTTCAGGGCGACGATGAATTGGTGTGGTTTGCCACTCAAGAAATAGAGATTCATTTGGCGGAGTGGAAGTAACCATGTTCCAACTCGAAAAGTTATTGGGCGCACGTACAACGATCAATATCGATCAAGCTGAAAGATTACGTGTATTGGTTGCTAATTGGCAGCTGTTATCAGATCTCTCCTTCGCAGATTTAATCTTGTGGGTTCCAATTCGGAAAGACATCACTATGTGGCCAACAGGTCATATCGCAGTTGGGCATATTCGTCCCACAACAACTTCGACCGTTTATATCAACGATGTAATTGGTGATGAAGTTTTGTGGGGAGCTAAACCCATTATTGATGAAGCGCTTTCAGGCGATGAGATAATCAAAGCCAGTGATCCCGAAAAAATAGGTGAAATGCTGGTTAAGTCCGAGTCGATTCCAGTCACTTACGATGGTCAAGTTATTGCCGTTATCTCAAGTCATAGAAATGTAGAACATTCGCGCGGGTCTGGAAAACTTGAAAGCAACTATCGCGATCTTGCCAATCACTTATATGAGATGGTGGCAGAGGGCAGTTTTCCTTATGAAGATTCAGGTTCGTTCTTTGAACCAATGCCTCGCGTTGGCGATGGCTTAATTCGTCTGGATGCAAACTCTGCAATCTCTTATGCAAGCCCCAATGCGAAATCAGCGTTTTCTCGCATGGGCTGGCGCGGGGACTTAGAGGGGAAAAACCTAGGTGACATTGCTGAACAAGTTGTAACAGCTTCACTTAATCCACATGAAGAAGGTATTCGTTCACGTTTGAATGGAAAAATTCTACAAAGAGTAGAAATCGATAACCAAGGCGCAACGATTGATTTGTTGGTTCTACCGCTGATAGTTGGAACAGACAAGATTGGCGCAATAGTGCTGCTACAGAATGTAACCGAGTTACGCAGACGTGATCGTGAATTAGTAACTAAAGATGCCACTATTCGCGAGATCCATCATCGCGTTAAGAACAATCTACAAACTGTTTCGGCCTTGCTACGTTTGCAATCACGTCGAATCGAAGACCCTGCAGCTGCTGCAGCTTTAGATGAAGCTGTACGGCGCATCGCATCGATTGCTTTGGTTCATGAGACTTTATCCAATAGCACCAAAACGACCGTGGCATTTGATGAAGTTTTAGGTTCTTTGGTCACACATTCCTTAGAGCTCAGCCCTCGAATGGGAGAGCTTCAGATTGAGCGAATTGGTGAAATCGGTTTATTGGAATCACGCGTGGCAACACCTTTGTCGCTAGTTGTGACTGAACTGATTCATAACGCACTTGAACATGGCCTTGCAGAATCTGGAACACACTTGAGAATTGAAGTTCAACGTTACAGCAATGAAGGTTTAGTGACTATTTCAGATAACGGCGTTGGATTACCGCAGGACTTTGACCTATTAACTTCATCTAACTTGGGTCTGCAGATTGTGAGAACTCTGACAGAGAATGAATTGCAAGGGGAACTTAAGTTGGAATCAACTGATCAGGGAACACAGGCCAAGCTGCGCTTCCCACTTTAAATCTGGTTTTGCTGCTCCAATAAGCGTGCACGATTACGAGCTGCACGACGCTTTAATGCACGACGTTCATCTTCTGAAAGTCCGCCCCACACACCGGCATCCTGTCCGCTCTCTAACGCCCAAGCCAAGCAAGGCTCTTTAACAATGCAGCGCTGACAAACCTTTTTGGCTTCTTCGATTTGTGTAAGGGCTGGACCTGTATTTCCAACAGGGAAGAAAAGCTCTGGATCCTCATCACGGCAGGCTGATTGATGTCGCCAATCCATCGCATGTCTCCTTAGGGAAGTAAGACTCGGTTTCAGAGTAATTGTTGTAATACACACAGTTGTGCGTGCAAGGGCTTAATTGTCCCCTGTGTAGCGGTGTTATACAAGGATGAACGGGAAAGAGTTTTCAAAATTAGGGTGATCTATCTCAAGTGCCCCCGACAGGAATCGAACCTGTGCACCTGCCTCCGGAGGGCAGTGCTCTATCCCCTGAGCTACGGGGGCTCAATGGGTCAGCATGAAGGTTATCAGCGGGTGCAAAGAACTGTGCATACTGCAACAATTCACGCATGAACTCAATCGCATACTTTGCTACAGGTTGTTTTTGGGGAGCAGAACGTCGCTTCTGGCAGCTAGATGGCGTAATCGAGACAAGCGTTGGCTACATGGGTGGCATTCGCCCGAACCCTTCATACGAACAGGTGTGTACAGGTGTTACTGGACATGCCGAAATGGTGAAAGTTGTCTTTGATCCGACCAAAGTTTCATACCTTCGTTTATTGCAAGAGTTCTGGACGATGCACGATCCAACATCTTTAAATCAACAGGGCGGAGATATCGGAACGCAATATCGCAGCGCTATTTTTACGACGACACATGAGCAGATGCAGGTTGCGCTCGCTTCATGTCAGAGTTACCAAGAGGTTTTAACAAAAGCTGGCATGGATCGAATTTGTACAGAGATTCTGAGCGCCGAAGGAATCGAGTACTACCTTGCCGAGGAGTACCACCAAAAGTACTTACAGAAAAATCCAAATGGTTACGACTGTCATTCAAGCACAGGTGTTCCTTATCCAGAAACGGTTGCATAAATCATGAGCGAAAAAGAGTATCCAGTAAAAATCGATGAAGCCGAACTTGCAAAGCGTGTAGATCCGTTGTCGTACGCGGTCTTACGTAATGCAGCAACCGAAACTGCTTTCACTGGTGAATACACCGAGACTGAAACAATCGGGGTGTACAAGTGCAAAGCGTGTAGCGCCGAATTGTTTAGAAGTGAAACCAAATTTCATTCAGGATGTGGATGGCCATCTTTTTATGCACCAACTGAAAACGATGCAGTTGAGCTCTTAGAAGATCGATCTTTAGCCCCTCGTATTCGCACTGAGGTACGTTGTGCTGCATGTGGGTCTCACCTGGGACATGTTTTTGAGGGCGAGGGGTACGCGGTTCCTACAAATCAACGCTGGTGTATTAACTCCGTTGCTTTGGTCTTAGAGGAAAATCAGTAATCAAGTCCTCTGGCTTCATGCACCGCCTGATAGCAGTACCAAGCAAAGACACTTCTATACGGACGCAATTTCTCACCCTTAACATCCAAAGCTTTTGCAGTGGTCTCTTCCTTTGTTTTGTGGATGAGGTCCCAGCCACGTCGCACCGCTAAATCACCAGTTGGCCAGACATCAAGTCGACCAAGTTGAAACATCATGAACATCTCAACTGTCCAGCGTCCAACACCCCAAATTGAGGTTAAAGCATCAAATATTTCTTGATCATCATGAATCTGATCTATTTCATTAATGGGGATTGATTTATCAAGTGCGGCACTAGCAATTCCTTTTATGGTTCGAGATTTGGCTCCCGAGACTCCAATTTCTCGCAATTGCTCATCACTAAGTTTTATCACTTTGCGTGGAGTTACAGCACCCTTGCACAGCTTTACTAACCGCTCATGAATTGTGGCAGCGGCTTTGGTGGCAAGTTGTTGAGAAATAACAGAGCTAACCAGTGATTCAAAATGTGTCTCTGAAGGCTCACTTCGACCGAGGGTGCACAACGGCCGTCGCTGAATCAGGGGAGCAAACTTGGGATCAATCTGTGAAACCTCAGCAACTATTCGACGCATTTTCTGCGCAGAGTGGACCGCCATGATTTACAAAGAAAAAGTTGGGTACTCGTCTGTGACAAGCAAAAAGGCGTAGCCAACTACACGGTTCCAGTAAGCAATAGTCCCTACAACACCTTCGGCACAAACTTCAGGATAGTTACCTGTAAACAAAATACTGAACCAACCCAAAAGGGTTAACAAAGCTGCATAAATAAAGTAAACAATTCCGACAAGGTACAAAGGCAAGGCAAGTAGCCACTTAATCATAGGTAGCCAACGGTTAAGCTGCTTTGCATCAACTTCTGGGAAAGTCACGCTCACAACATCGTTTTCTTCAATTGATGGATATTCATCTGTCAGTAAAACTAAGTAAGCATCTACACGTGTTTGCAAAGAAAGCAACGCTTCGTTAAACACTAAGACATAACTTGGGTAGACCTGTCGAAAAACAATTGCCAAACCAGCAGGCAAAGCGAGCAAACCAGCAAAGATTCCAACAGCCTCATCCGAAAATGCAGCTGAAGGTGAAAATGAAGAGACAAAGATAAGTACTGGAACGGCAAGGATGATCCGGAATAAAGCGGTGACGCGATTACGTTCGGTCAGGGATACATCGATTTGTGTTTCAATTTGATTGCTCATGAGCCTCAATCTACCGCTGATTATCCGCAGGTATTGCCAATTACAGCCTCCTTGCCGTATTTTTGCAGGTCTTGCAGAATTTTTTGCAGAATCTGTTGCAGAAATACATGTTGTGGAGGTGAAGAGATGGCTGGAATCAAAGAGGTTGCAGAAGAAGCTGGCGTTTCTACCGCCACTGTTTCTCGTGCACTTAGAGGGCTGCATCACGTCAATCAACAAACGCGTGAAAAGATCATTGCTGCTGCAGAAAAATTGAATTACCCCCTCAACACAGATCGCCAAGGCGCAACTAGCGGACGAACAAATTCTGTAGGTGTTGTAGCCCCATATATTTCTCGTTGGTACTTTTCACAAGTTATTAGTGGTGCAGAACAAGCACTTCGTGAAGCGGGGATGGATTTACTTCTATATAACTTTAGCCAAATGAAGGGCCGCGAAAGACTTTTTCAACATCAGCTCCTTAAAGGTCGTGTTGACGCTTTGATCGTTATTTCACTTCCACCAACAGAAGAAGAGTTCGATTCAATGCTCTCACTTGGTATTCCGATTGCTCTTGTTGGCATGGATCATGAAAAGTGTGCATCAATCAAGATCGATGATGTTGCAGGAGCTAGAACTGCTACGCAGCACTTGGTAAACCAGGGTCACAAGAAAATTGGCTTAATGTCCGGTCGGCCAGATGATCCATTCAATTTTTCGGTTCCGCAAGATCGACGTAAAGGATTTATGCAAGTTCTTGCAGAAAATGACTTGGAGTGGTTGCCATCCCGTGAAATCCATGGTGATTTCACTATGCACACCGCGTCTCGCGCAATGGACGATTTGCTTGCTCGACCTAATCGCCCCACAGCGATCTTTTGCGAATCAGATGAAATGGCAATTGGTGCAATGCAAGCTCTACGTCGACACGGTCTAAAGGCACCTGATGACATTTCGATTATTGGTTTTGATGGTCATGAAATGGCAGAGTTTTCAGAGTTAACGACAATTGAACAGCCAGTCACTTTGATGGGTGAAATGGCAGCGTGGTCGATCATGGAGAGATTACGCAAACCTGTAATTGATCCGCCGTCACTTGTTTTGCCAACCACGCTTGTGGTTCGTAATTCAACTAGACGACTTACCCCCGAAGAACAAGTTCTCTGAGGTAGCCTTACCAGCATGAGCGATCATTCAGTCTCGGCACCTAACTTGGCAGAGCTGCAGAGCCACCGCAGTGAAAAGTGGCGAGGTTTTGCCGCTGATGTACTTCCATTGCCCGTTGCCGAAATGGATTTTCCAGTTGCACAACCAATTCGTGACCTGTTAACAGAAATGATTTCCAAATCAGATCTTGGTTATTTGGGATCAATCCCTGAACTTGGTCAAGGCTTCGCACAATTTGCAGGACGACGTTGGAATTGGGAAGTTGATCCGCTACAAGTGCGAGCTGCAACCGATGTAGGAGTTGCCGTAGTTGAAGTTTTGCGAGTCTTTACTAATCCTGGAGATTCAATTCTTGTAAATTCTCCGGTGTATCAAAATTTTTACAACTGGATTAATGAAACAAAATTAAATCTGGTCGATGTTCCTTTTGAACGAACCGGAGATGAATCGGCTAATCCTTGGCAAATCAATTGGGATGGTATTGAAAAAGCTTATGCAGCAGGTTTGAAAGTTCACCTTTTGTGTAGTCCGCACAATCCCTTGGGACGTGTCTACACCAAAGAAGAATTACTTCGTATTGTTGCTTTAGCAAAGCGCTATGACGTTCTTGTCATCAGCGATGAAATCCATGCTCCGCTGACATTTAAGGGCAACACTTTTGTTCCGATGTTGAGTCTAGGAGCAGATGCCGAATCAGTTTCGGTGACGGTGACCGCTGCCTCGAAGGGCTGGAACATTGCAGGGTTAAAGTGCGCAATTATTGTGTCCCAAAATGAAGTGATTAATGCTCGCTTGGCCACAATGCCAATGGCAGTTCACTTTAGAGCTTCATTGCTGGGTGGGTTTGCAACTGCAATTGCTTTTGCCGAAGGCGAAATTTGGCTCGATTCAGTAATAGAGAATCTTGACCACAATCGTCATATGTTGAAGGATTTATTGAATTCGCAACTACCGTCGGTGAGATATCACATTCCTGATAACAGCTATCTTGGATGGCTAGATCTAGAAGCACTCAACTTGGGAGAAGATCCTTCCGTAACACTTCTTGAAAAAGGTCGCGTTGCCTTTAACGCTGGACATATTTATGGAAAACAATGTTCACAATATGTACGCTTCAATTTTGCTACAAGCCCAACAATCATTACTGAAGCTGTACATCGCATCGCACGAGCAATTTAAATGTCGAGCACGAAATATGATGTTGTCATCATCGGTGGGGGACATAACGGTTTAGTTGCCGCGACTTATCTAGCGCGAGCTGGCAAATCAGTCAGAATTCTCGAGGCTAACCCAGAAATAGGTGGTGCTTCACAAAGTGTCCGGACTTTCCCAGAATACGATGCAAACCTTTCTAGGTACTCGTATTTGATCGCACTTTTGCCCGACAAGATCGTCAGTGATTTGGGATTGTCATTCGAATGCATTTCTCGTGAGGTTTCAAGCTACACCCCTTACGGAGAAAACAAAGGTTTGTATGTTTCAAGAATCTGGGATGCGCTCACTGAAAGCTCCTTTAACGAACTAGATCCTTCAGGTAAAGAAGCAAAGGCGTGGCAAGCTTTTTATGCAGAGATTGCAGAGTTTGCTGAAAAGATTGCACCAACAATGCTCCAGCCTCTGAAAACTCGAAGCGAACTGAAGCAGCAGATTGATTTAGATGCAACGTGGCAATATTTGATCGAAGAGCCCATTGGCAAAGTAATCACCGAAAGATTTCACAATGATGTAGTTCGTGGTGTTGTTCTAACAGATGCGCTGATTGGAACCTTTGCATCAGCCTTTGATATTCAAGCAAATATCTGCTTTTTGTATCACTTGATTGGAAATGGAACAGGTGAATGGAAAGTTCCTAAGGGCGGAATGGGTGCCTTAGTGAATGAACTTGTCCGCGTAGCAACCGAAAGTGGCGTAGAAATTTCGCTGAATTCAAAGGCGATAAAAGTTGAATCAACTTCTGCTGGCGTAACTGTCGAACTTGAAAATGGTGAAACCGTAACAGGTGAGTATCTGCTTTCAAATGCAGCACCTGGGGTATTGGCAAAACTACGGCAAAGACCTGCCCCAAAGAGTCTTGATGGTTCACAGATGAAGATAAACATTTTGTTAAAGCGACTTCCACAACTGAAATCAGGTATTGATCCTCGACTCGCATTTGCTGGAACTTTTCATGCAAATGAAAGCTTTACTCAATGTGAATCAGTTTTTACAGAAGCTCACAATGGTGTGATGCCACAAAAAATGCCTATCGAGATGTACTGCCACACCTTGACAGATCCATCTATCTTGGGACAAGAGTTACAAGATGCTGGCTATCAAACTCTGACTTTGTTCGGACTACATACCCCAGCATCTTTATTTGACGGTGATAACGATGCTGCCCGTGAAGCAGCGCTTCAATCAGCGTTGGCTTCGCTCAATGAATACTTGGCCGAACCTATAGAAGATGTGATCGCAGCTATAGAAGTTAAAACTCCGTTAGATATTGAAGAAGCTATCGCGCTTCCACGAGGCAATATTTTTCATAAGGATTTGTCTATGCCATTTCGCGAGGATGGAACGGAAGAGTCGTGGGGTGTTGAAACTGATGACCCGCGCATCTTCATATGTGGAGCCGGAGCGGTTCGAGGCGGGGGAGTAAGCGGCATTCCTGGCCATAATGCGGCCATGGCAATCCTTTCGAACAATTAGACTTGGATCATGAGTATTCACCCCGAGACATCAGCGATTACAGCAGGACGTCCTGAAGTTGCACCTGATGCTTCTTTGAATCCTCCAATTGTTTTTTCTTCGACGTATCACGCCGGTGGGCCAGTTGGTTATGGCCGTTACGGAAATGAAAGTTGGAGTGCGCTCGAAGCTGCAATATCTGAATTAGAAGGCGGACAGACTCTTTCATTTTCATCTGGCATGGCAGCGATTAGTGCCGTCTTTTCTATTCTGCCGATAGGTGCACCTGTTGTTGCATCTAATCAGGGTTACAGCGGAACAATGAGTTTGCTCAATCAACATCATGCATCTGGTCGACTTGAAGTTCGCTTTGTTGACATTACTAACACAGAAGAAGTTGTTACTGCAATAAAAGGTGCAGCTTTGTTGTGGTTAGAGTCTCCAACTAACCCATGTCTTGATGTTGCAGATCTTCCAGCGCT
>DAIMZE010000002.1:0-3516 GCA_036734125.1 Candidatus Planktophila sp.
GCCAGCACTTCTAAAGGTAAAGTAATCCAATAACAAAAGTTTGAACTGTAGCTAGGTGAGGTGAATCCATGTCAGGCCATTCCAAGTGGGCTACGACTAAGCATAAGAAGGCGATCATTGATAGTCGTCGTGCAAAGGTATTCGCTAAGCAGATTCGTGCAATTGAAGTTGCCGCACGTAATGGTGGCGCAGACATGGATGGCAATCCAACATTATTTGATGCAGTTGCCAAAGCTAAGAAATCATCGATGCCATCTGACAACATCGAACGTGCAATCAAACGTGGTGCCGGATTAGAAGCTGGTGCAAAAGACTGGATCACCATCATGTACGAGGGTTATGGCCCAAACGGCGTAGCGATCATGATCGAGTGTTTGTCCGATAATCGAAACCGTTCGGCATCCGAAGTAAAAGTTGCAGTTACTCGAAACGGTGGCTCCATGGCAGATCTTGGTTCTGTTTCCTATTTGTTTAATCGCAAGGGTGTCGTCATCGTAAAGAAGGATGGTTCTCTCACAGAGGATTCAATCCTGGAAGCAGTCCTAGAAGCTGGCGCCGAAGAAGTAAACGATCTTGGTGAGGCATTTGAAATCGTGAGCGAGCCAGTTGATTTGGTGCCGGTACGTACCGCCCTGCAAACCGCGGGAATCGATTATGAATCGGCTGATTCTTCATTTTTGCCATCGATGTCTATCCCATTGGACGCCGATGGAGCAAAGAAGGTTTTCGAATTAATCGATGCGATCGAAGAGCTTGATGATGTGCAAAATGTTTATAGTAATTTTGATGTTTCTGATGAAGTTATGGCGAGCCTCGAATAAGGCCTTGCTCCATCACCTTAGGCTTTAACTTTGACTAATTGAGAAAGCACGAGGACTGCAATGAGAGTTTTGGGCGTTGACCCAGGTTTAACTCGTTGCGGCGTGGGCATTATTGATGGTGCCGTCGGTTCACCTCTCTCACTTGTTGAAGTTGGCGTCATTCTTACCCCAGTAGATGCACCTTTAGAACAAAGACTTTTAGATTTAGATCAACAGCTTTCGCAGTGGATCAACATGTGGAAACCAGATGTAGTTGCGGTTGAAAGAGTGTTTTCACAACATAATGTTCGAACAGTTATGGCAACCGGGCAAGCAGCAGGTGTCGCCTTGTTGTTAGCGGCTAAAGCCGGTATCCCAGTCATGATGCACACGCCATCTGAAGTTAAAGCTTCGGTTACCGGTAATGGTCGGGCGAATAAAGCACAAGTTGCAATGATGGTCCAGAAAATTCTAAATCTTGATTCAATACCAAAACCGGTCGATGCAACAGATGCTCTAGCACTTGCCATTTGTAATATTTGGCGGGGCGGTGGTTCTACGAAATTGGCTCAAGCCGTCGCCGCTGAACAATCTCGGATAAAGAAATTGAGAAGCAAATGATCTCGCTGCTCAACGGAACTGTTCGCTCGATTCATAGCGACCGATTGGTGGTCGAAGTTGGGGGATTTGGTCTGAGCGTTTTGGTCACACCCGCAACAACGACTCAAGTTTCATTGGGTGCTCAGGTACAACTGTTCACATCACTGGTTGTGCGTGAAGATTCCTTAACTCTTTTTGGCTTTGTAAACGAAGAGTCACGCAGTTTGTTTGAATTAGTTCAAACCGTTTCGGGAATCGGTCCCAAAGTCGCACTCTCTATTCTTGGCGCACTTACCCCAGAAGATTTGAGCCGTGCGATTGCGCAAGAAGATATTGGCGCTATTGAAAAGGTCCCAGGCATCGGTCGAAAAGGGGCTCAAAGAATGATTCTGGAACTCAAGGGAAAGCTGAGCGATCTTTCGCACGCCCAGCAGTACAAAGGTCATCAACCTGCCTGGAGAGAACAACTTTCAAGTGCCTTGGTTTCACTTGGTTTTTCACCGAAAGAATCCGACAACGCTATTTCTGCAGTCGTTGCCGATCTGCAAGGCGACGGAATCGATCCCACTGGTGTTGAATTAAGTGAATTGTTAAAGCGCACACTTGCAAGCGGAAAGAGTTCTCGTGGCTGATAATCGCTTAGTTACACCCCAGATAAAAAGTGAAGAGTCCGCACTCGAGCATGCCCTTCGCCCAAAATCTCTTTCAGATTTCATTGGTCAGCACCGAGTCCGTGAACAGATCGATGTTTTACTGACAGCTGCTCGCAATCGTAATTCTCCGGCCGATCACATCTTGCTTTCAGGCCCTCCGGGATTAGGAAAGACAACTCTGGCATTAATTCTTGCGAGCGAGATGAATGCTCCCATTCGCATTACAAGTGGACCAGCAATTACTCATGCAGGTGACTTAGCGGCGATTCTTTCCTCTCTAGTCGAAGGTGAAATTCTTTTCCTGGATGAGATCCATAGATTGCCGCGTCCTGCCGAAGAGTTGTTGTATCTGGCGATGGAAGATTTTCGGGTAGATGTCATTGTTGGAAAAGGTCCTGGTGCGACCGCTATTCCTTTACAACTTCCACACTTCACATTAGTTGGGGCAACAACTCGTGCCGGACTTTTGCCTAGCCCGCTTCGAGATCGATTTGGTTTTACGGCGCACTTAGATTTTTATGAAGAAAGCGACATCGCGCATGTCATTTCTCGAAGCGCCGAACTGCTGAAAATTTCGATTGACAAAGATGCAGTAGTCGAAGTTGCCGGTAGATCTCGGGGGACTCCTCGAATAGCTAATCGACTTTTGCGTCGTGTTCGTGATTATGCCCAGGTGCAAGGTTCCTCAACAATTGAATTGAAACAAGCGCGGGCCGCATTAGAAATGTACGAGGTCGATCAGTTGGGTCTAGATCGCTTAGATCGAGCTGTCTTGGTTGCCTTAATCGAGCGATTCAATGGTGGACCGGTGGGACTTTCAACTTTGGCAATTGCGGTGGGCGAAGAGACTGAAACCGTGGAATCAGTGGCCGAACCTTTCCTAGTACGCAATGGCTTTATGGCCAGAACCCCGCGTGGTCGCGTGGCCACCGCTCAGGGTTGGCGCCACATAGGACGAACACCACCTGCGGAAATATCCACGCTTTTCGACTTACCCGCATCTGACGCCTAGACTCTGCGCTTATGTCTACAACTAATAAACCAATCAAGACGACTTCACGCCCTGCGCGTACCTTGGCCATTCTTGGCCTGGTCTTAGTCGCGATGGTCAGCCTCGTCTTCATCCAAGGATCAACCTCAGTTCGCTTAGGTCTTGATCTTCGCGGTGGTACCTCTGTGACCTTGCAACCTCGAATTGCTCCTGGCGATGAAGGAAAGGTAACGAGCGAAGCGATTGATCAAGCAGTTTCAATTATTCGCCAACGTGTTAACTCTCTTGGAGTCGCTGAATCAGAAGTGGCTGCACAAGGAAGTGGAACAAATCGCCAGATCGTGATTTCAGTTCCAGGAGATACCGGACGTCGAGTAGTCGAATTAGTTGGACAGACCGCAGAACTTCGATTCCGTCAGGTGCTTGCATCTGCATCTGGAATTCCTGCAGCTGCCGATGCGGCAGCAACACC
>DAIMZE010000002.1:3616-38446 GCA_036734125.1 Candidatus Planktophila sp.
AGGTGCTTGCATCTGCATCTGGAATTCCTGCAGCTGCCGATGCGGCAGCAACACCAGCAGCTGGAGTTAGTGCAGAAGTAAATGCAAAGTTTGCAGCACTTGATTGCACCAAGCCAGAAAATCTTCAGGGAACAGGTGCAGATGCACCAACAGATACTTTGGTTGCTTGTGATCGCGCAGGTGGAACAAAGTACATTTTGGCACCGGCCGAAGTTCTTGGTCGTCAGATTTCTAAAGCCTCGGCTGGTTTAGATACACAAGCTGGAAGTGCCTGGTTTGTAAGTCTTACATTCAATAACGAAGGAACAGCAGCTTTTGGGGCGCTCACTTCACGAGTGACATCACTTCCTGAACCAACTAACCAAGTAGCAATCGTTCTTGATGGTCTGGTTGTTTCTTCGCCAAGAATTACTGAAGCTATCCCTTCAGGAAACGCTCAAATCACCGGAAGCTTTACTCAGCTAGAAGCTCAAGATTTAGCAAATGTTTTGAAGTACGGTGCACTTCCACTGGCTTTTGATCGAGGAGAAGTTCAGCAAGTTTCACCAACACTTGGTGCTGATCAACTCAACGCTGGTCTACTTGCTGGAGGCCTTGGTCTTCTACTCGTAGTTATCTTCACACTTTTGTATTACCGAGCTCTTGGCTTTGTAACCGTTGGCTCATTAGCAATCGCTGGATTGATGCTCTACGTCCTCTTCCTACTTATGGGTGAGTGGATTGGCTTCACTTTGACGCTGGCCGGTATTGCAGGTGCAATTGTTGCTATTGGTGTCACTGCTGACTCCTTTATTGTTTATTTTGAGCGCGTTCGAGATGAGATGCGCGAAGGAAGATCCCTTCGTACCGCGGCTGAAACTGGCTGGGTCCGAGCACGTCGCACAATCTTGGTTGCAGACTTCGTTTCGATGATTGCAGCGGTTCTGTTGTATGTCTTCTCAGTCGGTGGAGTCCGCGGCTTCGCGTTTACTCTTGGACTGACAACTATCATCGACTTGATCGTTATCTTCTGGTTCACAAAACCTGCATTAGTTCTTGTATCAAGAAGCAAGTTCTTTAACTCAGGACATCCATTGTCAGGCTTTTCTTCAAAGAGCCTAGGCATGTCCGTTGCGAAGGAGGCATAACATGTCAAAGCTATCTGGTTTAGGTGGTCGTCTTTACCGTGGAGAAACTTCGGTTAACTTCATTGGACATCGTCGTCGCTGGTACATGATTTCCTCAGTTTTCATTTTGTTGTCGATCGGTGCGTTGTCAGTTCAGGGCTTACATCTTGGAATCGAATTCAAGGGTGGTTCATCATTTACTGTCACAACTACTAGTCCTTCGGTAACGGATGCACGCGCAGCGGTTGAAGAAGCCGGCGTTACCAGTGAGGCGATCGTCCAACTAGTTGGAGACAACAAGGTTCGCGTTCAAACTGGTTCGCTAGAGCAGGCACAAAACGATGCGGTCCAAGATGCTTTGGCAGCAAAGTTCTCAGTCAGTGCTTCGACAATTGATACTCAAATAATTGGACCATCATGGGGTAAGGAAATTACCCGCAAGGCTTTATACGGTCTCTTTGGATTCTTGCTGGTTGTAATGATTTATCTTGCGATGGCGCTAGAGCCAAAAATGGCGTTAGCTGCGATCATCGCAGTTATTCACGACGTGTTCATTACAGTTGGAATTTACGCGCTAGTCGGCTTTGATGTTACTCCGGCAACCATTATTGGTTTCTTGACCATTCTTGGTTATTCTTTATATGACACGGTGGTGGTTTTCGACAAGGTTCGAGAGAACACCAAGTCGATTACTTCCACATCGACAAAGACTTATTCGCAAGCAGTTAATCTCGCGGTAAACCAGACAATCGTTCGTTCTACGAACACATCGATTGTGGCCTTACTTCCAGTAGCTGCAATTCTCTTTGTAGGTGCGGGTCTGCTTGGTGCGGGAACATTGAAGGATTTATCTCTTGCACTATTCATTGGTTTGCTCGTGGGTACTTATTCCTCGATCTTCATCGCACCTCCAGTACTCGCACAACTTCGCGAAAAAGAGCCTGCTATGCAAGCTCTTGCTAAGCGAGTCAATGCGCGTGGCGGCTCTTCGACAGAGACTTCATCAGCACCAGTTTCTGCGGTCAATGGTCGTGGTCCACGTAATCAACCAAAGCGTAAAGGTCGTAAGTAAGGTCTTTTGTGGATACTTTGATAGCACCATTAATCAGTGCTCTCAAAGAAAACCATGCCTCAGTAAATGATGCAGAGGTAACTCGGGCATTTGAAGTTGCACGAGATGCACATGCTGGTCAGTTGCGTAAATCAGGCGAGCCGTACATCACGCATCCGGTTGCAGTTGCTGAAATTCTGGCCAACCTTGGGTTAAACCCGGCAACCATAATTGCCGCCTTGTTGCACGACACAGTTGAAGATACTCAGTACTCATCTACGCAACTTCGCCATGATTTTGGTGATGAAATAGCAAACCTTGTTGATGGTGTTACAAAGTTAGACAAGCTTTCCTATGGACCAACTGCAGAGGCTGAAACTGTCCGCAAAATGGTGATTGCGATGTCTAGGGACATCCGAGTCTTGGTGATTAAGTTAGCTGACCGTTTACATAATGCGCGCACGTGGAAATACGTTTCAGAAGAAAGTGCCGCACGCAAAGCTCGGGAAACTCTCGACATCTATGCTCCTCTTGCACATCGACTTGGAATGAACGCCATGAAGTGGGAGCTGGAAGATCTTTCTTTTGAGGTTTTGGAGCCAAAGAAGTTTGAAGAGATTTCACGTTTAGTTGCCGAACGTTCACCGTCCAGAGATAAGTTAACTGAAGAAGTAATTGCATCAGTTAAAGAGGATCTACTGCGAGATTCGATTGATGCAACAGTTACCGGACGCAAGAAACACTTTTTTTCGGTTTACCAAAAAATGGTTGTGCGCGGTCGTGAATTCAAGGACATCTATGACTTAGTCGGCATCCGAGTTTTGGTTAATGACGTACGTGATTGTTATGGAGTGCTTGGTTCGATACACGCACGCTGGAGCCCAGTACCGGGTCGATTTAAAGATTACATCGCAATGCCAAAGTTCAACTTGTATCAGTCGCTGCATACAACGGTTATCGGACCAAACGGTAAAGCGATTGAAATTCAGATCCGTACTTACGACATGCATGCAAGAGCCGAATTCGGTATTGCTGCTCACTGGAAGTACAAGCAAGGTCCAGAAAACAATGAATCTTCACCTGAAATGTTGTGGCTGCGCCAATTGCATGAATGGCAAAAGGAGACTGAAGATCCTTCCGAATTCCTCGAAGCGTTGCGTTTTGATTTAGGCTCACCCGAAGTTTTCGTGTTCACACCTAAGGGAAGCGTTGTGGCCTTACCTGGTGGTTCCACACCTGTTGACTTTGCATTTTCAGTCCATACGGATGTGGGACTTAGATGTGCTGGAGCAAAAGTAAATGGACGCTTGGTGCCGCTTGAATCAAGACTGAACAATGGTGATGTGGTCGAAATCGTTACCAACAAGAGTGAAAACGCAGGACCAAGTAGAGACTGGCTCAATTTTGTTAAGAGTCCTCGTGCACGTTCCAAAATCAAAGCCTGGTTTAGCAAGGAACGACGCGAAGAAGCTGTTGATGCTGGTCGCGAATCCATCGCTCGACAAATGCGAAAGGCGGGTTTGCCGCTTCAAAAGATTTTCGCAGGACATTCACTGTTGGAACTTGCGCATGATCTTCGATATTCGGATATTGACGGTTTGTATTCTGCCGTTGGAGATGGCCATGTTTCAGCGGCATCAATCATCGACAAGCTGGTTGCATCCATGGGAGCAGAAGATTCCCATCCAGAACCAACGATGGATGTCTTGCCTAATCGTGCGCCAACGACAAGACGATCAAGCAATGCAGTCGATGTCGAAGGAACCGATGATGTTTTAGTAAAACTTGCGCGTTGTTGCACGCCAGTACCGGGTGATCCGATCATGGGGTTTATTACAAAGGGGAGCGGCGTATCTATTCACCGTTCTGATTGCACTAATGCGTCGGATCTACAAAACCATCAAGCCGATCGGGTAGTCACAGTTAAATGGCGTACAGGTGCCGCCTCAATTTTCTTGGTGAATATCCAAGTGGAAGCATTAGATCGCGCATCACTTTTGGCGGATGTGACAAGAACTCTGTCAGAACAACATGTGAATATTTTGAGTGCTGCGGTCAGTACTTCAAAGGATCGCACCGCTTTTTCCAGGTTTACCTTTGAGATGGCAGATGCAACGCATCTAGATGCGGTGTTGGCAGCGGTACGCGGAATCGAAGGTGTGTACGACGTTTACAGAACGACTAACAACTAACAACTAACAACTGAGAAAAGAACTGTTAGTTGAATTCGGCCAGACTCTTCTCAGCCTCTGCTAGCCACACCTTACGTGCAGTTGCAGATTCTGAGGCTTCGGTTGCCTTCTTTGTATTTCCACTGGCTTCAAATTTAGCCGCAGCCTTTTCGTAGTTTGCAATTGACTCAGTCAATTGTGCAACAACTTCTTGAGCACGCTTCTTGGCCGCTGGATCGGTCTTGCGCCAGATCTCAGCTTCAGCTTCTTTGATCGTTGTTTCAACCTTGGCCACGCGAGCATCAAGTGCTGCACGCTTGTCACGGTGCGTCATGCCGATCTTTTCCCATGACCGCATAAGCTCATTAAGAGCCTTGCGGGCTTCCTTTACATCAGTTACCGGAAGCAACGCTTCGATCATCGGCAGTAGCTCTTCGCGCTTTGCAAGGTTTGCCGCCATTGTGACATCGCGCTTTTCTAGATCGGCGTTCTTAGCGGTAAAGAATTGGTCCTGAGCAGCTTTGAATCTGGCCCAAAGTTTTGCATCATCATTCTTCTTGCCACGACCTGCTGCTTTCCATTGATCCATGAGGACCTTAAAACGCTTTGCAGTTGGGACCCATTCAGTTGAAGTGGCCAGCTTTTCAGCCTCTTCAACAATTTTTTTCTTGGCTTCAGCAACAACTGATTGTGTTGCTTCAAGGGATGCGAAGTGTGTGCGACGGCGCTTATCAAATTTATTGCGTGATGATGAGAAACGCTTCCAAAGATCGGCATCTGCCTTCTTCTCCAAACGAGGAGCGGCCTTCCACTCATCTAGCAACACCTTTAAGCGATCTCCGGTTGCTTTCCAACTTTCAGATAGTGCAAGAGATTCCGCTTCTGCAACGATCTTTTCTTTTTCAACGAGAATCTGCTCGCGTCGTGCAGCCTTTGCTGCAGCCTCGGCAGCTTTCTTTGCCTCGTAAGCTTCGCGGTGACCTTCGATGAGTGGCTCAATTTGTTCTACTGATGAAGCCAAAGCCTCAAGATCGCCAACACCGTTTAACTCTTTTACCTGATCGCGCAATTTCTTGACAGCCGCGTAAGCATCAGATGGAACCATTGCGCCACTCTTAATACGTGCGGCAAGCAAGGCAACCTCTGCTGCTAGGACTTCAAATTTTCTGACGAAGTAAGCAAGAGCTTCTTCCGCTGTTTTTCCTGGGTAAGACCCAACAGCTTTTTCTCCTTGTGATGTTCTAACAAAAACAGTTCCATCTTCTGCTACTCGACCAAATGCTGAAGGATCTCCGATTAACGCACTTGCAGCGCTAGCCTGTGGTGGGAAATTCATATCTGTCATGAGATTGATCCTTTCAGCGCGTTACCTTGTACAAGGCTCGCTATGTGTAGGTGCGATGCGAAGAAGATTTGGGCCTTCTAAGCGTGGGTCGAGTGTGGATTGGTATGGCAAAAGGTACCCTGTCTCATGGTGTGAGCGTCAATCGCGCCGAAATTGAGCGTGAATGAGGGGGTGATGAGTTTGTTGATTGACTCATTTGCCGCCCCCATGTTTGCCACCAACTGCTGGGTTTTGGCCTCAGAACCGGGAAGTGAATGCGTCGTCATTGACCCAGGCATGCCAGATGTGAGTCTTGCTCTAGAAGAGATTTTGCAACGCCATAATCTGAAACCAGTCGCTGTCATTGCAACTCATGGACATCTTGACCACACATTTTCTATTCAACCAATAGCTGATGGTTATGCAATTCCTACCTATATTCATAGCGAGGATCGAGCTTACCTATCCGCACCCGAAAAACTGCTCAGCGAAGAATTTGCCTCAACGGTTGCTGAGATGAATTTTGTTGAGCCGTCACAGGTGCGGGAACTTCGAAATGGTGAAGTAATCGATCTAGTAGGACTTTCTTTCCGTGCTATCCATGCTCCGGGTCATACGCGAGGCTCACTAATGTTTGAAGTGTCTGAACAAGTATTGGTCAGCGGGGATGTGCTCTTTGCTGGTTCTATTGGTCGTACGGATTTACCCATGGGTTCAGCAAAAGATATGGAAGAAACATTGCGAAAGAAAGTGATTCCTTTGTCAGACCATCTCGAGGTCTTGCCAGGCCACGGTCCTCGAACTTCGATGGCACGTGAAAAAAAGAGCAATCCATATCTTAAAAGTTTGGCGGGTAAATACTGATGGCGCAGCAAAAGATTTCAGCTCCTAAAGGAGTCAGTGAATACACGCCTCCTCGTTCAAGTTCTTTTGAATTTGTTCGTGAATCTCTTATCGCTCCTGCTCGTAGCGCCGGTTATCAATTGATTGAACTTCCGGTTTTTGAAGATACCGATTTGTTTAAGCGCGGAGTAGGCGAGTCAACTGATGTTGTCTCAAAAGAGATGTACACATTCGAAGATCGCGGGGGACGATCTATTACTTTGCGTCCCGAAGGTACTGCTGGAGTAATGCGTTCTGTCATTGAACATGGTTTATATCGTGGACAACTTCCTGTGAAGGTTTGGTATTCAGGACAGTTTTTCAGAGCCGAACGTCCGCAAGCCGGTCGCTATCGCCAGTTCTATCAAGTCGGAATTGAAGCAATTGGTTTAGATGATCCGGCAATTGATGCTGAAGTAATTGCTATTGCAGATGCTGGATTTAAGGCTCTTGGTTTGAAGCAATATCGATTAGAGCTAACTTCTTTGGGCGATGCGCAATCTAGAGCGGCTCACAAGGTTGATCTAATGAAATTTATTGCCACGTTGGATTTGGATGAGGCCACTGCTGCACGCGCAGCGATTAATCCGCTTCGCCTCTTTGATGACAAGCGTGAGGAAATGAAGAAAGCGATGGCCGATGCGCCTTTGCTCATCAATTACTTGAACGATTCGTCAAAGGCACATTTTGACCAAGTGATTGCGTATTTAGACGCCCTACATATTTCTTACACTCTGAATCCGCGAATGGTGCGCGGTCTGGATTACTACACCGGAACAACTTTCGAGTTCGTTCACGAATTACTAGGAGCACAATCTGGAATTGGTGGGGGCGGACGCTACGACGGATTGATGGAGCAATTAGGTGGTCAGTCCTTGTCAGGTATCGGTTTTGGTTTGGGTGTTGATCGCGCATTGTTAGCTGCCGAAGCCGAGGGCGTTATTGGCTCCGATTCATTTGTCTCAGATTTGTTCATCATTCCATTGGGCGAAACTGCAAAATTGCAGGCACTTACGATTGCATCAGCTCTGCGCGGCAGAGGAAAGAAAGTGGAAATTGCCTTTGGTGATCGAGCCCTTAAGGGAGCGATGAAAGGTGCGGATAAGAGCGGGGCGATGCATGTGATCGTTTTGGGCGATTCCGAGATTTCTAGCGGAACTGTTCTGCTCAAAGAGATGAAATCTGGCGTTGAAACCTCGGTTAAGATTGACTCATTGTTCGAAGCTCTCGAAAAGTAGAATTAGGAAGCAAAATGTTGCGTTCACATGAAGCTGGGTCATTGCGTAAATCCAACGCGGGGCAAACTGTCACTCTGGCAGGTTGGGTTTCACGTCGTCGAGATCATGGTGGAGTAGCTTTTATTGATCTGCGCGATGCTTCAGGTTCAGTGCAGGTAGTTATTCGAGATGAAAAAGTTGCCGGCTCGCTACGCGCCGAATGGTGCCTATTGATTACTGGTGAGGTTGTTGCCCGCCCTGCCGGAAATGAAAATATAAATCTTCCAACAGGTGAAATTGAAGTTATGGGTGACACTGTTGTAGTGCTTTCCGAAGCCGCGCCACTGCCATTTCCAGTTGATAGTGGAGATGACACGGACATTAACGAAGAGGTTCGCTTGCGTTACCGCTATTTGGACCTGCGCCGTGAAAAACCAGCTCAGAATTTAAGACTTAGATCTAAGGTCACATCAACTATTCGCCGAGTTATGGAAGATGAAAAGTTTCTCGAAATTGAGACGCCTTACTTGACCCGTTCCACCCCAGAAGGTGCGCGAGATTTCCTAGTTCCAGTGCGACTTCAACCTGGTTCTTGGTACGCCCTTCCGCAGTCACCACAGTTGTTTAAGCAGCTTTTAATGGTTGCCGGTATGGAAAAGTATTATCAAATCGCACGTTGTTTCCGTGATGAGGATTTCCGTGCAGATCGTCAACCAGAGTTCACCCAGTTAGATATCGAAATGTCATTTATTGACCAAGAAGATATTTTGGCAGTTGCAGAAAAGATCGTGGCACGTGTTTGGAAAGAAGCGGTTAATTTCGACATTCCTCTTCCGCTTAAGCGAATGACATATGCCGATGCAATGACTAATTACGGTTCAGATAAACCTGATCTTCGTTTCGGTAATCAGTTAGTGGATTTAACATCGTTTTTTGCGCAAACTCCTTTCCGTGTTTTCCAAGCTCCATATGTCGGTGCGGTCGTTATGCCTGGGGGAGCAACATCGGCACGACGCGAGCTCGACGCTTGGCAGGATTGGGCTAAGGCACGCGGTGCAAAGGGTCTTGCATACATTTTGGTTAATGAAGACGGAACTCTTGGCGGTCCAGTATCTAAAAACATTTCTGAGCAAGAGACTGCTGGAATTGTTGCAGCATCAGGGGCAAAGGTAGGAGATGCAATTTTCTTCGCAGCAGGGGAGCGAACCGCATCGCTTAATTTGCTCGGCGCTGTTCGGTTAGAAATTGGTAAGCGTTGCAACCTTATTCCGGATGGAAAGTGGGAATTTTTATGGGTTGTAGATGCGCCTATGTTCGAACCTACTGACAACGGAGGGTGGACAGCGGTTCACCATCCATTTACCGGACCAAAACCCGAATTTGCTGCGACTTTCAAATCAGATCCAGCATCTGCTTTGGCCTACGCTTACGACATTGTTCTTAACGGAACTGAATTAGGTGGTGGCTCTATCCGTATTCATGACCGCGCAATTCAAAAGGATGTGTTCTCTGTCATTGGATTAAGTGATGAAGAAGCGACAAGCAAATTTGGTTTCTTGCTTGAAGCATTTAACTACGGTCCACCTCCACATGGTGGAATCGCATTGGGCCTCGATCGAGTATGTGCATTGTTAACGGGTTCAGATTCAATTAGAGAAGTGATTGCCTTCCCTAAAACAGCTAGTGGTGGCGATCCATTAACTGGCGCACCAACACCAATCACCCCCGCTCAACGAAAAGAGAGCGGAATTGATTGGGTGCCACAGCCAAAAAACCCGCAGGGCAGTTAAGGGTTCAGGTAGGCTAACAACATGGGTCCAGGTGGAATTGCAACAATAATCGCGGCGTCGTCTCTAGCCGTCATAGCTATAGCTATTGCTTACGTAGTTATTCGCGTTGGACGCTTGGTCGATGAAGCAAAGGCTTCGCTCAAAGTTCTTACTGATGAAACCGCGCCATTGATCGATGAAGTCCACACAACGGTAACGTTGGTCAACGGTCCTTTGCACAGCATCAATAAAGTTACGAAGAATATTGAAGAGATGAGCGATAAAGTTTCTGAGGCAACTCAAGGTTTTATGAACAAGAACGGTTCTGCAGTAAAGGTTGCCGGAGCTATTCTTTCAGCGGCGCAGAGCAGTAAAGGTCGCGCTAAAAAGAAGAAGGCTGAGTGATCGTAACTAGTGGAATCCGCCGAGATCCGTTCGCGCTGGCTGCGCTTCTTTGAATCAGACAATCGTCAGGGTTTAACCCATACTGTTGTTCCATCGGCCTCCTTGATTGCTGATGATCCAAATCTTTTGCTGGTTAATGCTGGAATGGTTCCCTTTAAGCCTTACTTTTTAGGTGAGGTGACTCCTCCATATAAGCGTGCAACCTCTGTTCAAAAATGTGTTCGCACCTTGGACATTGATGAAGTAGGTAAGACGACTCGACACGCATCTTTTTTCCAAATGTGTGGCAACTTTTCTTTTGGCGATTACTTCAAGGAAGGTGCAATCGCGCTTGCTTGGGAGCTCTTGACTCGACCAATCGCAGATGGTGGTTATGGCTTCCCTGAAGAAAAATTATGGGTAACTGTTTACCTTGACGATGATGAAGCAGCAGATATCTGGCACAAACAGATTGGTGTTCCCAAGGAACGTATTCAACGTCGCGATATGGCCGATAATTTTTGGTCGATGGGAGTGCCTGGACCATGTGGTCCATGTTCAGAGATTTACTACGACAGAGGTCCCGCTTATGGTGTTGAGGGTGGACCGATTGCAGATGAGAATCGCTATCTTGAAGTATGGAACTTGGTTTTCATGCAGAACGAACGCGGCGCAGGTGGTGGAAAAGATGGCTATCCAATTCTGGGTGAACTTCCAGCTAAGAGCATCGATACAGGTTTAGGTCTTGAACGTACCGCCGCACTTTTGCAAGGCGTGGAAAACATCTATGAAATTGATACGACAATCCAGATTCTTAATCTGGCTTCAGAATTAACCGGCGTCAAGTACGGATCCTCTGAAAAATCAGATGTCTCACTTCGCGTTATTGCAGATCACGCTCGTACTTCTGCAATGCTTATTGGCGATGGAGTTACCCCTGGCAATGAAGGCCGTGGGTATGTATTACGCCGAATGATGCGCCGCACGATTCGCAATATGCGTTTACTGGGATCTATGGACCCGATCATGTCCGAACTAACTGTCGCTGCTATTGGTGCGATGGGTCCGCAGTACCCTGAATTAGTTTCAGATAAGAACCGAATCTTGGCTGTCAGTGCCTCAGAAGAAGAGAGCTTCTTACAGACACTCAAGAGTGGCACACAAATTTTTGATGTGTCCTCTGCTGCGCTGAAGAAGAGCAAGAGCTCAGTTCTACCTGGCGAGGATGTTTTCAAACTTCACGACACGTACGGTTTCCCTTTTGATTTAACGCTAGAAATGGCGCGCGAAGAAGGACTAAGTGTTGATGAGGATGGCTTCCGCCGTTTAATGAAAGAACAGAAAGATCGCGCGAAAGCCGATGCAAAGTCTAAGAAATCCGGTCACACCGACGTTTCTGTGTATCGATCTATCGCGGACAAGAGCGGTAAAACAGAGTTTCTTGGTTACACAAACATCAGCTCAGAATCTAAATTAACTGGAATCCTGGTTGATGGTGTTGGAGTTTCTTCGGCGGCAGAAGGTGATGATGTTGAAATTATTCTCAACAGAACGCCGTTCTATGCTGAAGGTGGTGGACAACTTGCAGATGGCGGACGAATTACTCTGAGCAGTGGTGCGGTTATTGAAATTGATGATGTCCAATCTCCAGTCCCAGGGGTATCGGTTCACCGTGGGCGCGTTCTTAGCGGAAATGTCGAAGTCGGTTCTGATGCACTTGCAGAGATCGATTCCGAAAGACGTTCGGCGATTTCTAGAGCCCACACCGCAACACATATGGTGCACAAAGCATTTAGAGAAATTCTGGGGGAGACAGCAACTCAGGCTGGTTCTGAGAACTCTCCTGGGCGTTTCCGTTTTGATTTCCCTGCCACTGGCGCGGTTTCAGCATCGGTATTAGATGATGTTGAATCACGGGTAAATACTTTGCTCTTGGATAACCTAGAAGTTGTAGCTGAAAGTATGTCGCAAGCCCAAGCCAAGGAAATAGGCGCGATGGCTTTGTTTGGTGAAAAATATGGCGATGTTGTTCGTGTTGTAAGTGTTGGTGATTGGGCACGCGAACTGTGCGGTGGAACCCACGTTGAACGCTCTGGCCAGCTGGGAGTCGTGAAGCTTCTTGGAGAATCATCAATTGGTGCCGGAGTTCGACGCGTTGAAGCCTTAGTTGGTGTTGATGCATATAAATTCTTAGCCCGTGAACACATTTTGCTGAACTCATTAACGGATTTGATTAAGGGCTCTCGCGTTGAAGAGTTACCCGAGCGAATTTCTGAGTTGCTGAATAAAATGAAAGAGGTTGAGAAAGAATTAGCGGCAGTTCGTTCAGCCCAAGCTTTATCCCAAGTAGGCGATCTTGCGAAGTCAGCAACCACGATCAACGGTCATACATTTATCGGCTCTGTTATGTCTGATGGAGTTTCAGGGGATGACTTACGGAAAATTGCAATAGATCTTAGATCTGCGAATTCGAATTCTGTAGTTGCACTGCTGAGCAATAATGATGGAAAGCCGGTGCTTGTGGTAGCAGTCAGTGATCAATCTCGTGCTGCAGGCGTTAAGGCAGGAGCTTTAGTGAAAATTGGTTCGACCGTTCTTGGTGGTGGCGGTGGAGGCAAGGATGATTTTGCTCAGGGTGGAGGCACTGATTCAAGTAAGTCATTAGATGCCATCGCCGCAATCTCTCAATCACTTATTGGGTAGATGATGCAACGAGGACGTCGAATCGCCTTTGATTACGGTGATGTCCGCATTGGTGTTGCAACAAGTGATGCAGATTCAATTATTTGTTCACCTCTTACGACATTAAAGTCATCAGATAAGTCTTTACTGAAGAGCATTGCCGAGATATTCCTTGAAATCCAACCGATTCAAATCTTTGTGGGTAGACCTGCGCTGTTAAGCGGTATGGATGGGGTAGCAACAGAGAAAGCGGTTGCATTCGCAGATGTGCTGCGCGGAATCACCGAAATAGAAGTAATCATGATCGATGAGCGGCTATCCACCGTAAGTGCGGCACGGAATTTGCGGGAAGCAGGTAAAAGTGCGAAGGATTCGAAAGATTCAATCGATATGGCTTCAGCTGTAGGGATTCTAGAGTTTGCGATAGATCTTGAGAAGAGAAAGTGATGGGTCCACTTAAGAGACTCATTGCAGCAGGCTTAGTCATAGTTCTTTTTACTTTCTCGCTCTTTCTTGCGCGTTCCCAATCATCAAGTGCACCGGATTTCGATGATGTGCAATCAGTTCAAGGCTTACAAGAGGTAACCCTTGAGATTCCAAATGGAGCAACAGGTTCGCAGATAGCTTCTATTCTCTTCGAGTCCGGGGTTGTGAAATCTTCGCAGGCTTATTTTCGTGTCGCAGTTGCAGATGCTCGTTCGCAAAAAGTTGCACCTGGCAGTCACCGATTAACTCTAAAAATCTCAGCGCGCCAAGCTTTGGATCAATTGTTGGACCCAGACCGCATCCCCAATTTGATTAGGGTTGCAGAAGGTGCTTGGAAGAGTGAAGTGATCAAATCATTTCTTGCCTATGGATACACGAAGCAAGAAGTGAGTAAAGCTTTCGCTTCACTTAAGCTTCCTCAAGGTTTTTCAAATAGTGAAGGTTTGATATTTCCGGCCCAGTATTCCTTCCCGCAAGGTACTTCTGCACAAACAGCAGCACAGAGCATGATCGACAGATTTAGCGACGATTCGTATGGCGAAAAGTTACTTCAAGGTAATAGAAACTTCACAGCTCAACAACTGCTGACTATCGCCTCGATTGTTCAGGCCGAAAGTACCAATGAGGATTTCTCCAAGGTGGCACGAGTTATCTATAATCGCTTAAAGATCGGCATGCCTTTGCAGATGGATTCAACGGTACATTTCATCATGCAGGCCAGGGGAGACATTTTTCTTAGCCAAAAATCTACAACCTTGAACTCTCCGTACAACACCTATAAGAAATTTGGCTTGCCTCCGGGGCCAATTTCTAGCCCAGGTTCAGATGCAATCAAAGCCACACTTGAACCAATGCAGGGGGATTGGTTGTATTTCATTACTGTTGCTCCAGGTGACACCAGATTCACATCCAGTTTCGACCAATTCAATAACTGGAAAATTGAATACACAAAGAATCGAAAGGCAGGAATCTTCAAATGATTAATGCAGCGGTTCTAGGTTCACCCATTAGTCATTCATTAAGCCCCTTATTACATTCTCTGGCCTATGAGCACCTAGGACTGACGGCGCAATATAAAGCCATTGAGGTGAGGGCCGGAGAACTTGAGAAGTTTCTAGCTGAGACCGACAAGAACGCTTTGTCTCTTACGATGCCTTTAAAAGAGGAAGCGCTCAAAGTCGCCGATATCATCTCTGATGTAGCTACACGAATCTCTTGTGGAAACACTTTGTCGTTGAGTAAAGGTGTGTGGAGTCTTACTAGTACTGATGTATCGGGTTTTGATCACGCATTGCACATGCATGGATTAGAAGAAATTGAATCGGTGTTGATCATTGGCGCAGGAGCAACTGCGCGAGCTGCGGTTTCATCTGTCTCACAGATCACCAAGAGTGTTTCAGTAATTAGCCGAAATCCAGACAGAGAAGCGGCCATGAATCAGGCAAGTTCGGTTGATGTCACTTACTTGCCGTGGGAATTTACTAGTCAGATCAATACTGCAACCCTTGTAATCAATACAACACCAAATCAAGCAGCAGATTTTTTTACTTCGTCAATCAGTTCTCCCAGCGGAACTTTCTTCGAAGTTTTGTATCATCCTTGGCCAACCTCGATGTCAAAGGTATGGTCTGAATCTAGCGGCCACGTCATAGATGGCTTAGATCTTTTGATTCATCAAGCCATTTCACAGATCGAGATATTTGCGGGCATAAGCTGCGATAGGCAATTTCTCTACACAAAAATGAGAGCAGCTGCAGTTCAAAAGTTGGCTTAATCCACAAGACAAAATCGCGGACAGCAATTCTCGTTAGGGTTTTCGTGTGTGGTTACCATTTCTTATCGCGGCCATACCAATCTCTTTGGCAGACATTAAGTCTTTTGCCATACCCAATATCTATTTGATCTGGCTTTGCTTTCTCTGTACCCCTTATGTCCTAGTACATGGAATTGGTCCAATCTCAAGAATTCTTGTCATCGTTGTGATTCTTGCTGTACTTCAACTGTGTGGATTAGGGATGGGTGATATGAAACTCTTAACAATCCTGGCATTGATGTTGAATTCAGATCCTCTGACGACCTTCCATCATTTTGGTATTTGTCTGATTCTTTGTGCGGTTGTCTATGCAATTATGGAAACCCTTTGGAAAGGCGAATTACCGCGCAAAATCGCGTTAGCACCCAGCATTTTTGCAGGCCTGACACTTTATTTGGCGACAAGATAGCCTCCTGATCTGTCACAATAGGAACATGCGTTGGTTAACTGCAGGTGAATCACATGGGCAAGCACTGAGTGCAATCGTTGAAGGAATCCCTGCATCGGTATCGGTAACAACTGCAGACATTGATTATCACTTGCAGCGTCGTCGCTTAGGTGTCGGACGCGGCGCCCGTCAAAATTTCGAAGCGGACAAAGTCACCATCCTTGGCGGTGTTCGTTTAGGCCTTACTCAAGGTGGACCAATTGCTATTCAAGTTGGAAATTCAGAGTGGCCGAAGTGGGAAAAGGTAATGTCTGCTGACCCAGTTCCAGAGGATGAAATCAAGGATCTTGCACGTAACGCGCCTTTAACGCGTCCGAGACCAGGTCACGCAGATCTTGTCGGAATGCAAAAATACAACTTCGAGGACGCCCGTCCAATTTTAGAAAGAGCTAGCGCCCGTGAAACTGCAGCGCGAGTTGCTTTGGGCGCAGTAGCGCGAAATTTCTTAGAACAAAGTGTTGGAATCACTATTTTGAGCCATGTTCTTTCAATTGGTTCAGTGCGAGTTCCCGAAGGCACGCCTTTACCAAACGCAGGTGACATGAAGTTAATTGACGAGGATCCAGTTCGTTGTGCAGATTCTCAAACCAGCCAGGCCATGATTACTGAAATCGAAAATGCTCATCGCGATGGTGACACTCTGGGCGGCGTAGTTGAAGTTTTGGCATTTAACATGCCGCCTGGTTTGGGCTCTCATGTTCATTGGGACCGACGCTTGGATTCAAAATTGGCTGGGGCTGTAATGGGTATCCAAGCCATCAAGGGTGTTGAAATTGGAGATGGTTTCCAAACTGCAACACGTCGTGGTTCGGTTGCACACGATGAGATTGAGAAGAATTCTCAAGGAGCGATCGTTCGTCGTACCGACCGTGCTGGTGGCACAGAGGGCGGAATGTCTAATGGTGAAGTTCTAAGAGTCAGAGCTGCCATGAAGCCAATTTCAACAGTGCCCAAAGCCTTGGACACAATTGATGTAGCTACTGGGGAAGCGGCAAAAGCGATTAATCAACGTTCTGATGTTTGCGCGGTGCCTGCGGCTGGAGTTGTTGCAGAAGCGATGGTCGCACTTGTTCTAGCTGAAGCTGTCTTGGAGAAGTTCGGGGGAGATTCGGTGACAGAGACTCGTCGCAATTTTGAATCTTATATCTCGAGTTTAAACTTCAAGTAACGGTTGTCATGAGCCGAATTCTTCTGATTGGTCCGCCCGGTGCTGGTAAGAGCACCATCGGGGTAGCTTTAGCGAAAGAGCTTTCAATAGATTTCATTGATACCGATCAGGAAATCGAGCGAGAAACTGGTAAAGCTATTACCGACATTTTTGTTGTTGATGGTGAACCACGCTTTCGCGCCATAGAACTTGAAAAGTTAAAAACAGTTCTTACTCTTGAGTCTGGCGTTATAAGTCTTGGCGGTGGCGCACCAATATCGGAAGAAGCTCAAGAAGCGATTGAGCAATCGAACTCACACACCGTCTTTCTTGATGTTTCCTTAGCTACTGCCGCCCCTCGCGTTGGATTTAACCGAGATCGCCCATTGCTTCTTGGAAATCCGCGGGCGCAATGGCAGGCATTAAGTGACAACCGTCGTCCGATTTACGAGAAGTTGGCCGATGATGCCATTAAGGTTGATGATATGAGCGTCGATCAAATCGTTGATGAGATTAAAAAGAATTTGCCATGAAAAATATTGTTGTTACCGCAGAGCGCGATTACACCGTTTCCATAGGTGGGCAATGGCAAACATCAATAGTTCAGTTGATCCAGTCCCGAACGCGAGTAGCGGTCATCGTCTCGGCTGGCTTTTCTCCAGATCTTAAATCGATACAGGCACTTGATTGCGATGTACATGTCTTTACAGTTCCAGATGGCGAAGAAGGCAAAAGCGCGTCAACACTGTTTACGCTGTGGAATTGGCTTGGTGCGGCGGGATTCACTCGATCTGATGTAATCGTCGGAATCGGAGGGGGCGCTATTACTGACTTGGCCGGTTTTGCCGCTGCGACCTGGTTACGTGGAATTGATTGGATCGCAGTTCCGACATCGTTAGCAGGAATGGTGGATGCATCTGTAGGTGGAAAAACCGGGATCAATTCAGATTATGGAAAAAACCTCATTGGTGCTTTCCATTCACCGATTTCCGTAATTGTTGATATTGAATTCCTTCACACCCTATCCGCCAGAGACCTATCCGCAGGAATGGCTGAAGTTATAAAGTGCGGATTTATCGCTGATCCTGAAATTTTGAAGTTATCTGCCCAGTGTTCTACGCAGACCCTTTTGATGAAGCCAGATGTTTTGCAAGATCTCATTTCTCGGGCCATTGCAGTAAAAGCGGAAGTTGTATCAAATGATTTTAAGGAAAGTTATGCCCGCGAAGCTCTTAACTATGGTCATACCTTGGGACACGCCATAGAAATGCATTCCAAATACGAATTGCGCCATGGTGAAGCAGTAGCGATTGGAATGGTTTTTGTTGCTGAATTAGCTGCAGTTAGGGGACTTATAGATGCTTCCACAGTTGCCCTGCACAGAGAGTTGTTAACCAGATTCGGACTTCCTATTACCTTCGATCGTCAAGCGTGGTCAAAGTTACTTCCCTTGCTTGCTTTGGATAAAAAAGCGCGAGGAAATACCCTGCGATTTGTCGTCTTAGATGGCATTGGATCAACGATTCGTCTAGAGGATCTTTCCTCCGCCGAACTTGATGCCGCCTATGAGATGATTGCCTCATGAAGATCTTAGTTATTAACGGTCCTAATCTTTCGCGATTGGATATTCGAGATTCTTCAATTTACGGTGACCTCAATTACGCAGAGCTAAAGAATCTCATTGACATCGCAGCCACCAAACATGGTTTTGAAGCCGATATACGACAGAGCGATGATGAAGCGACAATAATCGGTTGGCTACATGAAGCTGCCGACAACAACACCCCTGTGATAATCAATCCAGCTGCCTTCACGCATTATTCGTACGCAATTCGTGATGCAGCCGAGTTAGTAAAAGCTCCATTGATTGAAGTGCATTTATCTAATCCGCTTAGCCGTGAAGAGTTTCGTCATACATCGGTGATTTCTGGAGTAGCCAACGGAACGATTGGTGGATTCGGACCAAATTCCTATGTTTTGGCGGTCATTGCGCTAGCAAATCTCCTTTCAAAGTAACAAAGCACACCCATAGAGCAGGTATCCTTGGGTCTTCGTAAAATAAACACAATCGATATAGAGCGGGTGGATTAGCTGTGGCAACAACAAATGATTTGAAAAATGGAATGACTCTGGACATCGAAGGTCAGTTGTGGACTGTGGTTGAGTTCCAACACGTAAAGCCAGGCAAGGGTCCAGCATTTGTGCGCACAAAGCTTAAGTCTGTTCTGAGCGGCAAAGTGGTTGATAGAACCTACAACGCGGGCGTTAAAGTCGATGTGGCGATTCTTGAAAAGCGCGAAATGCAGTACCTTTACAAAGAGGGCGATGATTTCGTGTTTATGGATACAAAGACTTATGACCAGATGACGATTAGTGCTGCAACTGTTGGCGATGCGGCAAATTACATGTTGGAAAATACAGAAGCCATTGTTGCGGTTAATGAAGGCAATCCTTTGTACATTGAATTAGCAGCTTCTGTTCCACTCAAGATTACTTACACTGAGCCAGGTATCCAAGGTGATCGATCATCCGGTGGTACTAAGCCAGCAACAGTTGAAACTGGTATTGAAATTCAGGTCCCATTGTTCATCAAACAGGATGAAATCGTTTTGGTGGATACTCGTGATGGGTCTTACCAGGGTCGCGCTAACTAGTGTCAGCACGCAGCAAGGCGCGTAAACAAGCGCTTGATCTTTTGTACGAAAGTGACATTCGGGGAACCGACCTTTTACAGACTCTGCAGGCCAGAGATGTGGTTGAAGAAGGTCCGGATGCTCGGCCAATTCGTGAATACACCAAAGAGTTAGTTAATGGTGTTGCCGAAAATCGTCGAAAGATCGATGAACTAATCACTACTTATGCTCAAGGCTGGGATATGGATCGATTACCGGCGGTGGACCGAAATATTCTGCGCCTGGGTATTTTTGAAATCCTTTGGTCGACGGCAGTTCCAATCAGCGTTGCAATAGATGAGTCACTTGCACTTGCAAAAGAGCTTTCCAGTGATGAATCTTCCAAATACATTCACGGGGTTTTAGGCCGCATAGCAAGTATCAAGGACACTATTTCAATTTAGCGAGCGCAAAGTTCTGCAGAAATGTTCCGATTTCTTCCTCTGAATAATCAGCAAAGATCTTTAGCAGCGTCACATCGGTACTGCGCAGGGATATAACTTCACCATTCCAATCGTGACGCATGGCAGCTATACGTTGAATTATTTTAAGCGGTGCCTCTGTTGATAAATCCTGATTAAGGCTTAATTTCCTTAAATCGATGATGACTCGACCAGAATCGATGCCCTTGTTGGGCGATGATAAAAGTTCGGCCACTGGAACTCCATAGATCTGTGAAATCTCAAAGAGTTTTTGGGTGCTCAGTGATCTGTCGCCGCGTTCATAGGATCCCAAAGCGATTGCCGATATCGAGCCTTTGCTCTGTACAGAAACCTGGGAGAGAGTTAAACCCTTGGAGATTCTGACCGCCCGCAACCGTGACTGAAGTGCTACTAATTCATTGTCTATGCTCATTGGGGCAGGGTATTCAGGAGCGACGCAACGCAGTTTCTGATATCCACAAGCAGACCAGAACGGTGCTAGTATCGCGCCTGCATCCTTTAACGACCCATCCAGAGAGGTGGGAAAGGAGATTTACATGAGCGTAGCCCTGTCCGCTGCTGACATTAAGCGTGCGTTGACTCGTATTTCACATGAGATCCTTGAAAAAAATCAAGGCGCATCGACGATCGTTCTTTTGGGAATCCCAACTCGTGGTGCCCACTTGGCACAGCGAATCGCAGCAATAATTTCCGAGATCGAAGGTTCAGAGCTTCCGCATGGAACTTTGGATATAACTTTATTTCGAGATGATCTAAGGCTTCGTGCGCCCAAAGCCATCATGCCAACCACCATTCCACAAAGCGGTATCGAAGGCCGAGACGTAATCCTGGTCGATGATGTTCTCTTCTCTGGACGAACTATCCGCGCTGCCTTGGATGCATTGGGTGAGATTGGCCGACCACGAACAGTTCAGTTAGCAACCTTGGTCGACAGAGGCCATCGCGAACTTCCTATAAAGGCAGATTTTGTGGGAAAGAATTTGCCGACCTCTAAGACTCAGTCGGTTCGTGTGTTGCTTGGCGAAATTGATGGCCGAGACGAAGTTAGCATCGAAGGAGTTGAGCAATAATGCGCCACCTTCTATCGATAGCCGATATCAGCAAAGCTGAGGCAATATCTATTTTGGACACCGCTCATGAGTTAGCAAGAGTGAGTGATGGAGCGGTCAAGAAATTGCCTACCTTGCGCGGTCGCACAATTGTAAATCTTTTTGCAGAGGATTCGACGCGTACACGTATCTCCTTTGAAGCTGCAGCCAAAAGATTGTCTGCTGATGTAATCAACTTTTCTGCAAAAGGTTCTAGTGTCAGTAAGGGAGAATCTCTGAAAGATACTGCAATGACCCTTCAAGCAATGGGCGCAGATGCAGTTGTAATTCGACATTCTGCATCGGGAGCGGCGCAACGTTTAGCAGACTCGCAATGGATGTCTGGAAGTGTTATTAATGCCGGCGATGGAACACATGAACATCCAAGCCAAGCCTTGTTAGATGCGTTCACCATACGTAAACACTTAAGTCTGGGAAAGAGCGATCTAGAAGGCCTTAGCGTCGCGATAGTGGGCGATGTTCTTCATTCACGCGTTGTGAGATCCAATGTTTTGCTCCTTTCAAAACTAGGAGCGAAGGTAACTTTAGTAGCTCCGCCTACTTTGGTACCTGTCGGCGTTGAAAGCTGGCCATGCACTGTTTCATACGATTTTGATTCGGTTATTCCATTTGTCGATGTTGTGATGATGTTGCGCGTACAGCAAGAACGAATGACCGATTTCTATTTCCCAAATGCGCGCGAATATTCACGCTACTTTGGACTAAACATTGATCGAATGAAGAATATGAAGCCCGAATCAATCGTTATGCATCCAGGCCCTATGAACAGAGGGCTGGAAATTTCAGCCGAAGTTGCAGATAGCGCTCGTTCAGTGATCACCGAACAAGTTACTAATGGGGTCAGCGTAAGAATGGCGATTTTGTATGTGCTTCTAACTGGCGGCGCTTTGGAAACGGGGAGCAATTAAATGAGCACTATTGACCTAGTTATCAAGGGTGGGCAACTTCCGGATGGAAGAAAAGCTGACATCGCTATTGCTGGTGAAGAGATAGTCGATGTGTCGGATTCATTTGCGGGACAAGCAAGCAGAAGCATCGATGCCAAGGGCTGCATTGTTTTGCCAGGATTAGTCGATCTACATACGCATTTGCGCGAACCTGGCCGCGAAGATGCAGAAACTGTACTGAGCGGAAGTCGAGCCGGTGCTAAAGGTGGATTCACTGCCTTGTCAGCAATGGCCAACACATCTCCAGTTGCCGACACCGCTGGAGTTGTTGAACAGGTTTATCGATTGGGACAAGAAGCAGGTTTACTTGATGTTTTCCCTATCGGAGCGGTTACACAAGGCTTAGAAGGAAAAACACTTTCTGAAATAGGTGCGATGGCAGATTCAGTTGCACAAGTCAGAGTCTTTAGCGATGACGGACACTGTGTTTCAGATCCATTGGTTATGCGCAGAGCTTTAGAGTACATAAAGAAGTTTGGCGGGGTCATCGCACAACATGCGCAAGATCCGCGCATGACCGTCGGGTCGCAAATGAATGAAGGCGCTGTTTCATCTCGACTTGGTTTAAAGGGTTGGCCGGCAGTGGCCGAAGAAGCGATAATTGCACGCGATGTGCTACTTGCAGATCATGTTCAATCCAGACTTCATATCTGCCATCTAACAACAGCTGGGGGAGTCGAGATTATTCGCTGGGCTAAAGCTCGCGGGATTAACGTGACAGCAGAAGTCACGCCTCACCATTTGCTGCTCACTGATGATCTTGCATCATCATATGATCCAATCTATAAAGTGAATCCTCCGCTTCGAACTGAGTCAGATGTACATGCTCTGCGTGAAGCGTTAGCCGATGGGACCATCGACATAGTTGCTACAGATCACGCACCGCATCCATTAGAAGATAAAGAGTGCGAATGGCAAGAGGCAGCTTTTGGAATGTTGGGATTAGAAACAGCGCTATCAATCGTTCAAAAAACGATGGTAGATACCGGTTTGATGAGTTGGGATCTAGTTGCAGAACGCATGAGCCACACGCCGGCACGCATCGGTGGTTATCTGCAACAGGGGCAGAAAATCGCCGTTGGAAGTTCGGCAAACTTAACTGTGATTAATCCAACGAAAAGCTGGACGGTGGATCGAGACTTAGTTCTCTCAAATTCATCAAACACTCCCTACCATGGGCACGAACTTCCAGGATTGATTCTGCATACCTTCTTTAAAGGCAAGCAAACAATGAATAATGGATCTGTCACAGACAAGGAGAGTATGTAATGGCTAGTGCATACCTTGTCTTGGACGATGGTCGAATTTTTGAAGGTTCTTCTTGGGCTTCAACTGGAAAGAGTTTCGGTGAAGCAGTTTTCCAAACAGGTATGACCGGATATCAAGAAACTCTGACAGACCCGTCCTACCACAAGCAAATCGTGGTGATGACTGCGCCTCATATCGGAAACACTGGCGTTAATGATTTTGATAATGAGTCCGAAAAAATTTGGGTTGCAGGATTCGTTGTCCGCAACCCCTCGTCTTTAACTTCAAATTGGCGAGCACAGAATGATCTTGAGGCCGAACTCATTAGCCAAGGAATCGTTGGTATCCAAGGTGTAGATACTCGCGCGATCACACGACACTTGCGCGATCGCGGCGCGATGCGTGTAGGAATTTTCTCCGGCTTGGAACTCTCACGCAAAGAGATGGTTGTTGAAGTTCGAAAAGCAGATGCCATGGCTGGCGCATTTCTAGTAAAAGATGTTTCAACTGAAAAAACCTACGTTGTCCCAGCGGTGGGGAAAAAGAAGTTCACTATCGCAGCTCTTGACCTGGGAATTAAGGCCGCCACACCTCGCGCCTTAGCCGAACGCGGAGTTGAAGTGCATGTCATGCCTTTTGATTCGACCGTGGAACAAATCTTGGCTATCAATCCTGATGGTGTATTTCTCTCCAACGGTCCAGGTGATCCCTCAACAATGACCGATGTCATTGAAGTTGTCAGAGAACTGCTTCTAGCCGAAATTCCAGTTTTCGGGATTTGTTTCGGTCATCAAATTTTAGGACGTGCTTTAGGTTTTGAAACCTACAAACTGCAGTTTGGTCATAGAGGCATTAATCAACCAGTTATGGACAAGAACACCGGCAAAGTAGAAATAACTGCACATAATCACGGTTTCGCGGTTAAAGCTCCAACCGATTCTGAATTTTCAACTGTGTATGGTCGCGGGGAAGTAACTCACACCTGCCTTAATGATGGAGTAGTCGAAGGTTTAGCGTTGTTGGATCGCCCTGCTTTTTCTGTGCAGTATCACCCAGAGGCAGCAGCCGGACCTCATGATGCCTCGTATCTTTTTGATCGCTTCGTAGATTTAATGTCTAAGAAGGTGGTTGCATAATGCCTTTAGATAAATCGATTAAAAGTGTTTTGGTAATTGGTAGCGGTCCAATTGTTATCGGTCAAGCATGCGAGTTTGATTACTCTGGAACGCAAGCATGTCGAGTTCTGCGGGCCGAAGGGATCAGAGTCATTCTGGTTAATTCAAATCCAGCAACAATCATGACCGATCCCGAATTTGCTGACGCAACATATGTCGAACCAATTACGCCAGAAATTATCGAGCGAATTATCGCTCACGAAAAGCCGGATGCGGTACTAGCAACTTTAGGTGGACAGACGGCCCTTAACGCTGCGATTGGTCTATACCAACGCGGGACCCTTGCAAAGTATGGCGTCAAATTAATCGGTGCAGATGTCGATGCGATTAATCGCGGTGAGAACCGCGAGCTATTCCGAGCAATTGTTGAGAAAGTTGGCGGTGAATCCGCAAAATCACGCATTTGCCACACGATGGATGAAGTCCTCTTGGCTGTCGTTGAACTTAATTATCCAGTCGTTGTTCGACCATCTTTCACAATGGGTGGTTTGGGATCTGGAATCGCTTTTGACGAAGCCGAACTTCGCCAAATTGCCGGTGCTGGACTTCGCCATAGTCCTACATCAGAAGTATTGCTAGAAGAATCAATTATTGGCTGGAAAGAGTATGAACTTGAAGTAATGCGCGACAATAAAGACAACGTTGTTATCGTGTGTTCGATCGAGAACCTGGATCCCATGGGTGTTCACACAGGAGATTCAATCACCGTGGCACCAGCAATGACGCTCACAGATGTTGAATATCAAAAGCTTCGCGACTTATCTATGGGTATTATTCGTGAAGTCGGTGTGGATACTGGTGGTTGCAATATCCAATTTGCGGTAAACCCAGCTAATGGTCGAATCATTGTGATTGAAATGAATCCACGTGTGTCTAGATCAAGCGCGTTGGCGTCGAAGGCTACAGGTTTTCCGATCGCGAAAATCGCGACAAAATTAGCCATTGGCTATACATTGGATGAGATTACAAATGACATTACAAAAGTAACTCCCGCATCATTTGAGCCAACTTTGGATTACGTAGTTGTGAAATTACCTCGTTTTGCTTTCGAGAAGTTCGCAGATGCTGATCCCCGTCTGACCACAACAATGAAGAGCGTGGGCGAAGCAATGGCGATTGGTCGCTCTTTTTCAGAAGCCCTCATGAAAGCGCTGCGATCATTAGAGCGAAAGGAAGCGATCTTCTCTTGGCCAGCTGTAACACCTGCTGAGCTTGAACAGTTACTGCAATCGATGAAAATCCCTACGGAGTATCGATTACAACAAGTTCAAAAGGCTATGTGGGCTGGGGCTTCGATTGACCAAGTTTTTGCTGCCACGAAAATTGATCCTTGGTATTTACGCCAAATAGAGCTCATCAATGCACAAGCGACAGTAATTGCTCAGCCAGGCGAACTCAGTTCTGAACTCCTTCGTACCGCAAAAAGCCAGGGCTTTTCAGATTCACAGATCGCAGCCCTTCGTGGAGTTAGCGAGGATGAAGTTCGCAAAGCGCGTCATCATCTCGGAATTCGCCCCGTGTACAAAACCGTTGATACATGCGCTGCGGAATTTGAAGCCTTTACGCCGTATCACTATTCAAGTTATGAAGAAGAAACAGAAGTTCGTCCAAGAACAACTCCGGCCGTAATTATCCTGGGTAGTGGACCCAATCGCATCGGCCAAGGAATTGAGTTTGATTATTCATGTGTCCATGCATCGTTCACATTGCGTGAAGCAGGATATGAAACCATCATGATTAACTGCAATCCTGAAACTGTTTCGACCGATTACGACACAAGCAATCGTTTGTACTTTGAACCTCTTACACTCGAAGATGTTCTAGAAGTTGTCCACGCAGAAACATTGGCAGGTCCAGTGCTAGGAGTTATTACTCAATTAGGTGGTCAAACGCCTTTAGGATTGGCTGCTGGGCTTAAAGCTAATGGCGTTACGATTCTGGGCACTTCACCGGATGCGATAAATCTGGCCGAAGAACGTGGAGCTTTCGGAAATATTCTTGCACAGCAAGAGTTACGAGCACCTGAATTTGGTATGGCCTCTTCACAGCTTGAAGCAATCAATATTGCTCAGTCAATTGGGTATCCGGTTCTTGTGCGTCCTTCATTTGTTTTGGGTGGCCGTGGAATGGAAATCGTTTATGACGATGCCGCGCTGGGCGGATTCATTACACGTGCTACCGACATCACGCCGGATCATCCTGTTCTTGTGGACCGTTTTCTCGATAATGCAATCGAAATCGATGTCGACGCACTCTTTGATGGCCACGAACTCTTCTTGGGTGGCGTCATGGAACACATTGAAGAAGCGGGTATTCATAGTGGAGACAGCGCCTGTGTATTGCCTTCAATGACAGTTACCGACGAGCAAAGAGCAGAAATCCGTATTGCGACCGAAAAAATCGCACGCGGCGTAGATGTTCGTGGACTGATCAATATTCAATTCGCGATTGCCGAGAACACTTTGTATGTCCTTGAAGCTAATCCACGTGCATCGCGCACAGTCCCTTTTGTTAGTAAAGCAACTGGCGTGCCACTAGCAAAAGCCGCGGCACGAATTTCTGTTGGGCACACAATCGAACAACTCAGAGCCGAGGGAATTCTTCCATCGCAAGGCGACGGAGTTCCTCGCGGTATTTCTGTGAAGGAAGCTGTCCTACCGTGGAACCGCTTCCGCAGAACTGATGGTCGGGGAGTAGATGCAGTTCTTGGACCAGAGATGCGTTCGACTGGTGAGGTAATGGGAATTTCTCCAACTTTCGGCGAAAGTTATGCAAAGAGTCAGATTGCAGCTTTTGGTCCTCTGCCTAAGTCTGGAACAGTATTTATCTCGCTAGCCGATAAAGACAAAGCAACAGGTGTTGAGCCAGCGTTGGGCTTCTCAGAACTTGGGTTTCATATACTTGCAACTGATGGAACTGCCGAGTTTTTGCGCACTAAGGGCATAGAGTGCACAACGGTAAGAAAGCACTCAGATGGAACGGGCACATTAGGTGAAAAGACGATTGTTGACATTATCAATGCTGGCGAAATCGACCTCGTGATTAATACCCCTGTTGGTCGAGGTACTCGCGCAGATGGTTGGGCTATTCGTACCGCCGCGGTTCAGCGATCTATTCCGTGCATAACGACAACTGCTGGCTTTAGTGCTGCCGTTGATGCTATTTCTTTCTTACAATCAAGTCCCTTAAGTATTAAATCACTTCAGGAATGGCTTGCCTAAATGTCCCAAATTAACAAAAGCGCGCGACAAGTTCTTGCTCCGATCCTTAGTAATAAACGCGTTGGTCAATATCACCAAATAATCGTCAGCGTTGGTGACATAGCGGCTCAATGTAAACCTGGAAATTTTGTTGCGATAAGTGTCGGCGGCGATTCATCACGAATGGTTTTGCGTAGAGCTTTTGCAATATCTCGTGTGTCGACAAGTTCTGCTGTGGGAGGAACGATGGAGTTAATCGTTGCACCACATGGACAGGGCAGTAAGTGGTTATGTGCACAAGCTGAAGGCGTAACTTTAGACATAGTTGCTCCGCTAGGAACGGCATTTGGTATTCCTACCGAACCCGTTCCTGTGCTTTTAGTTGGCGGTGGCTACGGCTCTGCACCGTTGTTTGGTTTGGCAGAGATTCTCAATGCTCGCGGATGCAGAGTAGACATGATTCTTGGTGCGAGCACGGGATCAAAGATTTATGCGCCGATGGAAGGAAAGCGTTCCGTTAATTCGATGCGGATTTATACCGAAGATGGATCAATGGGCACCGCGGGACGTGTCACGGACCCGATTGCTGAAATCATCAAGGATCTCAATGTGGCAGTGATTTATTCATGTGGACCAATGCCGATGTTGGCAGCGATTACCAAGATCACCACCGAACTAGATGTTGTTCACCAGTGTGCAGTAGAAGAATCTATGGCATGTGGAATTGGTATCTGCATGACTTGCGTCTTACCGGTTTCAAATGATGATGGAACAGTTTCCATGCTTCGCTCGTGCATCGATGGACCTGTCATGGATGGTTCAAAGGTCCAATGGCAACAGGTAGGTACGCAGTTATGAGCACCTTAGATTTCTCAACAACGATCGGAAACGCTTGGTTTCCAGCACCAACTTTTACCGCAAGTGGTTGCGCCAGTTCGGGTCGTGAATTAGCGCAATTCTTTCCATTGAAGGACATGGGGGGAGTCGTTACTAAATCTGTAATGTCCAAAGCTCGGGCAGGTCGCCCAACGCCACGTATGGCTGAAACTCCCAGCGGAATGCTTAATTCAATAGGTTTGCAGGGCCCTGGTATTGATGCCTTTCTTGCTAAAGACGTTCCATATTTAGTGGAACAAAAAGCGCGGGTTATCGTTTCTATCGCGGGTGAAACAGTCGAAGAATACTCAACTCTTGCGCGAAAGCTTCGTTCAGTGTCAGGCATTAGCGCGATCGAAGTCAATATTTCCTGTCCAAATGTTGAAAATCGCGGTCTTGTTTTCGCGTGTGATCCTGAAGCATCAAGACGTGTCATTGATGGAGTTCGCAGAACAATTGGTGGAGAACTTCCAATCATTGCAAAGTTATCTCCGGATGTAACCGATCTAGTATCGATTGCAAAAGGTGTAGTTGATGCCGGTGCAGATGGTTTAGCTTTAATCAACACAGTTCTTGGGATGGTTATCAACGTCGACACCATGCGACCACATTTGGGTGGGAAAACCGGAGGTCTTTCTGGCCCTGCTATTCGTCCCATTGCAGTCCGTGCCGTGTATCAGGTACATGCAGCCTTACCTCAAACTCCGATTCTTGGAATGGGCGGAATAGCATCAGGTAAAGATGCCCTCGAAATGATTCTTGCAGGAGCTAGCGGCGTTTCGATTGGTACTGCAAGTTTTGGAAACCCAACGGCCATCATGTCGATTCAATCCGAGTTAAAACAACTATTGCTAGACAGAGGGTTTACTTCGTTGAAACAAGCGGTTGGTTATGCGCATCGTTCGGCGGAGGGTGAGTAAGTGAGTAAAGCACCCATCGTCTTAGCTGTTGATACGCCTGATCTTCACACCGCTATTTCTTGGGTGAAAGCTACCCAGGATCACATTTCAGTTTTCAAGCTGGGTCTTGAATTCTTTCTTACCTTTGGTGCAGAGGGCGTAAAAGCGATTCAAGCCGAAACCGATTCCGATATTTTTCTCGACTTAAAACTGCACGACATCCCGCATACAGTCAGTGGAGCGGCAAAAGCCGTTGCACATCTTGCTCCCAAGTTTCTGACCGTCCATTGTTCAGGTGGCTCTGCGATGGTCAAAGCTGCAGTTGATGCTTTACCCAACACCAAAGTCACTGGCGTAACAATTCTTACCTCATTATCCGAAGCTGATGTGACAGAGATTGGTTTTAAATCCGCTGCTCTAGATTCAGCGGTGGCGCTTTCTAGAATTGCAGTAAATGCAGGCGCAAGTGCGATTGTGTGTTCACCGCTTGAAATTTCAGCGGTTCGCCGTGAAGTTGGTGCGTCGCCGACAATCATCACGCCCGGTGTGCGTCCATTGGACATGGTGGGCACTGATGATCAGCAAAGAACTATGACACCCGAAGATGCAATTGCCGCTGGGGCGAATTTAGTCGTGATTGGTCGCCCAATTACACAGAGTTGGGCGCAGGGCGCACAAGCTATGAAGGAGCGCGCCCAAGAAATTGGCGCTTACTTAATTTAATCTCCACTAGATTTACCCCATGGGAACGCCTCCACAACTAACGCCAGAGCAACGTGTTGCTGCATTAGCCAAGGCGTCTGCATCAAGAAAAAGGCGAGCAGAGGTCAAGAGTCAGATAAAGAACGGTCTCATCGGTATTGACGATGTTCTTTCTTTGGCGGCAACCGATGAGGCGATTGGCAAGATGCGAGTTAAAGAGTTACTCGAATCTTTATCAGGTGTTGGAAAAGTTCGTGTGGTTTCTTTGATGGAACGATTAAATATTTCACCCACTCGCAGAATTCAGGGCTTAGGACGTCATCAATTAAAGGAATTGCGCAACGAGTTCGTTAAGACAGACACGGCAGTGAAGCCCGGACGATTACTGGTTCTGTCTGGTCCTGGCGGAGTTGGAAAGAGCACCGTTGCAAAGAAGCTACGTGAAAAGGGAGATTTTTGGGTGAGTGTAAGTTTCACAACCCGTGCCCCACGAACAAATGAAACAGAAGGTCGCGATTATTTCTTTGTGAGCGATGAAGTCTTTTCACAGATGATTGCAGATGATCGGTTTTTAGAATGGGCAGAATTTGCTGGAAATCGTTATGGAACTCCTCAGCAACAAGTAGAGGATGCCCTACGTTTAGGCAAGAACGTTCTTCTCGAAATTGAAATTGCTGGGGCCAAGCAGGTCAAAGCCCACTTGCCACAATCAATCTTGGTTTTTCTAGAGCCGCCAACATGGGAAGAATTAGTCTCACGCCTTGAAGGCCGAGGCACCGATGGAGAACAAAGAAGGGCTGAAAGGTTGGAGTTAGCCCAGGAAGAGCTAGCCGCAGCAGCCTTTTTCGATGTTGTCCTGGTAAATGACCAGGTCGAGAGCGTTGTCGGAAAACTGATAGAGTTAGCCCAGAATTAAGACGCGAAGCACACCACAAGATTGATCACAGAAGCGGGGATAACCATGGATGGCATCACAAATCCACCTATTGATGAACTTCTAGACAAGAGCGGCTCAAAGTACAGCTTGGTTCTCTACGCTGCGAAGCGCGCTCGTCAGATCAACGCGTATTACTCACAATTAGGTGAAGGCCTTTTGGAGTACGTAGGACCTCTTGTAGAGACACATGTTCATGAGAAGCCTCTTTCAATCGCTCTTCGCGAAATCAACGAGGGACTTCTAACGATTGAAAACCTCGAGCCAACTGCGTAGTTTTTCATGACACTCCAAGGCCGCGAGGTTATTCTCGGAGTTGGTGGTGGAATTGCCGCCTACAAATCCTGTGAACTGTTACGTCGTTTACAAGATCGCGGTTATGTAATCACCGTGGTTCCAACCCCTGCTTCTTTGAATTTTGTAGGAACTGCTACCTGGGAAGCGCTTTCATCTCGTCCCGTCAATACGCAGGTGTGGGAGAGTGTTCACACAGTTCCGCATATTGCATTGGCTGAAAGAGCTGACTTCTTTTTGATTGCACCAGCAACGGCAGATTTGATTGCTCGCTTGGCCATGGGAAGAGCAGATGATCTTCTCACTAACTTAGTTTTAGCATCCGACGTACCAAAAATGCTGGTGCCAGCGATGCACCCATCGATGTGGCTAGATCCGGCAACAGTTGCCAATGTAAATACATTAAGACAGCGTGGCTTTATCGTGATGGAACCAGAAGTTGGCAGATTAACCGGTAGCGATATTGGTCCCGGAAGATTTCCTGAAACAGCTGCGATCATTTCGCGATTTGATGAAGTAACGGGGCAGGTTCAGGATCTTAAAGGCGTGAAAGTCTTGGTCACTGCTGGGGGAACTCGGGAACCCATAGATCCTGTCCGCTTTATTGGAAATAGATCTTCTGGCAAACAAGGAATGGCTATTGCAAATGCGGCAAAAAATCGTGGTGCCCAAGTTCAGTTGATTGCGGCGAATTGTGATGTTGCATCGTTGCCAGGGATCGATGTGATCCACGTTGAGACAGCATTAGAAATGCAGAGCGCCCTGCAGGCACATTTTGATTCGTGCAACATTTTGATTATGAGCGCCGCCGTTGCTGATGCTCGACCAACGAAGATTTCCGATCAAAAGATAAAGAAGGCCACACTCAATAGCATCGAACTTCAACAGAACCCCGATCTTTTAGCCGAACTATCACCTCGAAAGGGCAAGCGCGTCATGGTCGGTTTTGCTGCAGAAACTAAAGATCATCTGCAAGAGGCTCGCAGGAAGTTAGAGAGTAAAGGCCTTGATGTGATCTATGTAAACGATGTTTCGGGCGGGGCTATCTTTGGCCAGGACACAACTATGGGTACCATTCTCTTACGCAATGAAGCGGATATAGCGATCAAGGAAGTCTCCAAAGACGCTCTTAGTAATGTACTTCTTGATCATGCCATCCGGCAGTTAGGTTAAAACTATGTCAAAGCGCTTGTTTACTTCTGAATCAGTTACCGAAGGCCACCCAGACAAGATCGCAGATGCGATTTCAGATGCGGTTTTGGATTCCTTGTTATCTCAGGATACAAAAAGTCGAGTAGCGGTTGAAACGCTGATAACAACTGGCCAGGTACATGTTGCGGGTGAAGTAACCACTAATGGTTACGCAGATGTTATGGGCATTGTTCGAGACACAGTTTTAAACATTGGCTATGACTCATCAGATAAAGGCTTTGATGGAAATAGCTGTGGTGTTTCAATCTCGATCGGTCAGCAGTCACAAGATATTGCGCAGGGCGTCGATGATGCTTATGAACACCGCGTGACATCAGCTGTAGACCCACTAGATCTGCAAGGTGCAGGCGATCAAGGTTTGATGTTTGGTTATGCATGCGATGACACCAAAGAGCTTATGCCGCTTCCTATTTGGCTTGCTCACGCCTTAGCTCAACAATTAACTAAGGTGCGAAAGTCTGGCGAGCTTGCGTATTTACGTCCAGATGGAAAGACCCAAGTAACTATCGAGTACGAAGGTGATCGTGCGATTGCATTGAATACTGTTGTTATTTCGAGCCAGCATTCAGAGGATGTTGATGTTGTAAAGAAGTTAACTCCAGAGATCATCGAATACGTTATTAACCCAATTATTTCAACAATCGATTTACCAAAGACAGATCTGCGAACCTTGATCAATCCAACTGGTCGCTTCGTAATTGGCGGACCTATGGGTGATGCCGGCTTAACCGGTCGCAAGATCATTGTTGATACCTACGGTGGAATGGCCCGTCACGGCGGAGGCGCATTTAGTGGAAAAGATCCTTCAAAGGTGGATCGCTCAGCCGCATATGCGATGCGTTGGGTAGCAAAGAACGTTGTGGCAGCTGGTTTGGCACGTCGCTGCGAAGTACAGGTTGCATATGCGATTGGTAAGGCGCAACCAGTCGGAGTTTTCGTTGAAACTTTTGGAACTGAAACTGTTCCTGTTGCAAAAATCCAAGAAGCAGTCTTGTCGGTCTTTGACTTACGTCCTGCTGCAATCATTAGAGATCTTGATCTACTTCGACCAATTTATTCACTTACAAGTGCTTATGGTCATTTCGGTCGTGAACTTCCTGAGTTCGCTTGGGAACGAACCGATCGCACCTCAGCACTTCAAAACGCAGTTAAGTAATCGGTGGCAGCGCCTCGGCTATTTCGCTTACGGGCCGAGGTTGCAGCAGCGCCTTCGGGCCCAGTAGCCGGGCGTCTTCCCGTTGCCCGTGTTCGCGTTGATACAGGGGTATTCCATTTAGATCAGTTGTATGACTACTCGGTTCCCGAAAAGTTGAGTGAATTGATTGTTCCAGGAGTGCGTGTGCAACTTCCTTTTGGAAATCGTGAAACTGAAGGCATAGTTATAGATCGTGTCGTAAATCCTGAAAAAGCGGGAACTCTCAAAGCCATTACTAAGGTTCTGTCACCTCATCCTGTTGCGACTTCGGCAACCTTTGAATTAATCGATAGGGCTGCCGAATTTTATTGTTGCAATCCCTGGGATCTGCTCCGTTCGGCCATACCCCCACGAGTTGCTAGCGTGGACAAGGAATTACTAGTGGTTGATCAAGAATCTACTAATTCGAAAACGAAGAAGAGTTCTGCCTATCAAAGCTTCACGCCTTTCTTGCCACCTCACGAGCAGATCGCTGAAATAGTCGCTGAATTCAATCGTTCGGGATCAGTGCTCATCGTCGCCCCGGATGAAAAAGATGTCGACGCGATAATCAAAAGTTTGGCAACCAAATTCGACAACGTACTAAAGCTTTCCAGTGCATCGACGCGCGAAGAACGTTATCGCAATTTTCTGCTTTCTATGCGTCTTGAATTCTCAGTAGTTGTTGGTACTCGTAGCGCAGTATTTACTCCGGTTCGAAATCTGGTTGCAATTATCATCTACAAAGAGTCTTCGCCCGATCATTACGAAATACGTTCTCCCGGTTGGAACTCATCCACAATCGCGCACATGAGATCTGAAAGGGAGGGGGTTTCCCTTGTTCTGACAGGGTATGCGCCTTCGGTTCGAGTTGCCAATGAAATTGATGCCAGGAGTATCAAATTCAACAATCAACGCACGCAAGTCAATGTTCAAGCCTTTACTCCATCTGATGGAACTTTGTTGCCTGGTCGAATATTTTCAGAAGTGAAGAAGGCGCTAAAGAACGGTCCTGTGCTTTTTCTTGCGCCCCGCAAAGGATATGGAAATGCCCTGCTGTGCGCACACTGTCGAAATGTTGCTTTGTGTAAGTGTGGTGGAAGATTAAGTGTTGCATCAAAAGGGTTAGCTCCGATATGCGTTCATTGCGGAACCGGATTTCCTACATGGAGATGTAGTTATTGTGATCGGGATAAGCAATATCTGGCGGGCCGTGGCATAGATAGGGCAGCCGAAGAAATTTCTAGGGCTTTTCCTGGTTATCCAGTCGTGATTTCTGCTGGCGATGTCATTAAGGATAACGTTGATGCTAAGCCAGCACTCGTCCTTGCTACACCAGGCGCGCAACCATATGTTCAAGACGGTTATGCAGCGGTAGTAGTTCTAGATGCGATTCGTTTTTTCTCTCATACCGATGTTAACGGACAGGAACGCGCACGAGAGCTTTTGTTTGAGACCGCCTCTA
>DAIMZE010000002.1:38546-40004 GCA_036734125.1 Candidatus Planktophila sp.
ACCGATGTTAACGGACAGGAACGCGCACGAGAGCTTTTGTTTGAGACCGCCTCTATGGTCAGCAACACGGGCCAGGTTCTATTGGTTCTTGATGACTCGCATCCCATGGTCGCAGCGATAGCCAGGTGGAATATCGCACCACTATTAAAGCGAGAACTAACGGAAAGAGTTGAGCTGATGCTGCCACCGTCAGTGATGTCCGCCGTTTTAGTAACTGAACAATCATCCGCACCCGCGATTGTTTCAGGGTTGAAGAAGGCCTTAGAGGATTCTCGCTTACCTTCCAGCACTCGAATCTTCGGTCCTACGATCTTGGCGAAAGGGCAAGCAAAGATTGTTGTGCACGTTTCACATGAGCAAAGTTCGGATCTGGCCAAAATCTTGCATGAACTGCAAAGAAAACGAAGTATCGCAAAAAAGGATTTGCTCACGCTAAGAATCGATCCATATTCACTATGAGAGATTGGTAGACTGATCCCATGTCTATTCAAGAGATTCGCTATTTTGGAGACCCGGTACTTACTACACCGGCTTCAGCAGTCGTGGATTTCGACAAGGAATTGCGAGTCCTGGTTAAGGATTTAACCGACACCATGCTTGATGCCCCAGGAGCTGGTTTAGCGGCACCGCAAATAGGTGTACCTCTGCGTGTATTCGTTTGGGATGTTGATGAAACGCTCGGTCATCTCATTAATCCAACTTTAACGTTAAGCGAAGAAATGCAAGAGGGCGATGAAGGTTGTCTTTCCTTTCCTGAATTACGGTATGAAACGCCGCGAGCGATGCGTGCAGTGGCTAAAGGTTTCAACATGTACGGGGAACCAATAACGGTAGAAGGAACTGAGTTCCTAGCCAGAGCTCTTCAACATGAAACCGATCATCTCAATGGCATTTTGTTTATCGACAAGTTGTCGGCCGAAGATCGTAAATTAGCCATGAAGCAAATTCGTGAATCTGAATGGTTTAATCTGGCGACGGAAAAGGGCCAATCGATTCAGGTTAAGGATTCACCACACTCGATTTTCGGACGGAACACCTAATGCGCATCGGAGTAGCCGCTACTCCGGATGTTGCCATCCCAACTTTAGATTGGTTGATTACTAGCGAACACGATCTTGTGTTGGTGATCACGCAACCTGACAAACCTGCAGGTCGTGGGCGTTCCATTAAACAAAGTGTTGTGGGGGATTGGGCCGCCTCTAGAGATATACCAATCATCAAACCAGAATCATCGGATGATTTGATTGGAGTGATTAACGATCTAGATTGTGTGGTGACGATTGGTTATGGGGTTCTGCTTCCCGAAAATATTTTGGACTTGCCAAAACATGGATTCATCAACCTGCATTTCTCACTACTTCCGGCCTACAGAGGAGCAGCTCCGGCGCAAAGGGCGTTGCAAAATGGTGAAAGCGTTACAGGTGTTTCAGTTTTCCAACTTGAAAAAGGAATGGACAC
>DAIMZE010000002.1:40104-48491 GCA_036734125.1 Candidatus Planktophila sp.
ATGGTGAAAGCGTTACAGGTGTTTCAGTTTTCCAACTTGAAAAAGGAATGGACACCGGCCCGATTTATTCACAACGTTCAATTGAGATAAATCCCATGTGGCGCAGTTTTGAACTCTTGCAACGTTTGGCACAAGAGGGTCCGTCTGCAGTCGATGAGGCGCTGAATATGATCGCCCGCGGTGAATTACCACGTGCACAAGAGGGGCAATCCAGCCTGGCTCCTAAAATATCTAAACAGGATGCAATGGTGAATTTTTCTGACGATGCGAAAACTTTAGTGAATGCAATTCGTGCTTTTACATACGAACCTGGCGCCTGGAGCACATGGAATAACGAATCTTTCAAGATTACCTCTGCAACCATCGTGCAGGATTACCCGCTAAAACAGGGCGAGATCTTTCTGGATGGACAAAGAGTTATTGTTGGCTGCGCAGACAAAAGTTCCGTTGAATTACTAACCGTAGTTCCGGCCGGCAAGAAAGAGATGAGCGCTGCTGACTGGGCGCGAGGAGCTCGTTTAAAGGGTGGAGAAAGTTTTGGCTGAAGCACGCCGCAATACCTTTAAGGCTCCAAAGCCTGAAGCTTCACGTCTGTTGGCTTTTGATTTGTTGACTGAAGTCAATCGAAATGAAGGTTATTCCAACCTATTGCTTCCGCAGGCACTTAATTCAAGCAAACTTGATGAGCGAGATCGTTCACTAGTAACCGAACTGCTGTATGGAACGATTCGTATGCAAGGCAAGCACGATTGGGTGCTAGCTCAGATAAGTGACCGACCATGGAATGAAGTTGATCCAGGCATTGTTGATGTCGCTCGCTTAGGAGTACACCAATTGCATGAGATGCGAGTGCCGGACCACGCCGCGGTTGCATCAACGGTCGAAGTTGCACGCAAAAGACTTGGAGAATCTAAAGCTAGTTTTGTAAATGCGTTGCTGAGAAATGTGACACGTACTTCGCAAGAAGATTGGTTCCGTCCATTAGCGCAGATGAGCGATCCAGTTGAACGTTTGTCTATTCAATTCTCACACCCAGCGTGGATAGTTTCGGCTTATTTTGACTTGCTCAAGGACTGGGCAGAGGTTGAGTCTGCTTTATCTATTAACAATGAAGCTGCGATTCCAACTTTGGTCTCATGGCCCGGCCTGTCGACCCAACAAGATTTAATAGAGATTGGCGCCGAGCCAACTTCGTACTCTGAATTTGGCGCGCATTGGAAAGGCAATCCAGGGGCGCTTGATCTGATTAAAGCCAGAAAGATTGGTGTTCAAGATGAAGGTTCCCAGTTAGTCGCATCCGTGTTTGCAGCTGCTGCAGCTGGTTCCTCTTGGCTAGATATGTGCGCAGGTCCTGGCGGTAAAGCAGCTTTACTTTCAAGCATTGCACGCACTCGAGGTATCAAGTTCACCGCTAATGAAGTTTCAGCTGTTCGCGCCGATTTAGTCCGCCAAGTGGTTAATGGCGACAGGGTTCTTGTTGGTGATGGCCGTGAAATCGGAAATAAGGAAGAGAAGTTTGATGCAATTTTGATTGACGCGCCCTGCACCGGTTTGGGGGCGCTGCGTCGACGTCCTGAGGTTCGCTGGAGACGCACGCTGCAGGATCTGCGTGAGTTAACTCAGTTGCAGCGCGAACTGATTCAATCTGCAATTTCTGCGCTTAACGTTGGTGGCGTTCTAGGTTATGCAACCTGTTCACCCCATCTTGCCGAAACCTCGATACAGGTAGCGGACATCAAAAAGAAGTTCACAAATGTTGAGCAAATTCCGGTAGCACCTTTTATGCCAGGCAATCTTGATGCAAGTCTGCGAGATGAGGCAATGTCACTATGGACTCACCGAGTCGGCACGGATGCCATGTATTTGGCGCTTTTTAAAAAGAGTAGCGAGTAAAATGTTCTTATGACGAAGGAAATCAGAATCACCCCAAGCATTCTCAATGCTGATTTTTCACGGCTCAATGAAGAAATAGATTCAATAGCCAAGGTGTCCGATCTTCTCCATCTAGATGTCATGGATGATGTTTTCGTCCCAAATTTTACTTTTGATTTTGAAGCGGCTTCAAAGATAATTACCGAATCGTCTCTTGCAGTCGATGCCCATTTGATGGTGGCCGATGTTGATTTGATTGCGGTTCAGTACGCAGAGCTAGGGTGCGCATCTGTAACTATCCATGCAGAGGCGACTAAAAACATCCTACAAACACTCAAAAATATTAGACATGCAGGTTCTCGGGCCAGCCTTGGCATCAAGCCCAATACTTACATTGAACAATACGCAGATGTAATCGACCTAGTGGATATGTTCTTAATCATGACTGTAGAGCCAGGTTTTGGGGGACAGAAGTTCATGGAAAACATGATGGACAAAGTTCGCACAACCCGGAAAATGATCGGAGATCGGCCGATTTGGCTGCAGGTTGATGGGGGTATTTCAATGCACACCATTGAGGTGGCCTTAGAAGCTGGTGCAGACACTTTTGTCGTAGGCAGCGCGGTTTTCAATGCTCCAGATCCAGCGCAGATGGTTGTCGATCTAAGAAAACTCGCAACGAGCGTTTAACGGCTCTAGTAAACTGATCCCATGAAAACCTTTGATGAGTTGTGGCTTGAATTGAGTCAAAAAGTAGCCCAGGGAGTTGAAGGTTCAGGAACAGTTGCAGCTGTAGAAGGTGGCGTTCACGCTATCGGCAAGAAAATTCTTGAGGAAGCTGGAGAAGTTTGGTTAGCGGCCGAACACGAAGGCGATGAGGCCTTAGCCGAAGAGATTAGTCAGCTGCTCTACCACCTTCAAACTTTGATGCTTGCACGTGGTTTGTCAATCAACGATGTTTATAAGTATTTGTAAGGGGCGCACATGTTAAGAATCGCAGTTCCAAATAAGGGATCTTTGGCTGATAGTTCAATCGAGATTCTGAAAGAAGCCGGGTACAGACAGCGCACCGATGCTCGCGATTTAGTGTTGATTGATCCTGATAATTCAGTCGAATTCTATTATTTGCGACCTCGTGACATCGCAATTTATGTGGGATCAGGGGAGCTAGAAGCTGGAATAACTGGGCGAGATCTGCTGATCGATTCAGCTGCGTCAGCTGAGGAAATACTCTCACTCGATTTTGGCGGATCTACATTTCGATTTGCCGCTCCAATTGGTAAGGATTGGGGGATAGGCGATATAGCAGGGAAGAGAATAGCTACCGCGTATCCAGGTCTGGTCGAACACAATCTAAAGTCGCTAGGGATTAAGGCTGAAATCGTTCGTCTTGATGGCGCCGTTGAAAGTTCAGTACGCCTTGGCGTCGCAGATGTGATTGCGGATGTCGTTAGTACAGGAAATACTTTGCGCCAAGCTGGACTTCAGGTCTTTGGCGAACCAATTTTAACGAGTGAAGCAATCGTGATTAAGCGAAAGGGAGCTGATATTCCTGCGGGGTTAGAAGTTCTCATTAGACGACTTCAGGGAGTTGTAACAGCTAGACGTTATGTTCTGTTGGATTATGACGTTTTGAAAAGTTTGATCGACCAAGCCTGTGCGATTACACCGGGTTTGGAATCACCGACAATTTCTCCCTTACAAAAGGCTGATTGGGTTGCGGTCCGAGCGATGGTTTTGCGCAAGGAAACCAATCGAGTAATGGATGAATTATGGGCACTTGGAGCTCGAGGTATTTTAGTTACTGATATTCACGCTTGTCGTTTGTAAGTTACAAATTGATAAGCGCGGCAACTGTACGTAAAGAGGGTTCCTTAATCGCGTAATCCGCGGCCGTCTCTACGATTGGTTTAGCGTTAAATGCAATGCTAATTCCTGCAATATCCATCATGTCCAAGTCATTAGCACCATCTCCGATGGCTACCGTATTGGAGAGATCAACACCACAGGCGGCAGCAAATTCACGTAATGCATCGCCTTTGGCAGCACGATCAACTATTGGCCCAAGCACTTTGCCCGTTAATTTACCGTCGACGACTTCGAGGGTGTTTGCTCTATAAAAATCGATCTTCATCGCATCAACTATGGGCTGCAAGATATTGGTGAAGCCGCCTGAAACCAAGGACACGCAATGCCCCTTTTGGTGCAAGAGAGTGACTAATTCGGCAGCACCATCGGTCAGAGTAATTTCTTGCTGCACCTGAACAAAAGAGTCTTCTGACAAGCCTTGAAGTAGTGCGACCCGAGCCACCAAACTTTGCGCAAAATCCAGCTCGCCTCGCATTGCAGCTGCAGTAATTCGAGAAACTTCTTCTAGCACCCCGGCTTTTGCCGCCAGTAATTCAATAGCTTCTTGTTGAATAAAGGTGGAATCAACATCTAATTGAACTAACCTTTTAACGGTCATCTTTCTTACTTCCCGCTAATCAGAGAAAACTCTGTTCCAGACTCAGTATTAGCTATCACATCGTTTAACTGAATTTCTGAAATGCCAGAGACTTTGATAGTTACTGCAAAGGAATCTGCGGCAGCTCGGGTTATGTCCTCGATATTAGCGCCAGCTGTTAACAGCGAGTCGGTGACCACGGCCAAATGCTTGGGATGTAACTTCGCGGATTTCATAGTTAAGGTCAAGCATTGCGGTTTCTGACCCGGCATTGTTGACATAGAAAACACAGCTGCAATATCCACATTCAAAGTTTGCGCCAAAGAATTGAGGTCTTCCTCGATTGCGTTTTGATGAGCCTGATTAAGTGATATTTGGACCGTCAAAATCAATCGCTCCTTGATGATGATTTGGTCTATGTCGATCACTGCTACAGAAAATGGCGACAGGGCTTCAAAGAGTGAATGTGCCAAGCCAGGCTTATCCTCGCCCGTCAGTAGGATCAATCCGGAGAATTGCTCGGTATTCGGGCTAGTTGTTGTCATAAGAAGAGAAGGTTATCGTGAATCACTAATGCTTTTAGTGAGGTTTACACGAGATTGAGCGCTCTAAGCAGTATCTTTTGCATCTATGAGTAGCTCAGTTCTCACTCTCAACGAGGTAGCGGTTCGCCGAGGTGACCGACTAATCCTTGGGCCTATCAATTTCTCAATTTCACAAGGGGAGCGTTGGGTAGTACTCGGACCTAATGGAGCGGGTAAATCAACCCTTCTTCAAATCTTAGCTACCAAGATTTTTCCAACCCAGGGCACTGTTTCGGTCCTGGATAAACAAATGGGAAAAGTAGATCTCTTTGAATTAAGAACTCGAATTGGTCTGTGTGGATCTGTAATCGCTGAAGATATTCCGCATGATGAAATGGTCAAGGATGTAGTGCTCACCGCCGCCTATGCAATCTTGGGTCGCTGGAATGAAAGTTATGATCTTTGGGATGAATCTCGCGCCATGGCATTACTGACGAATTTCGGGGTGCGAGAACTCGGTGATCGCCTTTACGGAACGCTCAGTGAAGGTGAGAAGAAGCGGGTTCAGATCTCACGAGCTTTGATGACTGATCCTGAACTTTTGTTGTTGGATGAACCTGCAGCGGGTCTTGATTTGGGAGGCAGAGAAGATCTCTTGCGACGTTTCGCAAATTTTGCCGCTGATCCGTTAGCACCTGCAACAATCTTGGTCACTCACCATATTGAAGAAATTCCGGTCGGAACAACACACGCTTTACTTATCAAAGATGGTTTAGTTGCTGTCTCGGGACCTATAGACCAGGTTATTACTTCAGAACATGTGTCGGCGGTTTTTGGAACCTCAATCACAGTGACTCCCGAATCAGGCCGATTCTTTGCCCGTGCCTCTGTTTGATCAGCTCCACCCTGAGTGGCAAAGCGAACTCGCACGACATAAAGAATTAATTGAAAGTATTGACCGATTTATCCAGGATCGTGAAATTGCCCCCTCTTATGATCGTGTTTTCAGAGCCCTAAGTGATTCAATAGCCTCAACAAAGGTAGTTATTTTTGGTCAAGATCCTTATCCAACAAAAGGTCATGCGCACGGTTTGGCTTTCTCTGTTGACTCATCGGTGTCGCCTCTTCCAGCATCACTGCGCAATATTTACAAGGAACTTAACGAAGATCTTGGAATCACTAGAAGCGACGGTGACCTGAGCAATTGGGTGAATCAAGGTGTCATGCTTATTAATCGTGTGCTCACCACAGAAGTTGGACAATCGATGGCTCATGACAGTTTAGGTTGGCAAGCTGTAACAGAGACAGTTGCGCAGATACTTGGCGAAAGAGATGTGATTGCCGTGCTGTGGGGAAATTCGGCATTGCAACTCAAGAAGTATTTCCCTGAAGAATCCGTAGTGGCTTCGGTTCATCCGAGCCCTTTGTCGGCGTACCGAGGTTTTTTCGGCTCACAACCTTTTTCACGAGTCAACGCAAAGCTAGCTCTGAAAGGTTTACCTGCGGTCGTATGGCAATAGAAAAGCCCCCGGTTTCCCAGGGGCTTTTCCTTTATTAGAACTTATCCAAACCAAGCATTCATTGGTGAAGATAGGAAGTAGATCATGAACAGACCTGATACGAAGTACATCAGAGGATGTACTTCCTTGCCACGTCCCTGAACAACACGAATTACTACGTGTGAAATGAATCCGGCACCGATACCTACAGAGATGTTGTAAGTAAATGGCATCAAGATGATTGTTAGGAAAGCAGGAACTCCGATACCCAAGTCATCCCAGTCAATGTTCTTGATCTGAGACATCATGAGGAATCCAACAATGATCAAAGCAGGAGTTGCAGCCTCATAAGGAATGATTGCTACAAGCGGTGCTAAGAAAGTTGTCAGAAGGAATGCAATTCCGGTAACGACTGATGCAAGGCCTGTACGTGCACCTTCACCAACACCAGCTGCAGATTCGATATAGCTTGTATTTGAAGAAATACCAGCAGCTCCACCTGCAGCAGCTGCTACAGAGTCAACCAAAAGAATCTTTTGGATGTTATCGACGTTTCCATCCTTGTCAGCAAGACCTGATTCGTGACCGATTGCGGTGACTGTTCCAACAGTGTCGAAGAAGTCTGATAGCAATAGTGTGAACAGAAGAAGGATTGCTGCAATTAATGAAACGTTATCGAGGCTGAAAGCACCAAATAGATCAAATTGTCCGGTGAAATCAAACTCTGGTACAGCAACAACTTCCTTAGGAATCGCAGGAATACCCAGCTGCCAGCCGCCATCGACGATTGTTGGTGGGTTTCCTGGGGTGAAGTTTGGCTTGATGTTGTACATCTGCTGGATGCCGATTGCCAAGACTGTTGCCGCAGAGATTCCGATAAGGATTGCGCCCTTAATTTTGCGAACCATGAGAGCGACAATTAAAAGAGTTCCGAAAACGAAAACGACGGTTGGCCAACCAACGAGGTTTCCATTAACTCCAAGACCTACTGGAACTGGACCGCTAGCTGTACGACGTACAAAGCCTGCATCAACAAGTCCGATAAGGGCGATGAATAGACCGATACCAACTGAGATTGCAATCTTGATCTGTGGTGGAACCGCCTTGAATACTGCTACACGGAAACCGGTGAGCACCAATACCAAGATGATTAAACCTTCAAGAACAACTAATCCCATCGCCGCAGCCCATGTCATCTTTGATGCGATACCAACTGCAACAAAAGTATTGAGACCAAGACCTGTAGCAAGTGCCAATGGATAGTTAGCAATTGATCCCATAAGGATTGTTAGAACACCAGCGACTAGCGCGGTGGTAGCAGCAACCATTGCAGGTGCAGGTGCAGCGCCTCCAAAGAGGAACTGACCATTTGCATCTGGTGAGTACGCCAAGATGATTGGGTTAAGAGCCACGATGTAAGCCATCGTGAAGAAGGTTACGAGTCCGCCTCGAACCTCTTGGGCGATTGAAGAGCCCCGTTCTGAGATTTTGAAGTATGAATCCAGCATGAATACTGCCTTTCTAATTTTGTTAACGGGGGTGTTTGCGACCCCGTGTGCGATAGGGCGCACAACCCTTGGGAAGATCTTTATCCTATGCGTTACCTGTGGGTAACCCGAGAAACGACTCCCAGGGAAATTGCAATGGACTGACCTATAAACAGGGCGAATAGGAGCGTGCCTAACCCCACGGTGCCACCCAACAGCCAACCTGCAACCAAAACCGAGCTTTCGATGGCCAAACGGACGCGACCAATGCGAACTCCGGACCTGTTGTGGATCGCGGTCATCAATCCATCTCGCGGCCCAGGACCTAAGCCACAGGTGATGTAGAGAGCTGATCCAAAACCGACCATAGCAATTCCAATCAGGCAATAAAGAATTCCTACGACGTAGTTGTTCTGCTCTGGAAAGAAAGTTACACCCACTTGAATAGCTGTTGCGATGATTGCAATGTTGGCCAGAGTGCCGAAGCCAGGTTTTTCTTTCAGCGGTATCCATAAGAGCAACACCAATGTACTTATTGCAAAAGTTGACCAACCCATAG
>DAIMZE010000003.1:0-37344 GCA_036734125.1 Candidatus Planktophila sp.
GCTGCATCTTTGCTTTCCTCTAGAGCTTTCACATAATCGGCAATCTCAGAATCATCAGCTGCCAAATCATTTACTTCACGTTCCCAAGCATCTGATTTATCGGGAAGATCCGACAGCGGTATCTTGATATTGAGAAACTCTTCGAGGGTATTGATCAGGGCAAGTGTGGCTTTGGGTGACGGCGCATTTGATGCGTAATGGGGGACAGCTGCCCACAATGAAATCGCATCGATTCCTCGTCTCATGCACCCATCTTGAATGATCCCTAAGATTCCAGTGGGTCCTTCATACTTTGAAACCGAAACTCCCAGTCGATTGGCGATAGAAGGATGAGAACCAGTCGCCGTTACCGTAATTGGTCGCGTATGAGGTGTATCGGCAAGTAAAGAGCCCAAAGAAGCAATCAATGAGACTTCTAAATCATCGGCAAGATCTAACAAGTCAGAGGTAAAGCTCTTCCACTTCATTGATGGTTCAACACCAGTGACTATGACTAAATCGCGATCCATCGATGGTATTGCCATTCCAAAAACCTGGGTCGAAGGCCAAGTAATGCTTCGTATTTCTGAGTCATCAATTGTTACAACTGGGCGATTAACTTGAAAATCATAGAAATCTTCAGATTCAACATTTGCAATGAGTTCGGGAATAACATCATCATTTTTGTCTCGCCACCCTGACAATAAATGCTCTACAGCCCCAGATGCTGCTTCTGCTGCATCATTCCAACCCGAAAACGCGATAACCATGACCGGTTCTCTGAGTAGTGGAATCTGATGAATCTCCATGAAAGCAACCTTAAGGTAACCTTGGGCAAATGAGTACACCTTCCAAGCTCCCTGGGCTGCTTCGCCAAGCCTTGGCATCGCGAGTAGTTGTCGCAGATGGAGCTATGGGAACCATGCTCCAGGCAGCAAATCCAACCTTGGAAGATTTTCAAAACCATGAAGGTTGCAATGAGATTCTCAACGTCAGCCGCCCTGACATTGTTAGATCGGTTCACGACGAATATTTGTCGGCCGGTGTTGATGCGATCGAGACAAATACTTTTGGTGCTAACTGGTCCAACTTGGCTGATTACGGAATTGAAGATCGAATCTACGAGCTTGCCTTTGCGGGAGGAAAGATCGCACGCGAAGCCGCGGATTCTTTCTCAACTGTTGAAAAACCACGCTTCGTCTTGGGTTCTCTAGGACCCGGAACCAAACTGCCAAGTCTCGGTCACACCACTTATGAAAATCTAAAGATTGCCTACTACACAGCCGCAAAGGGTTTAGCAGATTCAGGCTGTGACGCCCTGCTTGTCGAAACATCTCAAGATTTATTGCAAGTAAAAGCTGCCATTAATGGTTGCCGACAAGCAATTGGTGAAACAGAGCGCGATATTGTTTTGATCGCACAGGTAACAGTTGAAACCACCGGAACCATGCTTTTAGGTTCTGAAATCGGGGCAGCGCTCAATACCTTGGAACCAATGGGAATCGATTTGATCGGACTCAATTGCGCGACTGGTCCAACTGAAATGTCTGAGCACCTTAGGTACTTGAGCAAAAACGCAAAAGTTGCGATCTCGGTAATGCCAAATGCTGGACTTCCGGTACTGGGTACAAATGGAGCTTCGTACCCCCTTGGCCCAAACGAATTAGCGGTCGCCCTCGAAGGTTTCGTGGATGATTATGGAATTTCTCTGGTGGGTGGATGTTGTGGAACTACGCCAGAACATTTATCTGCAGTAGTAAACAAAGTCAGTGGAAAACCTATAGCAAAGCGAAATCCCGAGCTAGATCCCGGAGCTTCCTCGCTGTATCAGTACGTTCCATTTAGACAGGACAAGACATATTTAGCAATTGGTGAGCGAACAAATGCCAACGGTTCAAGAGCCTTTAGAGATGCATTACTGGCTGAGGATTGGGAAAAGTGCGTAGAGATTGCACGCGATCAAATTCGAGACGGCGCGCATATGCTGGATCTCTCTGTTGACTACGTTGGTCGGGATGGCGCTGCTGATATGAGCCAACTGGCCTCGCGTTTTGCAACTGCAAGTACGCTACCGATTGTTCTTGATTCAACTGAACCGGCAGTTCTTAAAGCCGGTCTTGAACATCTTGGTGGACGATGCGTTATCAATTCGGTGAATTACGAAGACGGTGATGGCCCAACATCGCGTTTTGCAAAGATCATGCCGCTAGTAAAGGAGCATGGGGCTAGCGTCGTCGCACTTACTATCGATGAAGAAGGCCAAGCACGTGATGCCGACTGGAAATTACGAGTAGCCCGCCGATTGATTATTGATTTGCGCGATAACTGGGGTATGAATGTTGGCGATATTTTGATCGATTGTTTAACTTTTCCAATCGCTACAGGTCAAGAGGAAACACGTAAGGATGGAATCGAGACGATCGATGCCATTCGTCGATTGAAAATTGAATTTCCTGAGGTACAAACCACCCTTGGAGTCAGTAACGTTTCTTTTGGTCTTAATCCAGCCGCCCGCGTTGTATTGAACTCGGTTTTTCTTCATGAGTGTGTGCAGGCTGGTCTTGATTCAGCAATTGTGCACCCATCCAAAATCACGCCAATGGCAAGAATTGATGAACGACAAAAGCAGGTTGCTTTGGATTTGATTTATGATCGTCGCACTTTTGATGGACAGGAATGTACGTACGATCCGCTACAGGAATTTTTACAGTTATTTGATGGTGTTGAGCTTGCCACCAGCAAGAACGCAAGAGCCGAAGCTTTGGCTGCGTTGCCTCTCTATGAACGACTTCAACGTCGCATCATCGACGGCGAGAAGGTTGGCCTAGAAGATGATCTCAACGAGGCAATGGCCTTAGGTACACCGCCACTTGAAATCATTAATACTCATTTGCTTGAGGGTATGAAAATTGTCGGCGAGCTCTTCGGTAAGGGAGAGATGCAACTTCCCTTTGTTCTACAAAGCGCTGAAGTCATGAAGACCGCAGTAGCGATTCTTGAACCTTTTATGGAAAAAACAGGTGACGAAGGTCGTGGCACGATGTTGCTAGCAACGGTCAAGGGCGATGTACACGACATTGGAAAGAATTTAGTTGACATTATTTTGACCAATAATGGTTATCGTGTAGTCAATATCGGAATTAAACAAACAATTAATCAAATTATTGATGGTGCTATCGAATCCAATGCCGATGCGATTGGAATGAGTGGTCTGCTGGTTAAATCAACAGTGATCATGAAAGAAAATCTCCAAGAGATCACGGCGAGAGGTTTGGACCAGAAGTGGCCAATCGTTTTGGGTGGAGCAGCATTAACCCGCGCATACGTCGAGCAAGATTTGGCGGCGTTGTTTCCCGGTGAAGTTCGCTATGCGCGAGATGCCTTTGAGGGTTTACGTCTAATGGATTCAATCATGGCGGTAAAACGTGGTGATCCTGGTGCAGCTTTGCCGGCGCTTCGTGAGCGCAAAGTAGCCAATACCCGTATCAAGAGTGAAGATCTGCCAATTGATACACGGCGCAGCGATGTTGCAGCCGATGTTGATATTCCAACACCGCCTTTTTTTGGTTCACGCGTTGTCAAGGGAATTCAACTCAGCGACTACGCAGGCATGCTGGATGAGCGAGCACTGTTTGTGGGTCAATGGGGTTTAAAGGGTAATCGCGGCGAATATGAAAATATGGTTGAAGCCGAAGGAAGACCACGGTTGCGTTCGTTACTCAACGAAGTTCAATCAAGTGGTTGGCTCAACGCCGCCGTTGTGTACGGGTATTTTCCTTGTTACAGCGAAGGCAATGATCTAGTCATCCTTCACCACGAAGGAGACGACAAAGGTAAAGAGCGAACTCGTTTCACTTTTCCCCGACAAACACGTGATCGTCGTTTGTGCATAAGCGATTTCTTCGCTTCAAAAGATTCGGGTACAACAGATGTTGTTGCTTTCCATGTTGTAACGATGGGTTCAACAGTCAGTGAAGCTGCAGCCAAGCTTTTCGCAGCTAACAATTACCGGGAGTACCTAGAGTTGCATGGACTTTCAGTTCAGTTAACCGAGAGCCTTGCCGAACATTGGCACGCACGTATACGCGAGGAGCTATCAGTTAAGAATGATGATTCATCGGATTTGCAGGGAATCTTAGATCAAGGTTACCGAGGCTCTCGATACTCATTTGGTTATCCAGCATGTCCCGATCTGGAACAACAAGTTCAATTGTGCGAACTGCTCGATCCAGTACGAATCGGCGTTGAGTTATCTGAAGAATTCCAACTGCACCCCGAGCAATCAACGTCGGCAATTATCGTTCATCATCCTGAAGCTAAGTACTTCAACGCTAACTAATGGTTGATAATTCTCAGTTTTTCGACGCGGTCTTTTTCGATATGGATGGCTTAATGGTTGATTCAGAGCCTGAGTGGTTTAAATCCGAAACCGAGGTAACGGCCAAATTTGGTTATGACTGGAGTGAAGAAGATCAGATTGCCTGTCTCGGAGGCCCGCTTACGCGAGTGGGCACATACATGCACGATAAGTGCAAGGGTGCCGAGACGCCGGAGTACTTCACTCAAACCTTGATTGATACGCAGGCGTTAAAGATGCGAGGAAATACTCCAACCATGCCCGGTGCTCTTGAATTAGTGCGCCAACTGCAATCACATGGAGTAAAGACTGGTTTGGTATCAGCTAGTCCACGCAACATTGTCGATGCGGTTCTGGACAATTTAGGCCACGATTTGTTTCCGTTTTCGATTAGCTCTGACGATGTTGAAAAAACCAAACCAAACCCAGATTGCTACCTCAAGGCCGCGGTAATGACGGATTCAGATATCCAAAATTGCTTGGTCTTTGAAGATTCCCTTACCGGAATGCAGGCCGCAACCTCTAGCGGTGCTTACCTGATTGCAGTTCCGCATCTTGTAACTATTGGCGAGTCAGCAAAAGTAAGAGTGATCTCTTCACTAGAACAAATGAGCTTTGCAAAACTACAGAACTTATTTAGCAATTTCGCTATACAGATCTAGTCGTTGTGAGCTGGACAGATACTTTTGAAATAACACCAGTCACACAGGCGTGATGGCTTCGGTGGCCAATACTCTTTTTCAACGGAAATAAAGATGTCCTTAGCGACTCGATGAAGAACCTTTTCAACGGCATCCACATCGGCCTGAGTCGGGCTACTTTTAACGACACGACCATCGCCCAGATAAATCAGTTGCAGTAAACGGGGGAGTACACCTGTGTTTTTCCAATACAAAAGCGCATAAACCCTTAACTGGAATAGCGCTTTTTCTTCCCAACCTGGCTTGGGTGATTTACCAGTCTTGTAGTCAACGATTCTTACTTCACCGGTTGGTGCGATATCTAGTCGATCTACATATCCATGCAGGTAAACATTGGTATCAAAATCATTTTCTAAGTGCATTTCGCGATGAGTAGCTTCAAAGGTTGAAGGGTTTTCTAGAGTGAAGTAAGTCGTCAGCAATGAAGAGGCCCGATCTAACCATTCCTTCTCATTGGTGACCATCTCCAGCAGTGCAGGTTTTTCTTCTAATTGCGCTTTCCATCTGGAGGGAAGAAGATCTATAGCAGTCTCTGGTGTTCGCTCATGACTTGGAAATTCAAAGAGATCTTGCAACACGGTGTGAACCAAGGTGCCGCGTTCGGCATCTAATGATGGAGGTTCAGGCAACTTATCGATCTTGCGATATTTGTAGAGCTGTGGACAGTTCTCATACTCACTGACCGCGCTGGGCGAGAGTCTCAGATTATTCGCTTCATTCACCTGACCGAAGATACTCGTACTTTCATCAAGATTTTCGCCTAAGATGCTCTCGTGTCTAATCTTGGGTATTTCGGAGCCGGCGATCGTATTCAGTTAACCGATCCAAAGGGAAAGCTATACAGCTTCACAATTACGCCTGGAAAAGAATGGCATACCCATAAGGGTTGGATTACACATGATGAGCTCATTGGAATGCCAGAAGGTTCTGTCGTAAGCACTACAGCGGGATTAAAGTTCACCGCATTTAAACCACTACTGGCGGATTACGTTCTTACAATGCCTCGCGGGGCAACAATTGTGTATCCGAAAGATGCGGCGATGATCGTTGGTGTTGCAGACATCTATCCAGGTGCGCGTGTTCTTGAAGCTGGAGTGGGAAGCGGAGCATTAACTATTTCTCTACTGCGTTCAGCCGGACCTACAGGCACGGTGCATTCAGTAGAGCGCAGACAAGATTTCGCAGATAATGCTCGCTCAAATGTTGATTCTTATTTCGAAGCGGCACCTGAGAATTGGAAGCTCACAGTAGGAGATCTGCAGGATCAAGATTTTGATTCAGAATATGATCGAGTTGTCCTAGACATGTTGGCCCCATGGGAGTGCATAGATATCTCAGCCCGTGCCTTACGTCCGGGTGGAGTTTTCTTGGCGTACGTTGCAACCACGACACAGTTGTCCGCGACAGCTGAAGCTTTGAAGACCGATGGTCGCTTTACTGAACCTGAAAGTTCGGAAACTCTCGTTCGAGGCTGGCATCACGAGGGACTTGCTGTTCGTCCTCAACAACGGATGATCGGACACACTGGCTTCTTGATTCAAAGTCGCAGAATGGCTCCAGGAGTCGAAGTGTTGGCTCGCAGACGACGTCCAGCGAAAGGCGCTTACGGTGTCTCGGAAGATTGAGCGATTAATCAACCTGACAATCGCCCTGCTAGCCACCAAAAGATATTTGACTAAATCCGAGATTTTTAACTCGGTAGATGGTTATGAAGGTACTCCGGAAACAAAAGAGAGAATGTTTGAACGAGATAAAGATGATCTTCGTTCTTTGGGAATCGAAATTGAGGTCGGAAGTTTCGATCCACTATTTAATGATGAAGCCGGCTACAAAATCAAACAGGAAAAGTATCAATTCGAGTTAGGTGATATCTCATCTACCGATGTTTCGCTTTTATCTTTAGCCGCCGAAGCTTGGCAAGAGGCATCGTTTGGCGATGTTGCTCAAAAAGCGCTGTTGAAACTGCGATCTATAGGTATTTCTAGCGATGAAATTTCTATCCCTGGATCGGTCCACAAACTCAATGATGGTGGTCAAGATTTATCTCTGATTACAAAAGCGATAGCCCAGAATCAAATTCTTATCTTTGCGTATCTTGATGCTTCAATGAAGAGTTTTACGCGAAGGGTAGTTCCGATAGCGCTGTCTACGCGAAGCGGCTTTTGGTACTTATCTGGCGTTGATCAAGAGATTCAAGAGATTCGTACCTTCAGAATTGATCGAATTCAAGGTGAGGTTTCTGCAAGCGATGGTCCACGTGATTTTGAAACTCCAGTTGGTTTTGATGCGAGCAAGGCTCTTTCACACTCGCCAACAAATGATTTTGCTGTCATTGATGTCCGGGTTGGTAAAGCAACATCACTTCGCGCTTTGGCTATTTCAACCAAATCTCTGGGGGAGTGGGATCAAATCAGAGTCCCAATATTTAATCTAGATTCAATGGCTTCGCTAGTTCTGTGGCATGGCCAGGATGCTCTTGTTCAGGAGCCTGATAATTTGAAGGAACTAGTTATTCAACATCTCGAGGCGTTGGTGCACAACCATGGCTAAGAAGATTTCCGCTCCGCTAGAGCGCACCGCCAGGCTTCTTGATCTTGTGCCTTATATCAATTCTCATCAAGGTATTTCACTCAAAGAGTTAGCCCAAGTTTTTAATGTTACCCAGGCTCAAATGACCGATGACCTAACAACCTTGTGGATGTGCGGTTTGCCGGGATACACGCCCCTTGAACTCATGGATTTAGATTTCGAATCAGGTTTTGTCACCATTCATAATGCTGAAACACTTTCTAAGCCGCGATCGATCTCATTTGATGAGGGAGTTGCCCTGGTTCTTGGTTTAGATTTATTGCGTTCGACGATTTCGGCAGATCGTGCTGACCTTTTATCAAAGGTTGATGAGTTGTCTCGGCGCTTATCTGATTTGATTAACCTACCTTCAGCGCTATCTGCAGCTTCAGATGTCAATCAAGATGTATCCGCGGCAATTCTTGAGGCAATTAGAACTAGATCCGGTTTGGAAATTGTCTACCACTCGTTGTATCGGGATGAAACAAGTACCCGAACAATTCTTCCGATTGAAATTGTTGAAAGTGATGGTCAGCGTTACTTAAGTTCTTTCTGCCATACCTCTTCCGACTTTAGACAGTTTCGAATAGACCGGATTCAAAGTGCAAAGATGCAGACAGTTGCGCAGGAGATTCCAAAGATCTCAAATCAGACCGCTGGGCATAAGAGCACAATAAAGGTCCTGACTCCGACCCGAGAGATCGCTGAACGTTTCAAGCAAAGTGAATTGTCAGCGAACTCTGAATTCAATTTTGAGAGTTTTTCGCTGCAGTGGATCGAACGATCCATCATGGCATCTGGTGGTTCGGTGTCCTTACTAGCGCCCGCTGAGATCAGAAAATCGATATCAGTAATGGCTCAATCGATGCTAGATCGTTACAAAGCACGCTGAAACCGCCTACCCATTCAAAGGGATCTGATGTAATCTAGGCCTAAATATTAGCCAAGGAGTTAACGTTATGAATTTGGGACCAAGAGAGATTGTCATCCTTCTCATTGTTGTACTTGTTTTGTTCGGTGCTAAGCGTTTGCCGGATTCAGCCCGCTCACTTGGTCGCTCTATGCGCATTTTCAAGAGCGAAATGAAGGAAATGAAGGCTGACGACACCGTGATCGAAGAAGACGGCAAAACCGAGAAGTAGATAAATGGCATCTGTTAATGAAGCACGGATGCCCCTTCTAGACCACTTACGCGAATTACGTAAACGAGTTCTTCGTTCCGCGATTGCAGTATTGGTTGCATTTAGTGGAGGGTGGTATTTCTACGATTCAATCATTGTCACCCTAGCTAAACCAGTCTGCGATCTCAGAGCTGCTCAGCAGTCAGGTGCTGCAAGTTGTGGCGCGCTCTACATCAGCGGTGTGCTGGGACCTCTTGATTTGCAAATTAAAGTTGCGTTGTTGACCGGAATCATTGTGTCAGCACCATTCTGGCTCTACCAGTTATGGGCCTTCATAGCTCCAGCACTTCATAGAAAAGAAAAACGCACTAGCGTCTTGTTCGTTTCAGCAGCCACTCCATTCTTTGCGATGGGAGCAACACTTGGCTATTTCATTCTCCCAGTTGCTATAAAAGCACTCTTTGGGTTTACACCAGATTCCATCAGCAACTTGGTGAGATTTGATGATTACTTAGATTTTGTTCTTAGAGTTATTCTCTTTGTAGGCCTTGCTTTTGAGCTACCAATCTTTCTTTTGACCTTCAATTTGATTGGTTTCCTTCGTGGTAAAACAATTCTGAGGCCGTGGAGAATTTGGATCTTTACAATTTTCTTCTTTGTGGCCGCCCTTTCGCCAACTGCAGATCCATTGAGCATGGTCCTCTTATCTGGGCCATTAATTCTTTTTTACTTTATGGCGGGCTCTATAGCGGTACTTGTCGATCGACGACGCGATAAGAAAGCCGAATCTGTAGAAACTGATAGCTCTTCGATTGAAGCACCCACATCAATTAAGGAATAGCCGATAGGGTCTTCCCATGTGGGCTTTGGTGATCAACCCTGTAGCAGGTCAGGGTAAAGGGACCACGGTTGGAACATATGTCGCGGGCTGGCTTTCGCAGCGAAAAATTCCCTACACAATTGTTACCGGTAATTCTTCGATAGCTTTGGGAGATCATCTCGCTGCTTTTATTGAAAAATACCCCGATACGCCAGGTGTCATTGCTGTTGGGGGAGACGGACTTTTCCATAACATCTTGCAACGCTTAGTTCCGGCACAAATTCCAGTGGCTGTAATTCCCGCAGGCACAGGTAATGACTTTGTGCGCACTCTGGGTTGGGATCTTGATTCATACGATGCTCAACTTCAGGCAGTTACTTCGCTTCAACCAACAGCTATTGATTTGGGATTAGTTGATGGTGAATGGTTCGCCGCCATTTTGTCGACAGGATTTGATTCAATAGTTAACGAGAAGGCAAACACTATGTCGTGGCCTAAGGGGCCGATGAAGTACAACGCCGCAATTGCGATCGAGCTTCCGCGGTTTAAACCTCGGCATTACGAAATAACGCTGGATGACCGAACAATTTCTACTGAAGCCATGCTTATTGCTGTGTCCAACGGCCGTTCCTACGGTGCCGGAATGCTGGTGTGTCCGGCAGCAAACATCACCGACGGACTTTTTGATGTGATGGTGCTGCATCCGGTGTCAACAATAGAGTTCATTAAAGTTTTTCCAAGGGTGTTTGCAGGAACTCACACCACGCATCCCGCAGTCGAGATCGTGCGAAGTCGCACTGTCAAAATTGAGGCAAAAGCAATTGCCTATGCAGATGGCGAAAGAATCGGACAATTACCGATAACTGCTGAATGTATTCAAGGCGCGTTGAAAACGTGGGTCGCATGACAACGCCGGCCGAGCGTTATGCCGCAGCCAAATTGCGAGGCCAGCATCCAGTTACCACTGATTTCTTGCTGACCTTTGATTTTGAGTTCGACCCATTTCAAGTTTCAGCCTGTCATGCCGTCGAAGATGGCAAAGGTGTTTTGGTTGCTGCGCCCACTGGTGCGGGAAAAACTGTTGTCGGTGAATTTGCGGCATTCTTCGCTTTGCAAGCTGGCAAGAAATGTTTCTACACAACCCCAATAAAAGCGTTATCCAATCAAAAGTATTCAGAATTTGTTGCAAAGTTTGGCGAAGATCGAGTAGGTCTTCTCACCGGTGATACAAGCATTAATGGCGAAGCAGACATATTAGTGATGACAACTGAAGTTCTTCGCAACATGTTGTACGCAGGATCCAATACCTTGACTAATTTGGGCTGCGTTGTAATGGATGAAGTTCATTACCTTGCCGACAAGTTCCGCGGGGCGGTATGGGAAGAAGTACTGATCCACTTAATGGAAAGCGTGCAGGTGATTTCTCTTTCTGCGACAGTGTCTAATGCTGAAGAATTTGGTGAATGGCTGGGTGAAGTACGTGGTGAAACTGAAGTTATTGTCAGTGAAATCCGTCCGATCCCACTGTTTCAACATGTTTTGATTGGCAGTCGCTTGATGGACCTGTTTGAACAACCAGGAAAAATAAATCCAGAAATTCTTCAGCGGGAAAGAGAAGCGATCAGACGATCTTCACTTGGCAGAAATCGGCGAGGCAGATTTACCGAGCCATCAGATCGCATGAGCAGAGCTGAAATCATTGAAAAATTGCAAAGGGAAAATCTCTTGCCGGCGATTACTTTTATCTTTTCTCGAGTTGGTTGTGATGCTGCAGTGAAACAGTGTTTACACGCTGGCCTGCGACTGACTTCACCGGAAGAAAGAGTAGAAATTCGCCAAACTGCCTTGCGCTATACCCAAAATATTGCTGAAGAAGATCTCGAAGTTCTTGGTTTTCAAGAGTGGTTGACCGCACTGGAGCGAGGTATCGCCGCTCACCACGCAGGACTGTTACCTAGTTTCAAGGGCGCAGTCGAGGATTTATTCCAATGCGGTTTAGTCAAAGCGGTATTTGCAACTGAAACTCTGGCGCTGGGAATCAATATGCCGGCACGAACGGTTGTGTTAGAAAAACTCATAAAATTTAATGGCGAAGCCCATGTTCCAATCACGCCGGGGGAGTACACCCAATTAACTGGGCGAGCTGGTCGCCGAGGTATTGATATCGAAGGCAACGCGGTTATTCAGTGGTCTCCAACTGTTGATTCAGCATCAGCTGCAGGTTTAGCTTCAACTCGAACATATCCCTTGCGTTCATCCTTTTCTCCAACGTACAACATGGCTATTAACTTGATTGCACGATTTGGTCGTGAAACTGCTCGCCGATCACTTGAATCATCCTTTGCGCAGTTCCAAGCAGATCGAGCGGTCGTTGGTTTAACTCGACAGATTCGAAAGAACGAAACGTTGATTCAGGAATTAATGAAAGATGCGCAATGCCATCTGGGGGATTTCGCCGAATACGCACGACTCAGACGATCAATAAAAGAGGTTGAGGTTCTTCTCAGTCGACGAGATCAACGTAAAACTTTCGACAATAGACAACGTGGTCACATGGAAGGTGAGTTGTCAGATTTACGTAAGAGTCTTAAATCCCATCCTTGTCACGGTTGTGCCGAACGTGAAGATCATGCCCGACTAGCAGAACGTGCAGGTAGATTGACCAGAGAAAATGATGGTTTAACGACCCGCGTTGAAAATCGAACACATGTTATTGCTAAAACTTTTGATCAGATCTGCCAAGTTCTCGATCATTTGGAGTACATCAACGGAGAAAAACCAACTGCTCAGGGAAAGATTCTTACAAAGATCTATGCCGAATCAGATCTCTTGCTGACAGAATCAATCCGACGTGGCTTGCTTGATGACCTGAATGCCACTGAATTGTTATCCGTTGTCTCATGCATGATCTTTGAATCACGATCGCAAGAGAACCTTGCTCCTAAGTTGCCGAGCCAAAAGGTAACCTCGACACTTACCGAAATCATCTCTTTGTGGGCTGCGCTAGAAAAGATTGAAAATGACTTTGGTGTTAAAACTCAGCGCGAGCCTGATGCTGGTTTTTGCTTTATCTCCTATAAATGGGCCAGCGGAAATTCGCTCAACAGCGTTCTCAAGGGCAGTGACATGTCTGTCGGAGACTTCGTTCGCTCAACAAAACAATTAGTTGACTTGTTGAACCAAATTGGTGGTGCAAGTGAAAAACTTCGCCCAGTCTGTAAGGATGCGGTCAAGCGAATCGATCGCGGAGTAGTGGCCTATTTATTGGGGGATATATGACATTGATGCTCCTGGATAGCGCTTCTCTTTGGTATCGCGCTTACTACGGAATGCCCGACACCTTGCTCGCACCCGATGGAACATCGGTCAATGCGATTCGTGGTTATGTTGATATGACTGCGAGGTTGATGAATGTTTATAAGCCAGATCGACTAGTTGCCTGCCTTGATGGTGATTGGCGACCAAGTTGGAGAGTAGATATTTTTCCGGAATACAAAGCTAATCGCTTAGAAGATGAAGGCGAAGAAGAGGAAGAGCCGGAAACTCTTACTCCCCAAATCCCTATTCTTTTGGATCTTTTAGATCTCTTTGGTATCCCGGTAGTCGGCGTTGATGACTACGAAGCAGATGATGTCATGGCAACGTATGCAGAAATCGAAAAAGGTCCGATACGAATCGTGACCGGAGACCGCGATTTATTCCAAATGGTCGATGATGCAAGGGACATTAAAGTTGTTTATCTTGCTAAAGGAATTTCTCAACACGACTTGGTAGATATCAAATACGTCGCTGACAAATATTCTATTCCGGGGGACCGATACGACCTTTTTGCAATGTTTCGCGGTGATCCCTCAGATGGATTGCCCGGCGTTAAGGGAATAGGTGAAAAAGGTGCGGCGGTAATTGCTAACCATTTTGCAACCGCAGAAGATGCATTAGCTGGTGCGATGGCCGCTCACGAATCTCTTCCGCCAGCTCTTGCTAAAAAGATAATCGCTGGTGCTGACTATCTCAAGATTGCACCGAAGCTGGTTCGGGTCGCCCGCGATGCACCTTTACCTAAAGTTGATTTAGCTCTGCCGAAAGCACCTGCAGATCTATCAGCAATCTATCAATTCAAGGAGCGTTACGCCCTGGGGGCTAGCGTTGATCGTTTGATCAGTGCATTGGGTTGGTAGCGCTACTTCTTTCAGCACTTTCTGGATGCCTGCTTTCGGCTGCCTATGAGCCAGTGGGGAAGTGGTGGGTTGCTCCAATTGCGCTAGCCGTCCATATGTATGCACTATCGCTGACACAGCGAAAAGTTCTGTCGGTCTTCATCTTCGCAGCAACACTGAATCTGATCGTTTTGCACTGGAGCAGTACTTTTGTCGGCTCAGTACCTTGGTTGATTTTGGCTTTAGGTCTTGCAGTTTTTTATCTGCCACTTTCACTAGTTTCTCGCTGGGGGATGACCTCATACCCACTGATTTACATACTATTGGAAGAGGTCAGAAACAGATTTCCATTTGGGGGATTTGGTTGGGTCCGCGTTGCCTACACACAGGCCGACGCCCCGTATTCCAAGATTGCAGCTATCGGTGGTGCTTCAGCTCTGTCGGCGCTTACAGTTTTGCTAGGACTTATTCTTTTCTTTTCAGCAAGTAAGAAGTGGTCAAAAATTACCCTGTTACCGTTTTTGTTTCTGTTGATTCCAGTCAATATCAATGCCTTTGCAACAACAAATGTCTTGATGATTCAAGGAAATGTTCCGCAAATGGGTCTCGATTTCAATTCAAGAGCAAAAGCTGTATTCAACAATCATTTTGAAAAAACACAATCTGAACTCAAGGCAAATTCAAATGTCGATTTTGTACTATGGCCTGAAAATTCAGTTGATGTGGATCCGTTTCAAAATAAGGATGTAAAGCAAGCACTTGATTCAATACAAAAACCTTTGATAATTGGTGCAATTGTTGAAAAAGGCGACTCCATTCTTAATACCTCCATCTTGTGGGGCGGTGAGTTTCCGCCAACTTATGTTAAGCAACATTTGACGCCATTTGGTGAATACATTCCTTTGAGATCACTTGCTTCAGCAATTTCTCCCTATACCGATCGTGTAAAGGACTTCGAACCTGGCCAAGGTCAAGTGTTTTTCACAGTCAAAGAGGCGGTAATTGCTCCAGTAATTTGCTTCGAATTAGTTGATGATGAACTGCTCCATAAAGCTGCAGTTTCTTCGAACATTCTCGCAGTCCAAACAAATAGCGCCACATTTGGAATGTCTGCAGAAAGTGCTCAGCAGCTGCAAATGACTAGAGTTCGAGCCATTGAACATGGCAGAAATATTGTTTCAGTGTCGACAACTGGATATTCAGCAATCATTGATTCCACAGGAAAAGTTCTGCAGAAAACTTCCATGGGAACGGCTGATTCAATTCGTGCCGAAGTTGGTCTAATTAACGGCACAACGCCCAGAGATGCCGCGGGAGATTGGGCGCTGGTTGGGGTGTTATTTGGGCTCTTTCTGATCGCCCGACGAGCGTATACCTATCGCCGATAAGTTACATTATGTAAAGTAAGAAAGGAATGAGCAAGGAATCCGCGCTCAGGCCCCTCCTACCTATACTCATCCATCGGTGTGCAGGCACAGACCAGATTTCGGTCTCCATGGGCTCCATCAATGCGAGATACAGGCGGCCAATACTTCATTCGTGAACCAATTGATTCACCTGGCACGAAACCTTGTATATCGACCGGATAACCACCCTTTTCGCGGCTGTAACGCCTGTTCCAGTCACTGTTGACGACAGACAATGCCGTATGAGGTGCATGGCGCAAGGCTGAATCCTCAATGCTGATTGTGCCGTCAATGACCTCTTGAATCTCAGCTCTGATCGAAATCATGGCATCAATAAATCTATGAATCTCGCGGATATCTTCGGATTCAGTGGGTTCGATCATCAAGGTTCCAGCTACTGGGAATGACATTGTCGGTGCGTGGAAACCGTAATCCATCAAACGCTTTGCGATGTCATCAACTGAGACTCCACAATCTTTCGTTAATCCACGAATATCCAAGATGCATTCATGTGCGATACGACCGTTAGCACCCGTGTAAAGAATTGGATATGAATCTTTAAGTTGTGAGGCAATGTAATTTGCCGACAAAATCGCAACCTGTGTGGCGTGCGTTAGTCCTTCTCCCCCTAGCAAACGAATGTATGCCCAAGAAATTGGCAAGATGCTGGCTGATCCATACGGTGCACCAGAAATTGGTCCAGGACCAGTTGTCGGCCCCGCTAAAACATCCATCGGGTGGTTAGGCAAGAACGGTGCAAGGTGAGCACGAGCAATAACTGGTCCTACGCCAGGTCCTCCTCCACCATGTGGAATCGCAAAAGTCTTATGTAGATTTAAGTGCGAGACATCTGCGCCAAATTTCCCAGGCTGAGAAACACCGACCAAAGCGTTCAAGTTAGCACCATCAACGTAAACCTGGCCACCAGCATCATGAATCAATTCGCAGATCTCTGACACTGCTGTTTCAAAAACACCATGTGTTGATGGATAAGTAATCATTAGTGCTGCCAAAGCGTCTTTGTGTTCTGCAATCTTTGCTTTGATGTCTGCGATCGACACATTTCCGCTCTCGTCGCAATCGATAACGACTACCTTCATACCCGCCATAACAGCAGATGCTGCATTTGTACCGTGGGCACTTGATGGGATCAAACAGATATTGCGCCCTTGATCACCTCTTGAATCATGGTAATTGCGGATGGCTAGCAAGCCCGCGAATTCACCTTGGCTACCCGCATTTGGCTGCAGCGAAACCGCGTCATAACCCGTGATTGCAACTAACCATTTTGATAGTTGCTCGATTAATTTGCGAGTACCAACGCTCTGATCTATTGGAGCAAAAGGATGAAGTGATGCAAATTCTGGCCAGGTGACCGCTTCCATTTCAGTAACCGAATTCAGCTTCATAGTGCACGAGCCCAAAGGAATCATTGTTCTATCGAGGGCTAGATCCTTGTCCGCCAAATTACGCAGGTAGCGCATCATGCCGGTTTCACTGTGGTTGGTGTTGAAAACGGGATGGGTTAAGTACTTGCTGGTGCGAAGATACTTCGCCGGGATGGCCTCCCCCGGTGCATCTTTCATACCCAAAATATTTAGGACTTGCGTAAATAGTTCTTCAGTTGTTTCTTCATCAAATGAAACGCGAATCTCGGTATCACTTACTCGCGCGAAGTTAATTCCGTGCGCCGCAGCTTTGGCGTGAATAGCTGCAGCATCGTTGACAACAATATGCACGGTGTCGAAAACAACATCTTCTCTGTTGTTGGTCGCAGCATGCAGTCGAGCCGCAAAGTTATGAACTCGCTCCGCGATCTCACGTAAGCCAACTGGGCCATGCCACATCGCATAGAAGGCGCTCATGTTCGCCAGCAAAACTTGTGCGGTACAAATATTTGATGTTGCCTTGTCACGTCGAATATGTTGTTCGCGGGTCTGCAGCGCTAAACGAAAGGCGGGCTTTCCAGTTGCATCAATACTTTGACCAACAAGTCGACCAGGCATCGAACGCTCTAGACCGCTTCGCACAGCTAAGAAACCAGCATGTGGTCCGCCAAATCCCATTGGAACACCGAAACGCTGAGCTGTGCCAACTGCGATATCTGCGCCCCACTCCCCTGGTGCTTTCAGCAGAGTCAATGCAAGTAGATCAGTTGCCGCAATTACAAATGCGTTTTTCGAATGTGCGTATTCGGCAAAGGACGTGTAATCAATAACTGTTCCCGTTGTATCTGGATACTGCACAAGAGCTCCAAAGAATTCGCCGTCATAACCATCTCGCGCGACATGTCCTGAATCAACTTCGACAACGGTGATTCCAAGTGGTTTTGCGCGGGTAATTACTACGGCTTTTGTCTGTGGATGTACGTGTTCTTCGATCAAGAAAACCGCGTCATCACTTAACTTCGAGGCACGTCTGGCTAAAGTCATCGCTTCGGCCGCTGCCGTGCTTTCATCTAGCATTGATGCATTTGAAATATCCAGTGCAGTTAATTCACAAATCATTGTTTGAAAAGCAAAGAGCGCTTCAAGGCGTCCCTGCGAAATTTCTGGTTGATACGGAGTGTACGCGGTGTACCACGATGGATTTTCTAAAACATTGCGCTTAACAACCGGTGGAACAATAGTTCCGTAGTACCCGGTCCCGATGAGCGAGCGAAAAACTTTGTTTTCAGCTGCGATTTCACGAAGCTCTGCGATTACTTCGACTTCACTTTTGCCGTGATCTAATGCTTTTTCAATGACACCTTTGATCAAAATGTTTGCAGGAACAACATCTTTAATGAAGGTAGTTAGATCCGAATATCCGAGATGCTTGAGCATGGCCGCTTCATCAACTGAGGCTGGACCTATATGACGATCCTCAAAAGAACGACTCACTGCGATCCCTCATCCCATTCATGGCCTCTCGCCAAAATGTGCGAGGGCAGGAGTGAAGAATAAGGTGAATTAGGCGCCTTTGCTCTTTCTACGCATCGAAAGCTCGTCGTTATTTTCAACACCTGTTGGCTGGCCGTTTACTTCACCCTGAAGCAGAGATAGAGACCCTTCAACTTCATGCCAGACCTTGCCTACAGCGATGCCGAAGACGCCTTGGCCACCCTGCAATAAATCGATGATCTCATCCGGGCTTGCGCACTCGTAAATTGATGCACCATCACTCATTAATGTGATGCGCTCTAGCTCTGTGACTCCCCTGTTGCGCAAGTGATCAACTGCGGTGCGAATGTTCTGAAGCGATACGCCCGCATCTAGTAAACGCTTAACAACTTTTAAAACCAAAATGTCGCGGAAGCCGTATAGACGTTGAGTTCCAGAACCACTTGCGGTTCTAATGCTTGGTTCAACTAATCCTGTGCGTGCCCAATAATCTAATTGACGGTAGCTAATTCCAGCGGCAGAGCAGGCTGTAGCGCCTCTGTAACCGATTTCCATCTCTTCTGGGGACACGGGGAAAGCTCATTTCTCTTGGGGAGTGAGATAAATGTACGGCTCGCAACAGGCGTAGACAATGACCGACACGAAGCAAACCTCTACTTGAGGTTGAGGGTTTTACCCCTTAGCCAGCGAAGTCTTCAGGGTTGATTTGGTCTAAGAACTCGCGGAACTTCTCGACTTCTTGGTTCTCTCCCTCACCTTGCGGGATTTCAATCCCAACCTCGTTGAGCAACTCCTCGGTCGCCAGAATATTGCTGTGGGTTCTAACCGCCAGGGCGATGGCATCAGAGGGTCTAGCGCTGATGCTCAGAGGCTCCCCCTTTGAATCCCGAAGGTTCAGGGTCGAATAGAAGGTTCCATCCTTGATCTCAGTGACATGTACGGCAATCAGAGTCACATCAAAGAGCTCAATCAAATTCTTCATCAAATCGTGGGTCAACGGTCTAGGCGGTTCAACCCCTTGCTGGGCAAATGCGATGGCGGTGGCTTCAACCGCGCCAACCCAGATCGGCAAGAACCGAGAGCCGTCAATTTCTTTTAGCAGCACTATCGGCTGATTGGACGGCATCTCGACGCGAACGCCGATGACCTCCATAGGGATCAACATGAAATGTCTCTATAGCTCAAGGATTATGAGCGAAGACGGTTCAGGCCACCGCGGACTAGTGCGGCGTGTAAACGAATTGAAAGAGATGCAATCTCCTTTTGAACCTCCTCGGCGCGAGCCTTTGACTCAGCGCTCTTTTGGCGGGTCAATGGCGTGATGACTTGTTCGATCAAACCAATCTCGCGATCTGCTGCTGATTTAAATGAGCGCAGATGGCGGGGTTCGATTCCAAAGCCGCCCATTTCGGTAACAGCTTTTGCAATAGCAAGTGCATCGCCATCGTAGTGACGTCCGCGAGGGGCAATTAATCCATAGCCTTCAAGTTCAACAAGTTGGTCCTCTGCAAGGCCACTATTCTTCAAAAGCTCTTCACGAGAAAGGCGCATCTCATTGATCTCGCCGAACGCGCTTGGTGCCATCTCGCCGTCAATAGTTGCAAGTCCGATAGGTGTGCGAGGAGATGGAACTCCGCCAACTGCTGCAGGTTGAAGCCCACGATCAATAGCATCGAGGTTGTCTTTGATTACTTTCAGTGGAAGGTACTGATCGCGTTGTGCCAAAAGCACATAACGCAAGCGTTCTAAATCAGAGCTAGTGAACTTTCGGTATCCCGATGGCGTTCGCTGCGGTTCAATCAATCCTTCAGATTCCAGGAAACGAATCTTAGAAATTGTGATGTCTGCAAAATCTCCACGCAACCGGTTAAGGACTTCACCGATGCTCAAATATGCGCGTGCTGGAACTGCCATGACTACTCCCCTAGTTGGAACCGACGAAAAGCAAATGGAACTTACCTATTTGAAACTCATCACCAGAAACAAGTACATGTTCTGTGACAGAAATATTGTTGATGTAAGTACCGTTAAGAGAACCTGCATCCTTTAATACAAAGCTGTTGCCGTCTTTTGAAATCGTTGCATGCGTACGTGAAACCGTAATGTCATCTAGGAAAATCGAGCTAGTCGCCGATCTTCCAACTGTTACACCTTCACTGGTTACTAAGAATCGAGAGCCTTTGTTGGGTCCACGAGCAATGAGAATCATCGCTTTTTCACCCGCCGAGCTCTGAATCTCAGAGATGACTGCACGGTCCTCAGGGGAAAGTAAGGCCAGCTGTTCATCTAAATGATTTTTTGAAGGATCTGTTACTTCACGAAGACCCAAGTGGATGGTGGAAGTAAGTTCGTTCTGCGGTTGCTCTGCAGCCACTGCCCTACCTCCTTAACGTCAACTTAAGGGTGACACTAGAGAGTTAGATGGAGAAGGTCAAGCGGTAATTTCGCCGTACTGGGCCGCTGTCAGTAGGTCTGAAGGAGCGGCCGCGACCTCGATCTTTGCTAGCCAACCAGCACCGTAAGGGTCTGAGTTGATTGTTTCTGGAGAATTAGATAGTGAGTCATTAATCGCAACAACAGTTCCAGTTACGGGTGCATAAATTTCAGAAACACTCTTAGTTGACTCAACTTCGCCACAAACTTTTCCTGAAGTAACAGTTTCACCAATTGCAGGAAGCTGAACATACACGATGTCGCCGAGAGCGGCTTGGGCATAATCAGTAATACCCATTGTGTAGACAAGGTTTTCTGCCGAAACCCACTCATGTTCCTTGGTGTAGGACAGCTCATTAGGAATTGATGACACGGTTTCCTCTCATCTGCGAAAGACCTTCGCGGGCGTAACTAATACCTGTCGAAATGTAGAGGGCAATTCCCCAGATAGCAAAACTCCACCCCGCAACAAAGGCGATACTCCCCCATGTCCCGTCCGACTGTGCCAACAGCAGGAAAGGAAATGCGTACAAGAGATTGAAGGTTGCAGCCTTACCAAGATATGTGACGGTAAATGGTGGAAGCCCTTTTCGATTCATCATCAGGGTAATCACTGCAAGGACAAGATCGCGTCCGATGATCAGGGCAATCATCCAAACCGGAACAATGTCGCGGATCAGAAATACAACCAATGTCGCAAAGATGTAAAGGCGATCTATTGCAGGATCTGCTAATTCGCCAAAACGTGAAGTCTGATTCCAGGCGCGGGCGATTTTTCCATCGAAATAATCAGTCGCACCTCCCACGGCCAGCACCACGATTGCCCACCCATCTGCCTCTAAGGACAGGGTGAGATAGATAAATAGCGGAATGCCTAGAAATCGCAGAAAAGTCAGCGCGTTGGGAACACTGATTAATGACCTGTTCATTCCTTATCGCGTTCCTTCACACGAACCGCTACCTGAACTGGGGTGCCCGGGAATTTGAACTCTTCGCGCAAGCGACGCTCAATGAAACGACGGTACGAGGCCTCGATCCAGCCGCTTGAAAAGACCACAAACTTTGGTGGGGCAATTCCGGCTTGAGTCGCGTAATAAACCTTTGGCTGCTTTCCACCGCGAACAGGTGGCGGTGTTGCCCCAATCAATGCACCTAAGAATGAATTGAGCTTTGCGGTCGGAACTCGTCGCTCCCAACTATCAAGAGCGGTGCGAAGCGCCGGTGCTAAACGATCTCGGTGCCAGCCGGTCTTGGCCGCGATATTTACGCGCTGGGCCCATTCGACTTGATCCAGGTGACGATCGATTTCACGATCCAATTGATTGCGGCGGTCATCATCGACCAAGTCCCACTTGTTCATGACAATCACCATAGCTTTTCCAGCTTCTTCAACCATTGTGATGACACGCAAATCTTGCTCTGTAATTGGCTCTGAGGCATCAAGTACAACAACTGCAACTTCGCAACGTTCCAATGCTGTGGCGGTGCGCAAAGATGCGTAGTAGTCAGTTCCTGAATCCTGGTTTGCCCGCTTTTTTAATCCGGCGGTGTCGATAAATCTCCAAGTTGATCCACCGAAAGAAAGAAGTGAATCCACTGGATCTCGCGTCGTGCCAGCTGCATCATCAACGATCGACAAAGATTCACCAGCAATTGCATTGAATAAAGATGATTTACCAACATTTGGTCGACCGATCAAAGCAACTTTGCGGTAACCATCTTGATTCTGCGCGCGACCAACTTCAGGCAAAACATTAACGATGTGATCTAGCAAATCTCCACTGCCACGTCCGTGCAGCGCAGAAACAAAACGTGGTTCGCCAAGACCTAAACTCCACAGCCCGTGTGCCTCAGCCTCTTCGCGCTCTCCATCAACTTTGTTTCCGATCAAAATTGTTGGCTTCTTCGCTTTGCGCAAATGTTCAACTAATGCATCATCTTCATCTAGCGCCCCAACTTGCGCGTCAACCACAAAGCACAGAACATCTGCTTCTTGCATCGCCAACTCTGAACCCGCGCTTACCTGAACAGCGATTCCGTCTGGCTTTGCTTCCCAACCACCAGTGTCCATGATGATGAAGCGGCGACCGCCCCATTCGCATTCATACTGAATACGATCACGTGTAACACCTGGCGTATCTTCAACAATTGCTTCTCGTCTTCCTAAGAAGCGATTGATCAAAGTTGATTTACCAACGTTTGGTCGTCCCAAGATCGCAACAATTGGTAAACCCAACAAATTACGCTTCTTCAGTAGTTCCCAAATACGCTCGATCGTTTCATCAAGATCCAAGTACGTTGAATCAACTTCGACCGCATCAGCAGCCATGACTAGAGGAGAAACAGCTCGCGTGGAATCAATGGCATCACGGCTATCTAAGGATTGTTTTACATCAACATTTTTGTCTTCAGTTTCAATCTCGCGGCGTACTGCACGCGCATCTAAATCCGCAGTCAAGTAAATCTTGAGTCCGGCTTCAGGTGCAACGACCGTACCAATATCGCGGCCCTCTACAACGATTCCACGTTCTGCGGCATCAATAATTCGGTGTTGAAGATTTAATAACTCACGACGAATTTCGGGCATCGCGCTAATTCGAGAAACGTTTTCGGTAACTGATGTTCCTCGGATCGAATGCGTGATTTGCGTTTCGCCAGCGAAGATATTTGGATCAGATGGATCGGCATTAAATTTGATTGGATGATCTTTGATTGCTTGCAGAATAGAGAACGGTTCCTCGCATTTATATTCAAGGGCAAGCCACGTAACTGCGCGATAGAGCGCACCAGTATCTAAATAATTCCAACCAGCACGGGTTGCAATAGCTTTGGCGGTACTTGATTTACCTGCGCCACTCGGGCCATCTATTGCTACGACTATGCCCATGTGATGAGCCTACTTCTATTTACGAATCGGATGAACATTCCATCCGATCGAGGTTAGATGGGTTGAAAGTTTCTCTGCATCACTTTCAGACAAAGCCAAAGTAATTAATGCGCTCAATTGTCCAGGTGAATGTTCGATATTCAAATCTTCTACGTTGACATCCATCGCAGTGCATTCATTAAAGATTGCACCTAATTGGCCTGGCTTGTCATCAATAACTATTGGAAGATAGAAATATTCGCGAGCTTTTCCGCCATGTTTACCGGGAATTAAAGCTTTACCCATACGACCTTGGGCAATTAGTTGTGCAATTCGCTGTGGATCTTCCAGTGAATCGATCATTGATTGAAGATCGTTTTGTAGATTTATTAGCAATTGATGCAATTCGCTGCGATTGGAGTAAATAATCTCTTTCCATAATGACTCATCTGAGCCCGCAATCCGCGTGGTGTCTCGAAGCCCCTGCCCTGCTAGCTCCATCCATTCAGGCGGCGTACCGGTCAGCTGCTTGGCAATTAACGAGGATGCGATCTGGGGAAGGTGAGAAATCCGAGCCACAGCTCGGTCATGATCCAGCGCAGACAGCTCAATCGGGGTTGCGCCAAGATGTTCAATCAATTCAAGAACTAGCTGACGGGATGCAGGATCTAGATCGGCGCTAGGCGTAAGTATCCAACTGCGCCCTTGGAATAAATCTGCCCGTGCCGCGCTCGCTCCGCCAATTTCCCGCCCTGCCATCGGATGGGTGGGCAAAAATCGCTTGGAAAGCCCTGAAATTGTCTGTACGTGAAGTACAACTTCATTCTTTACGCTGCCAACATCTATAAACGTCGACTGTGGGTTTAGTTGATTCTCTTCCCTTATGACCGCTGAAAGTTGTGAAGTAGGCATCGCCAGAACAACCAGATCCAGGTGAGAGATACTGACTCCCCCGACTAGATCATTTGCTAAGGATTGGGCCTTTGCGTCGGAATCCACCATCTGAACTTGGACGCCGCGTTGGACCAGACCCAGGCCGATAGAAGTTCCAATCAAGCCTGAACCCACGATTCGAACGCTTGTGAGCTTTTTCTGCGACATTACTGGGCAATATCTCTACGTAATGCAGCTGCCCCGTGCAAGTAAATATGGCTGATTTGCTCCGGTGTTCGAGCGGTTTCAACATGGAACATTGCGCGAATAGTTCGGTCTAAAGCACCTGGTACATCGACCTCGACTGAGCCAATCAACGGGACATTGGCAAAGCCCATCTCTCTGCAGGCTGCGGCCGGAAAGGCGGCGTTTAGATCTACTGTTGAAGTGAAGAAAACAGAGATCACATTGGCTGGGGTCAGTTGGTTTGCCTCCAGGATCGCAGAAACCAGCTCCTGTACGCCCGCTGCAATGTCAGCCGCGGTATTGGCTGGAACCTGTACGGCTCCTCGTATAGCTCGCAAACTCATGAGATAAGGGTACCTTTCCTAACCGAAATTGGCGGTTATTTGATTCCTGGTTTATCGATAAAACCTTTTACTGCTTAAACCTGTTTACTACATTTTCGGTGAGCACTCGCCTTAAACACCTTGCTCTTCCGTTTCACGCAATTATCGATAAATCTATTCCTAGACGATGATCTCAGCCTATGAATGTCGATAAATAGTTACTCCATTACAATAGTATCGATAAAACAATAAATAGTCTTTCGGATCATTATCGATTTATATTAAAGTTGCTAAATATCTAAAGCCTTTCGTAGATTCATTAACTCTGTGTTGTTGAGATCGCGCCATCGTCCCTCCGGGGTGTCTCCCAATGAGATCGGACCGAACTTAGTTCGGATCAAACGAAGGACACGTACATCGACCGCCTCCATCAACCGACGGATGATGTGATATCGGCCTTCATGAATTGAGACCTCAATCCATTGTGGGGACAACTGTCTGAAGGTCAAAACTCGACCCATTCCATCCTCTAGCTCGACACCCTTCAGAAGGATCTTATCCACCCCTGTCGGCAGCGGGCCATCAAATTCGATGATGTAGGTCTTTTCCAGACCGAAGGAAGGGTGTGTTGCACGGAAGGTCAAATCTCCGTCATTTGTTAGCAGAATTAAGCCTTCAGAATCCTTATCCAGGCGACCAACATGGAATAAACGCTCCTTGCGAAGGTCGATAAAGTCATCCAATGATGGGCGACCTTCGGGGTCATACATGGTAGACAAAACACCTTTAGGTTTATGAAGTGCTAAATAAGACTTAGTCAAAGTACGTGCAATTGTCTCACCATCAACCATGACTTTATCTTTCTCAGGGTCAAATTTACTGCCCATTTCACGAACTATGAGTCCATTGACGCTGACGCGACCTGATTCGATTAATTCATCCGCACCGCGACGACTTGTGATACCGGCATCTGCGATGATCTTGTTAAGCCTCATTTGGGCCATGGCTATCCTCCCGACAGTCAGGAGGTAAGGGTAGCCGAAGAGCTAGTCAGTTAGCGAATCGAGGATTTCATCCAGACCATCAAGGTCTGGCAGGTATGGAGCAAGTGCTGGCAGATCTTCCAGTGAATTCAGCCCTAGGCGCTCCAGGAAGTAGCTGGTGGTCTTATATAAAATCGCCCCAGTTTCATGCTCAAGCCCGGATTCTTCAACCAGGCCACGAGTAATCAGAGTCTTCATCACCGCTTCGACATTGACCCCGCGGATCGCAGAAACTCGAGCTCGTGAGACCGGCTGGCGGTAGGCAATCACCGACAAGGTTTCTAACGCCGCTTGAGTCAAACGGGATTGCTGTCCATCTAGAACGAACTTTTCAACTACGGTCGAATAACTGGGATGACTGTAAAAGCGCCATCCCCCGTTTATCTTGCGCAGGCTAAAGCCACGCTCCTCATATGAGCCTTCGAGGACCAACAAGGCAGCTTCGATCTCTTCGACTGGTCGCTCCAGAACTTGAGCCAGGACTATCTCGGTGACAGGCTCATCGACGACCATAAGAATCGCTTCAATGGAACGTTCAACTTCTACATTAGACATTTTCGCCACTTTCTGTCGAGTCTTCCATCTCTAAAACTACGGGTATATCAAACTCATCGGTGATTTCGACCTCGCCTTCAAGGCTGCCGGTCCATCTGATCTGCAGTTCGCCCAGCGCAACGACCTGATCAAACCGTAAAACACCCTGGCGATAGAGGTCCAGCAAGGCTAAGAAACGAGCAACCACCACGAGGGTGCTGTCGGCATCTGAAATCAGGTTTCTAAAGCTCATTGAGGTCGCTTGTCGCAGGGCATCGACCACGCGCTTGGACTCTTCAGCCACGCTCACAAGGGCCATATGAAGATGCTCGACGGCAACGACGGGTGCAACTTTCGGAGTCAGCACCCGTTCTGCGATTGCGGCAAAGCGCTGAGCACCTACACCGATCAAGACCTCGGGCAAGAGGCTGGCAAGTGCAGGATCTAGAGCTACAACTCGAGCGAAGGATTTATCCGCTGCGGCTATGCGCTCGCTAAAGGTCGCCGCGATTTCCTTGAAAGCCCGGTACTGCAACAGGCGTGCAAAGAGCAGATCTCGCGCTTCAAGAAGGGCTAGATCCTCTTCATCCTCAACCTCACCGCTCGGCAATAGACGAGCAGCCTTTAGGTCTAACAGGGTTGCAGCCACCACCAGAAACTCTGTGGCCTGATCAAGGTCCCAACCCTCTCCTGAGGCTTCTAGGGCGTGAATAAAGGAGATAAATTCATCGGTGACGATGCTCAGAGCAACCTCTGTGACATCCATTTTATGCCGAGAAATCAGTTGTAACAGAAGATCAAAAGGGCCATCAAAGTTTGAAAGGTGAACTGAGAAGCCGTCAGAGGATGCGTTGACATCCTCGTCAACGCTTCCCGCTAACTCCCCTGTTGAAACCATGGGGGCACACTACTTCACGCTTGCCAGTTTTCGGTGGAGCGCCTAGGCTCTTTGCTATATCAGGAAAGAGGTTTGAAGATTGAACGCTAAATCGACAATTGCAGAGGATGTTGCAACGACTGCAACCCTGCTGGGCAAGACCGCCAAGAACTTTCCTACACCTGCCGCCCTTGCTGAACATGGCAGCGCGAAGGTCATCTCAATCTTTAATCAAAAGGGTGGCGTCGGAAAAACAACGAGCACGATTAACTTAGGTGCAGCCCTTGCCGAAATGGGTCGTCGTGTTTTGCTCGTCGATTTTGATCCACAAGGTGGCCTGTCACTAGGACTTGGTGTTAACGCACACTCGCTTCCATTAGAACAAACCGTTTACTTCGCCTTGATGACACCGACTGCAAATGTCGATGAGATTGTTTTGAAATCCTCTGTTCCTGGTTTGGATTTCTTGCCTGCAAACCGTGATTTAGGAACAGCTGAAACAACACTGGGTGCTGAAATTGGCGGACAGCAATACCTCAAAAGAGCGCTTGCTCCGCTTCGTGATTATTACGATGTGATTTTGATCGACTGTCAGCCAACAATGGGTCAGTTAACAATTAACGCACTAGTTGCTTCTCAAGAAGTTATTGTGCCAATGCAGTGCGAATATTTTGCGCTTCATGGTTTCATCGAACTCAAGGGAAATCTGGATAAGGTAAAGACTTTCCTTAACCCTGAGCTTCGTCTTATTGGAATTTTGGCAACTATGTACGACAAGAAAACATCTCATAACAGACAAGTTCTAGAACGAATCTTGGAACAATTTCCTGAGGATGTCTTCGAAACTATCATTGCAAAAACAATTCGTTTCCCAGAAACAACCGTTGTGGGCGAACCAATTACTACTTATGCAACAACTTCAGGTGGTGCAGCTTCATATCGCCGCCTAGCCCGAGAACTAATCGCCAGAGGAGGCGCACGATGACACGTAGAGCAAACCTTCCAGGAGCAGATGAACTTTTCCGTTCAACAGCACCAGCACTCAGCGCAGTTCCCGCACAGAGTTCTCAAGAGGTGTCAGCACCATTAGTGCCACCAGCTATTGCAACACCTAAAGCTGCTTCGTCAAAGAAGGGTGTTCGCACAATCGCACGTCGTCGTGTAACAACTGTTGATCGTTCCCCTTCTGGTCGTGAACGTCACGATGAGAAGATAACTGTGTACTTATCTCCAGATGAATTATTTGATCTTGATCAAGCACGCTTACAACTTCGCGGTGATCTTGGTTTAGCTGTTGATCGCGGTCGAATAGTTCGCGAATCAATCGCTGTGATCATTGCAGATCTAGAAGCTAAGGGCGATCAAAGTATCTTGGCACGCAGACTTCGCGGGCAGTAGAATTACTTGGCGCGAGGATGCGCCATTGAATAACTTTCTCGCACCTTATCGATCGTGATCAAGGTGTAAATCTGAGTTGTTGTTACCGATGCGTGTCCAAGAAGTTCTTGCACCACGCGAATGTCTGCGCCACCATCTAATAAATGTGTTGCATATGAATGTCTGAACACGTGGGGCGATACATGCTCTGTAATTCCAGCAGCTTGAGCTGCATTTAAAACCATTTGCCAAGCCGATTGTCTAGATAGCCTGCTGCCTCTTGAATTCAGAAACAACGCAGGATTGTTCTTGGGATTTTTGGCCAACAATCCCGGACGCACCCGAACACAATAGTTATCAATGGCTTTAACGGCATAGGAACCCAAAGGAACAATTCGCTCCTTGGATCCTTTCCCTCGCAGCTTGAGCGTTGTGATTTCACCGTCTGCAGTTGAAACGGTGCTGAGGTCACTTAAGTTAACTCCGATTAATTCGCTGACGCGAGCACCACTGCTATAGAGCAATTCCAGAAGTGCTTGATCACGTAAGGTGATTGGTTCGCTCTCATTGAATGCCGCACTAATCATCGACATTATTTGTTCGTACGTTAATGCCTTCGGCAATCGACGAGCACTCTTGCTTGATGCGATCTCTAGAGTTGGATCCGCCATGTCGCACTCTTGTTGTAAATGTTTGAAGAAAGATCGTAACGTTGAGTCAACACGATTAACCGTGGAAATTGAAAGCTTTGCTTGACGCAATGAAGCTTCAAAAGCGGTGATTACTTCCGGAGTTACATCACTGAGGCCCTGACCATTGAGAAACATCTTGAATTTCTCAAGGTCTCGACGATATGCGGCAATCGAGTTTGCAGCCAATCCCCTCTCAATCTGAAGATGATTGAGAAATGAACTGGCAGCGACATCAAAGTTCGGTGCTTGCGTAACCATGCGCTTCTGCGACAGCGGAGTAGTAGATCTTCCCATCATGCACATTTAAACCCTTAGCAAGATCTTTGTCTTTGGCACAAGCTGATTCCCAGCCATGATTTGCTAATGCAAGCGCAAAAGGAAGTGTTGCATTAGTCAGTGCATAGGTTGACGCTACTGGAACTGCGCCAGGCATATTTGCTACACAATAAAACACAGAGTTATGAACCGTGTATGTGGGTTCAGCATGCGTTGTTGGTTTTGAATCTTCAAAACAACCACCCTGGTCAATTGCGATATCCACTAAAACTGAACCGTGCTTCATCTGAGCAACTAAAGCATTAGAGACCAACTTTGGTGCTTTAGCTCCGTGAACCAGAACTGCACCGATCACAAGATCAGCTAACTTAACTTCACGTTCAATTGCGTGCTTGGAAGCTACGAGTGTCTTGATTCGACCGCCATAGATTGTGTCGATGTACTGCAAGCGATTTATTGAGCGATCAAATACCGTCACATCTGCGCCCATGCCCAACGCAATGACTGCAGCATTTAGGCCCGCGACTCCCCCGCCGATAACAACTACCCGACCGGGTGCAACACCTGGAACGCCACCAAGTAGAACTCCACGACCACCATGTGGCTTTTGTAACGCTGTTGCGCCAACCTGGGTTGCAAGACGACCTGCAACCTCGCTCATTGGTGCGAGCAATGGCAATGTTCCATTCACTTCAACTGTCTCATATGCAATTGCAGTTGTTCCCGACTTAACCAAAGCATCGGTGCAGGCTTTCGAAGCCGCTAAGTGAAGGTAAGTGAAGAGCGTCTGACCCTTACGCATCTTTGGATATTCAGATTCGATCGGCTCTTTTACTTTTAAAACTAAATCTGATTTCTGCCATACCTCATCGGCGGTAGCGACAATTGAAGCCCCGGCTGCAACAAATTCTTCATTGCTAATCGAGGAACCAGCACCAGCATTGTTTTCGATAATTACTGTGTGGCCCGCATGAACAAACTCTGAAACACCTTCGGGAGTTATCGCAACTCTTGATTCGTGAACCTTAATCTCCTTGGGAACTCCTACGATCATAATTAGCCTTTCGCTTTTATCGCTGCAGCAATCAATCCAATAAAGAGAGGATGAGGTCTCGTTGGACGTGACCGAAGCTCAGGATGAGCTTGCGTGCCTACGTAGTAAGGATGCTCCTGTGAAGGCAGTTCCACAAACTCCACAAGATCTTGCTCTTTGAACATTCCTGAGAAAACTAAACCAGATGAGGAAATCTGATCACGGTACATGTTGTTCACTTCATAACGATGGCGGTGACGTTCAGAGACATCATTTGATCCATAAGTGTTAGCAACAACAGATCCAGCCAAGAGATCGGCCTTGTACAGACCTAAACGCATCGTTCCGCCCATATCGGCTTTACCTGACACAACATCCTTTTGGTCAACCATGGTTGCAATCACTGGAGTTCCAGAATCTGAAAACTCTGCCGAAATTGCATCTTTGATTCCTGCAAGATTACGCGCAGCTTCGATCACCATGCACTGCAAGCCCAAACACAAACCCAAAGTAGGAATCTTGTTTTCACGAGCAAACTTAAGTGCACCAACTTTTCCTTCAATTCCACGGATACCAAATCCACCTGGAACGCAGATTGCATCAACATTTTCCAAATGCTTTTTAGCTAACTCTGCAGTTTCGCATTCATCACTTGCAATCCACACAATTTCGACTTTGGCTTCATTAGCAAAGCCGCCTGCTCGAAGCGCCTCCGAAACTGACAAGTACGCATCAGGCAAATCGATGTATTTTCCTACTAGGCCAACCTTGATGTGGTGCTTTGGGTGATGAACTTTTTCAAGAAGAGCATCCCATTCGCCCCAAACAACATCATGACAATCAAAACCCAAACGCTTAACAACGTATGAATCTAAGCCTTCGCTATGAAGTACTTTCGGAATGTCATAAATCGACGGTGCATCAACTGCAGCCACTACCGCCTCTGAATCAACGTCACACATTAATGAAATCTTCTTCTTCACACTCTCAGGAATTTCACGATCAGAGCGCAGAACTATGGCATCTGGTGCAATACCGATGCTTCGCAATGCAGCAACCGAGTGCTGAGTTGGCTTGGTCTTTAGTTCTCCCGATGGACCAATGTATGGAACCAAAGAAACGTGAAGATAGAAAACATTGTCGCGTCCCACTGTTTGACGAATCTGTCGAATAGCTTCTAGGAACGGTTGAGATTCAATGTCTCCCACAGTTCCACCAACTTCAGTAATCACTAAATCTATTTCTGGCCCTGCCATTGCGATAATGCGTTCTTTAATTTCATTGGTGATGTGTGGAATAACCTGCACGGTTTCACCTAAGTATTCACCGCGACGTTCACGTGCAATTACTCGAGAATAAACTTGACCTGTTGTCACGTTTGCTGAGCCATGGAGATTGCGATCCAGAAAGCGCTCATAGTGGCCAATATCTAAATCGGTCTCGGATCCATCATCAGTGACGAATACTTCACCATGCTGAAAAGGATTCATGGTGCCAGGATCGACATTGAGGTAAGGATCGAGCTTTTGCATCGTTACGCGAATGCCACGGGCTACTAGTAATCGTCCAAGACTTGAGGCGGTGAGTCCTTTGCCCAAACTTGAGGCGACTCCGCCGGTTACAAAAAGGTGTTTCGTCACATGTGCTTGGCCCATGGAAGACAAACCTATCATTTATTTACGGGTGGCTCTTACACCTTCAGCGATAGCAGTTCAGTGGCGTGTTCTCGTGCGCTGACGGAGTTTTCAAGCCCTGCCAACATGCGAGCTACCTCTTCAATTCGCTCTTCGCCCGAGACCTGACGCACATCACTCTGGCTGACAGTTCCATCATTGTTCTTTGTGACAACAAAATGAGAATCAGCCCAGGCCGCAACCTGAGGTAAATGCGTTACAACAATTACTTGGGCATGTTGAGCCAATTGATGTAACCGTCGTCCAACCTCAATCGCCGCTTTTCCACCGACACCTGCATCCACTTCATCAAAAACATATGTTCCTATCGGATGTGTCGATGCAATTACCACTTCTAGTGCCAACATCACACGAGACATTTCGCCGCCTGATGCACCTTTAGCTAGTGGAACAAGTGGAGCATCTTTGTGACCCTGAATAAACATCGAAATCTCATCGCATCCTTGGGAAGTGAAATCCGATTCCTTAGGTGCTGAATAATCGCAGGACTCGACTTTTGCAACAAAGGTTGCATGCGGCATTGATAACTGTTGGATCTCCTGCGTAACCAAGGTAGACAACTTCTGCGCAGCCGTTGTCCGCAATTCAGAAGTCTTCTTCGCCTCCGCTAGTAATGCCTTTTTAACTACGGTTAGCTCTTTTTCTAATTCCTGCAAACGAGCGTCACCACCCTCAAGATCTGCAATCGCCTCCGATGAATTCTTAAAACGAAGTTGCAGCGCCTCGATTTCAACTTCTATCGAGTTACCAGAGCCAAACTTTTTTACCAACGCCACGAACCCAGACTTACGTTGCTGAAGGAAATCTAATCGAACAGGATCAGCCTCTAGGCGTGAAAGGTAGCTATTCAAAGCACTTTGGGCATCGGCCAACAAGAAAAAACTTTCGCTCAATTGCTGGTAAATCTCCTCGAGTTGTCGATCCTTTGAACGAGCATTCTCTAATGATCGACGAGCGGTGCCTAGTGAAGTTAAAGAACCCGCTTCCTCGTCTTCGATCGCAGAGGTCGCCATCGCTGTTGCGGTTCGCAACTCTTCAACGCTAGAGAGCCTTGCAATCTCTGTTTCGATGTCGGCTAATTCTCCAGGCATCGGATTAAGTGCTGAAAACTCTCGTGCGAATTCTCGTAGCTCTGCCAACTCTTTGTCTTTAGCGGCAATGCTTTTCTTGAGGGCTGCAATCCGATCCTTCTTATCGTGATAACGGGATAGCGCTGATTGATATTGGGTTAAATCAATTGCACCGAAACGGTCTACTAACTCGCGCTGTCTAGAAGATTTAGTAATGGTGTGATTGGCGGCTTGCCCATGAACTTCAACTAAATTCTCACCAAAAGCGGCCAAAGTAGATGCCGTTGCACTGACCCCGTTAGCCGTTGCTTTACTTTTTCCATCTGCAGCAACGGTCCGGACAACAATCAGTTCTCCGTCTTCAATCAGTGCGTCTTCAAAGAGAAACTCTTGAGCTTTAGGAATTGAGAATTTACCACTAGCAACTAAACGTTCGGAACCTTTGCGTACTAATGAACTATCGGCCTTGCCACCCAAAATGAGGTTTAAAGCGGTTAAAATCATGGTTTTTCCGGCGCCAGTTTCACCAGATAAAACAGTTAATCCCTTTGCGATTTCCAGGGTCGAACTATCAATTACACCAATCGATCGAATAGTGATTTCTTCAAGAAATGTACGTTCACTCACCACGCCAGCCCTCAACAGGTAGTTTGAACTTTGCCACCAATCGATCACTAAAGAGTGTGTTCTTTAAGTGAGCTAGTTGAATAATTCTCGAATGCTTGGTGACCACAACTCGATCCCCAGCGATTAATGGAAACTTTCGCAAAGCATCAGCCGATAGAAATGCTTCGGTTGATTCGATTCCGACAGCGATGACAGATTGCGGTGAAATAACCAGTGGACGCGAGAACAACGCATGAGCTGAAATCGGTAGAACTACAAGAGCGTCTACTTGAGGCCATACAACTGGGCCACCTGCCGAGAATGCATAAGCAGTAGACCCCGTCGGAGTTGAGCAGATAAGTCCGTCGCATCCCCATCTGGATATCGGACGATTATCGATCTCTAAGAAAAGTTCAACCATCGTAGCTTTTTCTCGCTCGACAGTTACTTCGTTGAGCGCCCAACCACTGGCTACAACTGTGCCATCTCTTTCAACGCTGTAGCCCACAGTAATTCGAGGGTCGATCACATACGATTTATTGATAATCGCCTGAATGACATCTGAAATCTTCGAGCGTTCAACTTCGGATAAGAATCCAACATGGCCCAAGTTCACGCCCAGCAATGGAATATCGCGCTCGTGTGCGACCTCTGCTGCACGCAGCATTGTTCCATCTCCCCCTAAAACAACTGCAGCTTCGATCTCAGGAAGCTCAGCAATTGTCGAACGGATGACACCTGGAATATTGACATCAGAAATTGTGTAAATACCAAAAGTAGATGCAAGATTTTGCTGGAGCTCTACAGCTGCAACTACAGCATCGACTCGACCTGGATTGCAAACAATTAAAAGATTACGCATCACTGTGGTCCAATCGCTATTGCCTCATCAAGCATGGCATGATCAATTTCTGCTGCGCCCCGTCGTAGCCACAGGAAGTATTCAACATTTCCAGCAGGTCCAGGAAGTGGACTGGCTGCAATTCCCATTGTTCCTAAGCCAACATCGTAAGCAGATTCGGCAACTTCAATCACTGCAGCTTTTCGCAAGGCTGGATCTCTTACCACTCCTCCGGCTCCCAATTTCTCACGACCAACTTCGAATTGGGGTTTCACCATCACTACAAAATCTGCATCTGACTTTGAGACCGCTGCTAACGCGGGCAGCACTAAAGTCAGCGAAATAAAGGACAAATCCGCCACAACTAAATCGATTGGTTCGCCCACCATGTCTCCGGTGAGGTGACGAATATTGGTGCGATCTAAAACAGTAACCCGTTCATCCTGGCGCAACTCCCAAGCCAGCTGGCCATAACCGACATCAACTGCCACAACATGGCCCGCTTTTCGGCGCAGCAACACATCCGTAAAACCACCTGTGGATGCTCCAGCGTCTAAGCAGCGCTTGCCGTCAACATGTACCCCTGTAAAAACGGTTAAAGCACCTTCCAATTTGTGGCCACCACGGGAAACGAAATCATCGCGATCTCCAGAGACAGTAATTGAAGTTTCAGCATCAACTTGCGTCGCCGGCTTGGTGGCGGGAATTCCGTTGACTAGAACGGATCTTTTCTCAATCAGATCGGCCGCCTGTTCACGAGAACGCGCAAGCTCTCTTCGAACAAGTTCGGCATCCAATCGAGTTTTCATTGACGTGACTTAGTTACATTCCATCAATCGATGAAAGAGCTTGGTTGAGTTTTTGGTGGAGCGCTTCAAAACGCTCTGCATGATCGCCAACCTGCATAGCGTCGATCTCTTGAAGTTCAGCACGTAGATCCTCTACAAAAGCTTCACCATTAAAACTTTGATTGGTTGCATTTGAGTCATTGTTCAGTGAATGATCCATTTACTTACTCACTTTCTTTGACGCACTCTTTTTGGCAACTTTCTTAACAGCTTTCTTCGCGCTCTTCTTCACTGCAGGCTTCTTAACACCAGGTTTCTTAGAGGCAGCTTTCTTTGCTGAACTTCCTGCCCCGCCCTTTTTAAGCGCTGCTACCTCTTGCTTCAACGCCTCAAACTCTCCGCGCTTTACAAAACCCATTTTAGAAACCGAGCGCTCGACCTCATCCTCGATCTTTATCTTGAGAGCTTCTCCGCCCTCTTTCAGCCACACATTGACTGACTGTGCAACCTCGGTGCCAGACTTGTTTCCAAGTTGAACATTCTCGATGATTGATTTGATCGTGGCTTTAATATCGCTGTTCTTGCTCATGCCATAAGCCTACCTAAATTCGAGTTATCTCGACCGCTTCAACCTGCCAGCGACTAGCAAGACCGGTTGGTCCGCTCCAAAAGCGTCGATGAATTGAGCCTGATACCTCTACCCATTGATCAGGAGTGAGTGTTAACGCTGTTCGTCGGGCTTTTGAACTCCATGCCCCAATGTCCAAGGTATCGACACCAGACTGTTTGTCGCGGGTAACGATGAGTCGAAACTCAACAACTTTGTCACCGCTAGGCAACTCTTTTTCAACCGCCTCCTGCGAAACTCTGCCGCGAAGAACTAAGTCGTTGAGCGAGAAATCCTCGGCTACTTCCTCTTGCTGAGCTTTTCTTTTCTTAGTAACTGTATTTGCAACCATCACATACCCCTTCTCATCAATGAGAGTGGGACGCTATTTCGTGGGTATGACTAATTCCTAGGTGGTGAATCAGATTGTGGGTAACTACTGACCGGCTCTTTCGGCGGCGTCAGTGAACTCTTCCTCATCAAGTTCGGCACACTTTGCAAACCAATCACGTGCTTCATCTTTTCGACCCGCAGCATCTAATGCATCTGCGTAGGCATAGCGCAATCGAAGCGCCCATTCATCTGTTTCATTGTTGAGCTCTTTGCAGGTTAAAGTCACAACTGCTGCATCCAACTCGCCTAGATCACGACGTGCACCTGCAGCAACGATTCTCATTTCTATTTCTTCTGGTTTAGCTAAACGCTTTACCTCTGGAGAACCAGCCAAATTCAGTGCTTTTAGCGGGTTTCCAAGACCACGTTCGCAATCTGCCATTACTGGCAATGATGAAACATCTCCCGAAATTCTGTTGGCTGCACGTAGTTCCTTTAATGCAATTTCATAATGCCCAGCTCTGTAAGCGGCATATCCTGCAGATTCGCGAACCACAGCTAAACGACCTGCATGGTGCGCCGCAGCAATTCCGTGCTTATGGGCTAATTGCGGATCGGTATCTTGATACAAATTAATGCAGACAAGGTGACGTGAAACAACCTTTGCATTTTCTGGAGACAACGATAAAAGCTCGGCGCGAACTGATTTCTCGAGCTCTTCGCCAGTAACATCTTCTGGAATATCTGGTTCAAAAATTCGTGGACGCAAACGTGATTGATCGCGATCCGTTGGCGCAGGCCTAGCCCCGCGTGGATCTGAGCCATCGCGTGTTTGGCGTGG
>DAIMZE010000004.1:0-29864 GCA_036734125.1 Candidatus Planktophila sp.
ACGATCTTTTGATTCACCCATCAAATCTTTGGCTAACAATTCACGAATCAATTGGCCATGCAACTGAACTTGATCGTGCAATTGGTTACGAAGCAAACTATGCGGGTACTTCTTTCGCTACACCTGACAAGCTAGGCACATTGAAGTACGGATCTGAGTTAATGAATGTGACCGGCGATCGCAGTACCGAACATGGTCTAAGCACCGTCGGTTGGGATGATGAAGGTGTTGCGGCGCAGCGCTGGGACATCGTTAAAGATGGTGTTTTGGTTGGTTACCAACTAGATCGCCGAATTGCAGCAGCTGTTAACAAGGAACGCAGTAATGGCTGTGCGTACTCTGATTCTCCTGCGCATGTGCCTATTCAGCGCATGCCAAATGTTTCTTTGCAGGCAAATCCAACTGGGCCAACTCTTGAGAAGTTAATCGAATCCGTTGAAGACGGCATTTACATCTTGGGTGATAAGTCTTGGTCGATTGATATGCAGCGCTATAACTTCCAATTTACTGGTCAACAATTCCACCGCATTAAGAATGGAAAGCTTGTAGGCCAGCTAAAGGATGTTGCATACCAAGCAACAACTACAGATTTCTGGGGATCGATGAAAGCTGTCGGTGGACCATCTACTTACCTTCTAGGTGGTGCCTTCAACTGCGGTAAGGCGCAACCAGGACAAGTTGCCGCGGTGAGCCACGGATGCCCAGCGGCGGTTTTCGACAAAGTCAATGTTCTTAATACGGTTGCGGAGGCGAGCAAATGATTTCAGCTCAAGATCTAGTTGAAAAGATTCTGGCTCGTTCGACAACTGATGATTGCATCGTTGTAGTCCAAGACAGCACACAAGCCAACCTACGTTGGGCCAGCAGCACTTTGACAACTAATGGTGTTATCCAACAACGTAATGTCACAGTGATTTCATTTGTTGCCATAGATGGATCAATGGCATCTGGTGCGGTTACACGTACCAATGTTGATGAAAGAGATATTGACGCGATCCTTGCTGAAGCAACTGCTGCAGCAAAAGCTTCGGGTGCAGCTGAAGATTTCGCACCTCTTGCTCGCGATGTGGTTTTTGGAAATTGGAGCGCTGCTCATACTCCTACTGGTCCAGAAGTTTTCTCTGGTTTTGCACCAGAACTTGGCGACATGATGCGCCGATCAAAGTCTGATTCAATTGAATTATTTGGTTACGCCGAGCACACCCACCAAAGTATTTGGGTTGGTTCAAAGGGCGGAATGAGACTTCGTCATGATTCACCTGTTGGTCGAGTTGAGATGACAGGAAAATCGCATCAACGTTCACGTTCAACCTGGGATGGCGTTGAAACCCATGACTTTAAAGATGTTTCAGTTGCTGCAATCGATGCCAATATTCGCCAGCGTCTTGAATGGCAAGCAAAGAAGATTGATGTTCCTGCAGGACGCTATGACACCATTTTCCCTTCAGGATCAATCGCTGACATCTACGTCTACATGATGTGGGTTGCTGGCGGACGAGATGCCCATGAAGGTCAAAGCGTGTTTTCTAAGAAGGGTGGCGGAACTCGCGTTGGAGAGAAGTTGTCCAATGTTGGCTTGCAATTGTTTAGTACACCAACGCATCCTGTGCTTGCCGGATCGCCGTTCGTATCTGCATCGACAAGTAGTTCATTTACTTCAGTCTTTGATAATGGCCAAAAGCAATCGCAAGTTGATTGGATCAAAGACGGCGTATTGCAGTCATTAGTACAGACTCGTGCCAGCGCGAAGCTCACATCGCTTCCATACACACCATTTGGTGACAACTTGATTATGAGCGTTGATGGTGGAAGCGGAAAGCTGGAAGATCTTGTTAAGAAGGTTGATAACGGCTTGCTACTAACAACGCTGTGGTACATCCGCATGGTTGATCCAAATTCATTGCTACTTACTGGACTTACTCGTGATGGCGTTTACTACGTTAAGAATGGTGAAGTACAGGGAGCAACAAACAACTTCCGTTGGAATGATTCACCAGTCAGCGCGCTTTCACGTATTGCTCATGCAGGTGCTACTGAATGGACTCAGCCACGCGAATGGGCTGGCGATATGACCAGCATGTCTGTGCCACCGATGGTTATAAAAGATTTCAATATGTCGACTGTGAGCCCGGGTAACTAAACCTGGACTCACAGTTCAACACAGTCAATTACTGTTGCTTATCTCCATGCACATGTGGTGCCTTTGCATCTGTAATGCGACCAGCGTGTGCATGTGCGCTTGGATCCTTCTTGACCTTAATCAAGCTGGCCACAGTTGAAACAATCAAAATCAGCGCAATAACTGCCAAGCTGACGAGCGTAGGGATCTTTGGTACTTCATACCAAATCTCGTGTACGTAAGTCATGATCAACTTAACGCCAATAAACATCAAGATAATCGACAATCCAAGAGACAAGTAGACCAACTTATCAAGCAGACCCTTGAGCAAGAAGTACAAAGCACGTAGACCAAGCAGTGCAAAAGCATTAGCAGCAAAGACTAAGAATGGTTCTTGGGTTACACCAAATGTTGCCGGAATCGAATCAAGTGCAAACAGTAAGTCGGTCGATGCGATTGCAATCATTACCAAGAACATTGGCGTTGCTATCCGCTTTCCATTTTGACGAGTGAATATCTTTGAACCGTCGTATTCGTCAGTCATTGCAATGCGCTTTCTGATGATCTTTACAAGCTTGTTGTCTTCAGGTGAAGGATCTTCATCCCAGTGCTTGAACAGACCCACACCGGTCCAGATCAAGATTGCACCGAAGATAACGAAGGTGAAGCTAAATGCAGCCAATGCTGCTGCGCCAACTGCAATAAAGATTGTGCGAAGAACCAGTGCAAGAATTACTCCGAACATCAACACGCGTTGGTGGTAAATAGATGGCACCGCAAACTGGGCCAAAATGATAATAAAGACAAAGAGATTATCTACAGATAGAGATTTTTCAACTAAGTAAGCTGCAAAGTATTCGGTTCCAAAATGTGAACCAGCAGTTTGCCAGACCCACACACCAAATCCGATTGCAACGCCAATGTAGAAGATTGACCATATTGCGGCTTCTTTGAACATGACATCATGAGGCTTACGACTTACTGTCAGTAGATCGACAACAATCAGGGCAATAATCGCACCGACTACAAGTGCCCAAGTTAAAAGGGTTACATCCATGAATACACCTATTTCGTATAAGGGGGCCTGGTGCCAAGGTCTCCCTCAACCGCTAGCTAACTAGACGGTCGCATCTCCGGGATATTTCTATCCGTATTGACGAAGATGCTGAACGAGGTACTCCCCTTAACGTGCTTTAATATTAAAGGTTGCTGGGTGTGCGTGCAAATCAAAAACAAATCATCCTTTTCCCTTGTAAAGAACTCACAGATAAGACACAGTTTCCGAATGCAAACAGGTAGAAGTGTTGTTTATGCCCGTAATGGAGGCGCTGCCGCAAGTCAGCCATTGGCCGTTAGCGCCGCAATCTCTATTTTGAAACAAGGTGGCTCATTTATAGATGCGGCAATCGCCCTTAGTTCGGTTATCTGTGTTGTCGAACCAGGTGCTTCGCATTTAGGAGGCGATGCCTTCTTGGTCACACATCATGCAGCCAGCAAAACCAATTTGGCATTTAACGGAAGTGGTGAGGGTTCACACGCTGCAACTCCTGAAAACTATAAAGATGGAATTCCGATGTATGGATACAAATCAGGAACTGTTCCTGGTTTAGTGTCAACGTGGTTTGAGGCGCATCAGCGTTATGGAAAATTGCCAATGGCGACTTTGTTGGAACAAGCAATTGATTATGCAGAAAATGGTTTCCCCGCCAATACTGGATTTGTTCGCCGAATTGCAGGTCACCTTAAGTTAAATCCGGATACCCAAATTTTTAAAGATATGGGTATCGATGTACATGTAAAGGTTGGCGATTTAGTTGTTCAAAAAGAGTTGGCACGTTCACTTCGCGAAATCGCTGACGGTGGAAGATCGGCTTTCTACGAGGGACGAATTGCACAGCAATTAATTAAGGGGTCTGATGGCTGGTTTAGTGCAGAGGACCTAAAGAGCCACACGACCCGGGTTTTAGATCCGCTTTCGGTTAAGTATCGAGACATAACGGTTTACGGTCAGCCTCCTCCAACACAAGGAATGATCTTGATGGAGGAGCTTTTACTCAATGAAAGATTTGATATTGCTTCATTGTCAGAGGCGGATCGCATCCATGTCGGAGCAGAGTCAAAAAAGATTGGCTTTGCCGATCGCAACGCGATTCTTGGCGATCCAGAATTCATAGCGGTAAACACTGAGAAAATCTTGTCTAAGTCACACATCGATCAACGTGCAGCGCAGATTTCAATGACAACTGCGGGGCAAGATGTTGCTCCAGTTAGCGAAGGCAGCGATACAACCTACTTTTTGGTCGCAGATGCAGAAGGAAATGCGGTTTCATGGATCCAATCTGTTTTTCATGGCTTTGGAAGCTCGTGGATAATTCCTGAAACAGGAATCCTATTGAACAATCGATTGACAGGATTTTCACTAGATCCGCAATCACCTAACATTATTGCTCCGGGCAAGCGCCCCGCACATACCTTAAATGCATTTACTGCAGTGCACCCCGATGGTTCCTTATATCTTGTAGGTGGAACACCTGGTGCAAATATTCAAGTGCAGAGTAATTTGCAGCTATTAATCAATGTCATCGATTTGAAAATGAATGTACAAGAGGCAACTGAAGCACCACGTTGGCAACATCTCAATGCTGCGGGACAAAGTTCGGAAGAAGAAAAAGGCGCCGGAGTTCTTGAAATCGAAAACCGAGTCTCAGATGAAGTATTTGAACAATTGCGTGCAAAGGGTCATGAAGTTAAAGCCCTTGGCGCATGGGGACATGGATCTTCAGTTCAATTGATGGAGGTTCTTGCTAATGGCACCTTTGCCTTTGGATCAGACCCTCGTTGCGAAGGCCACGCTTCAGGAATTTAGAGTGAAGGCCAGTTTTTAAAGAGAAGCTAGCGCTTCATCAAGAACGCTCAAGGCATCCTTTAGAAGTTCATCTGTAATAACAATTGGTGGCAAGAAGCGAACAACATTGGAATAAGTTCCAGCTGTAAGAATCAGAACACCCTTGCTCTGGCAATACTTAACAACTGCGTTCATCGCTGCCGTATTTGGTGTCTTAGTGCCTGGCATTACTAATTCAATTGCCTGCATCGCACCGCGACCGCGAACTTCACCAATCACTGGATACTTAGCCTGCATGGCGCGAAGTGAGTCGTTAAGGATCTGACCGATGTGGTTTGCTCGTGCCACAAGATTTTCTTCTTGCATGGTTTCCATCGCACCCAGTGCTGCTGCACATGCGACTGGATTTCCACCATAAGTACCGCCAAGACCAGAAACGTGAACCGAATCCATGATTTCAGCACGACCAGTTACGCCAGCTAGAGGCAATCCACCGGCAATTCCCTTGGCTGTAACGATCATGTCTGGAACAACGTTTTCATGCTCGACGGCAAACATGTTGCCGGTACGCGCAAAGCCTGTTTGTACCTCATCTGCAATGAAGATGATTCCGTTATCAGTTGAATACTTAGATAGCGCTGGCAAGAATCCCTTTGGAGGAACAATAAATCCACCTTCGCCTTGAATAGGTTCGATAATTATGGCAGCAACGTTGTGCGCACCGATTTCTTTATCGATCTTGTGAGTGACCATATCAATCGCATCTTCAGTGATTGTTGCTTGATCGCCAACCCAGTGGAATGAGTAAGGCATTGGTACTCGGTAAATTTCAGGAGCAAAAGGTCCGAAGCCTTCTTTGTATGGCATGTTCTTTGCAGTCATACCCATAGTTAAGTTAGTGCGACCGTGGTAGCTGTGTTCAAAAACTACTATTGCTTGGCGCTTTGTGTAGTGGCGTGCAATCTTGATTGCGTTTTCAACCGCTTCGGCGCCCGAGTTAACAAGCAGTGACTTCTTCTTAAAAGTTCCAGGTGTTAGCGCGTTGAGCCTTTCGCAGACTTCGATGTAACCCAGGTATGGGGCAACAGTAAAACATGTATGTGTAAATGCTTGAACTTGATCAATGACGCGATCAACAACGCGCTGAGCTGAGTTACCAACGTTTGTAACACCAATACCTGAACCAAGATCAATGATCTGGTTTCCATCGAGATCCAAAAGAATCGCATCACTTGCGCGTTCAATTACCGCAGGAAAGGCAAGGCCTAGTCCCCCAGATGTCGCCTCACTGCGGCGCTGTAGCGCCTCGAGAGATTTTGGTCCCGGAATAGCGGTAACCAACCGACGCTCTTGAGTCAATGCGGTAAGTGTTGTCATGGGTAAAGTCTAAGCCATCATTTCGTACTGGCCAGTCCATTGGTTAGGCTTAGACGATGAACTCACGGTTACGAGATAGCGCACCTTTACTGGATGCATATCTGTCCTATTTCGAAACCCAGCGCACAGCTTTCACAATTCCAGGTCACAAACAGAAAGCACACCGTCTAGATGAGGGCTTGGGAGCTGTCGTTGATTCAGATACTCCGCTCTATGGCGGCCTTGATGAGATAAAACTTACTGAGGGAACTCTTAAGAAAGCAGAAGAGTTAGCCGCATCACTGTGGGGCGCAGATTATGCGCGCTTTTCAACTGGTGGTTCGACACATGCAAACCAAGCAATTATTTTGGCTTTAGGAAAACCAGGAGACAAAGTTGCAATCACCCGCACTGCTCATCGATCAGTTTTAAGTGCCCTTGTCCTTACGGGGTTAGAACCAATCTGGTTAACACCTGACATTGATGAAGCAACCGGAGTTCCAACAGGTATTCCGGTGTCAGAACTTGAAAGAGTTTTGGATCAAAAGCCGATTGCTTTGTTGTTAACGGAACCAGGTTATCTCGGAACAATCTCTGAATTACCTGCGTTGATTTCAAAAGCACACGAGAATTCAATTCCTGTCATCATCGATGCAGCGTGGGGCGCGCACTTTGGATTCAATTCGCAGTTTCCACAACATGTCTTACAACTTGGAGCAGATGCTCTGATTACAAGTGTTCACAAAGCACTTCCTGGTTACAGTGCATCAGCATTGCTCTTGGCACAAGGCAAGTTCTTAAACCTTGCACGAATTGAGCAAAGTTTTGAAACAACGCATACAACTTCACCAGCGGGTGCACCTCTTGCATCTATCGATGGCTGCCGGGCTTTGCTTGAGACTCGTGGAGATCGGTTAACTGGGGATTTCTTACAGTATGTAAATGCGTTCAAGTCCGATGTGCAATCACATTTTCAAAAGCCAATATTTCTCAACAGTGATGACTTTGCTGTGGGGCGCTTTGATCCTGTAAAGATTGTGTTGCGAGCCAATGTTCTTGGCGTATCAGGGATAGATGTTGAAAAGGAACTTCAGAAAGTAAACATCCGTGTCGAGATGGCTGATCAAGACACCATCGTTTTTCTGGCAACCCTTGCTGATAATTCCGAGGATTATTCAGTTCTCTCTGGCGCTTTGGTGCAGATCTTAAATACTCTAAACGCTACGCCACGTCCAACTCAAACTTCGCTCAGCTGGTCAATTGTTCCAACTGTTGCGCTATCTATGCGTGATGCTTATTTTGCAGATACTGAATTTGTTTCGGCTAGCCAAGCGATTGGAAGAGTAAGTGCTGACTTAATCGCACCATATCCCCCAGGTGTTGCAGTGGTTGCGCCTGGAGAAGTACTAACAGCAGAGATTGTTAATGGATTGTCAGTTACACAAAAAGCTGGTGTGCGAATTGCTTATGCAAGCGATCCAACGCTGGCGACTTATCGCGTTATAAAATAGCTATTAGTGCAGATGGGCTTGTTCATTTAAAGTTCGCAAGGCGCGTAAACCATCACTTGGCCAGATGCTGACCGTTGTGATTGAACAGGGTGATACATCGATGTGAAAAATAGATTCTGCTGGAGCTCCAACAACAACTTTTGCCGCTGATTTAATGGTGCCGTTGTGGGTCACAACCGCAACTCGTTGTCCGGGATATTCAGCAGCAATCTGGCTCAATGCAGCGTCAATGCGAAGTGCGACGTTGTCATATGACTCCCCTTGCGGTGGAGCAAAACCTGTCGAGGAAATCCACGAGTGATAATCAGCTGGATACTTTTCTTTAACTTCGTCAATTGAAAGTCCATCCCAGATTCCAAAGGAGCATTCAATCCAAGTTTCTTCAAAAACAATGGGCAGCCCTGTTTGGCGTGAAAGTGCTTCTGCCGTCTGTGTAGTGCGCTTCAGTGGTGAAGAAATAATGACTTCAGGGTTTAGTTTCGCAACCGCTGCAGCAACTTTTTCAGCCTGCTCTAAACCAATGTGGGTTAACTCAGGGTTTAAGGGGCCATCACCTGAAAACTTCTTAAAGGGAGTCAAGATTGTCTCGCCATGGCGGATCAAAAATATGGTGGTTGCTTTTTCCGTCGAGAGTAAGCGTTCAGTTAAGTAATTTTGTTGAACTTGAATGACTTCGCCGCCACCTGCTTGTTGATCTAACGCCTTATTTGCAAGGCGATCGGCATGAGAATTTTCATCACGTGGAATCCATGAATATGTGACTAAAGATGGGTTATGTGCAGAGCGAGCAGATTGGGCAAGCACACGCATATCTGCATGCTTGATCTGCCAACGACCTGACATCTGTTCAACAACAAGTTTGCTATCCATCTTGACTTCAACCGTTGCAGTTGAATCGATCTGGCTAATTGCGGTCAAACCAGCGATTAATCCACTGTATTCAGCCACATTGTTTGTTGCAACGCCAATAAAGTCGTATAACTCGGCAATTATCTTTCCATTTTCTGTAATAACGGAGCCGTAGCCGGCAGGACCAGGATTACCTCTAGATCCGCCATCAGCTGTTAATAGAAAATGTCGGGACATTTAGATGCCTCGCACCAAAATGCAACGGCACTCTTCGCAGCGAACGACTTCATCGTCAGCTAAATCTGACATTCGCTTTAGCTCAACTGCATTTACTGAAAGGTTGCAGCCAGTACAAGATCCCGCTGAAAGTGCTGCAGCGCCCGCGCCGCCCGTTGTTTCTCTAATTTTTTCATAAAGATCTACTAACTCTTTTGCAACTCCGTTAACCGTTTCGGTTCGGTCCTTTGCAATTGCATCAAGATCCTTATGAAGAATCGTTAGAGCATTTTCTTTGCGAATTTCAAGATCAGCGATGACTGCTGCGTGCTCTGCTTCCTCTGCCTTAAGGCTGGTGATGCGCTCATTGATTGCATCCACTCGCATCATGATTTCAAGTTCGATTTCTTCAAGCTCAGCTCGTCGAACCCCAAGGGTTCCAACTTCATGTTGCAGTTGCTCTAATTCTTTAGGTGTTGCAGACCCACCAATTAGCCGTGCTTCATCACGAGTAATGCGAGAAACAATTTGCTCCACATCGCCTTCGGCACGAAGTAACTCGCGCTTTACATCGCTTAGCTCGGTTTCGGCAGCGATGCGAAGATCGCGGGCATTATTTGACTTGATTGTGGTGCTTGCTAAATCGGCAAGTTCAGGAAGGTTGGCAGCCTTGTGGCGCAAGGAATTAGTTTGTTGATCAAATCGTGCAATATCTAAAATCGAACGCTGGTCGCTTGGGGATGCCTTCATGCGAACAAATCGTTTCCGTATTTTAGGAAGATGGCAATGATAATTGAGGCAAAGGCCCCCGTATAGATAACGCGACCCCAACCTTTATCCAGGAACGCAACGATTTTTTCTTGACGCTCCGGGGCAAAATTCCAAGTATTTTCTAATAGGACCACTCGAGTAATTGTTGCAAAAACTGTGATTGTTGATCCAGTGACCAAGAGGCACCAAGGGCAAAGCGCGTTGATAACAAAAAATGATTGTGACAATAGCCAGAGCGCAAAAACTAAACCAAGTCCATAAACAACATGAGCGACCCGCATAAACCAACGCGGAAAAGCGACAAGTCCGAGACCTGCAATCGCAACAGTGATGACAACGGGTTCAGTCATTAATCCGATAAAGGAATTTGGAAAACCTAAAAGTTGAGATTGCCAAGAACTTGCAACTTTTCCGCAGGACAAAACGGCGTTGATATTGCAAGACAGTGGGTCCGACGGTGAAGCAGCAATCTTGATCGCATCGATTGAAAGAACAAGAGAGGCGTAGAGGCTAAGAAATGAGGAAACCAACATCGCAATGTAGGTCTTGCGATAGGCCCGCAAACGCTCGATAGTTCCAGTCTCAGACACGTTCAAAGTTTACCCTCTTTATTGATTACTGTTTCCCAGCACTTCATCTGAGATGTGAAAGATTTCCAGCCTGATACCGTTTTCTCATGGCGACATTACAAGAACTTCTGAACTCGCCCAATCAATCGGTGCGCCTTAAGGCCGCACTTGCCGCAGGCACTTATCCAAATCCTGATCAGATTGAAATTCTTATTTCGCGGTGCGCTGACGAGTCAGACTTTTTCGTCAGAGATACCCTTTCTTGGGCATTAATGCGACATGATCAAAAATCTGTAGTGGATCAATTAAAAATAGAGTTGAAATCCGAAAATTCTCAGGCAAAAAGTCAAGCACTTCATACCCTTTCAAAAATAGGGGACAAAGAAAACTATGAACTCATAACTCGAGACTTGCTCTTGGATTCAGATGACTTTGTTGCATCAACTGCCTGGAGGTCAGCTTCTGTTCTTGTTCCTGAAAATCAGAAGCAAGTACTGGTTGAACTTTTGATTTCTCAATTAGGTCGAGGAGATTCTGACACTCAATTTGGCTTGACACGATTTCTCTGCGCTATCGGCCAACAAATCGTCACTCCGCTGACACAGGCGGCACAATCCCTAGATGAAGTAGTTCGAACACATGCTGAATTCACTTTGATTCGTTTTCAGGAAATGGAGTTAGAGAAAGTCAAGAAGAAGTAGGAGTGAATGAGGTGCGGGAATCCTAGTTACCAGTGATCGCCTTCTCGTGGATAACAGTAGGCGGTCAGGATTTCTTGGGAAAACCTTGCCTTGTCAATGAGATACATCAATCCGTCGTCTTCATCAGGAGTAAGAACTGCTTCACCATCAAGCAATACTCCGCTTTTACCTTTGAATTGTTTCCAGCCAAAGTTGCTATAAAAATTGAATTCATCTGTTGAAAGCATTGAGATCTGATATCTAGAAACACAGAATTCACTCATTGATGACAACAATTCGCGACCAATACCCTGCCCTTGATTTTTGCTCGCGACTGCAATTGCCTCGAGATAACCAACTGTAGTCATTTTCTCGTTTATCAAAACTTCTCTAGGGACCACTGCTCCATGGGCAACGATCTCATTGTTCAAAATACCCAGGAATCGAACACCGCCAAAAGAATGGAGCCAATCTTCTTCGGAGAAGTCACCTTCATAAGCATCGCTCAATAGATTTTTAATGGCTGCGAGATTGTCCGCTACATAATCTTCAGCTACTTGGAGGATTGTGAGCGTCATGGTTTTCCTTGAAATACTGATTTAAATCTTGTGGGCGGTGAGGGTTTCGAACCCCCGACATTCTCGGTGTAAACGAGACGCTCTACCACTGAGCTAACCACCCGGTATTGCAGACCCAAATCTTAACTTACGAGCCCACAATTTCCTAAATCACGCTTATAGCGCTGCAATAGCCGCCTTGTAATCAGCGTTTTCACGCGCTGCCCAGCCATTCTTAACTTCCCAACGAAGAATTCCTTCTTTATCGATCAAGAAACTTCCGCGAAGTGCGCAACCCTTTGATTCTTCAAAAACACCGTAAGCGGTTGCAACTGCGCCATGTGGCCAGAAATCTGAAAGGACTGGGAACTGATAATTCTCTTGCTCTGCAAAAACGCGTTGTGTAAATGGTGAATCACATGATATCGCAAGCAACTGAAGATCATCATTTTGGAAAGATGAAAGGTCATCGCGCAACGCACATAGCTCGCCCGTACATGTTCCGGTAAATGAGAATGGATAGAACATCAGCAAGACATTCTTTTGGCCCTTAAAGGAAGAAAGTGAGACTTTTTCTCCGTGTTGATTAGCAATTTCAAAATCTGGTGCGGCTTGTCCAATAGTTAAAGTCATGTCGCAAACTTACCTCTTGCCCGCTTTACGTGCCACTAATCGAGTCGCGGTCCAATCCTTTGCGAGCGCGATTGTGGAAGTCACACTCAGCCCTGCAATTGGTGCTGCATCTTGAATGTCACTTGGTTCAACATGGCCATCTCGTCCTGCTTTTGGTGTCATCACCCAAATAGCGCCATTTTCAACTAAGTAGGTAAGTGCATCCATTAATTCATCGACTAAATCGCCATCGCCTTCGCGCCACCAGATGATGACAGCATCAACAACTTCGTTAGTGGAACCTTCTAAAAATGTGGTCCCAGTAATTGACATGATTTGATCTCGAAGTGTGGAATCGCAGTCACTATCGTGGCCAACCTCTAAAACGAGGTCATCCTTGGCCAATCCCATCCGTGTAGGCACGGGCTAAGTCCACACTTTGCCGAGGCTGAGCGCAAGGGGAAGACTGGCTCAATTTCACACCTGCCCAATTTCCACTTAGGGGGCAGTAAGGGCGAGAATAGGCACATGAGCGAAAACTTCGAGGCGCCCGATCTCAATATTGAGCAACTAGTAGATACCGACCCGTCAGAGTCCGCCGAATGGAGAGCCTCTTTTGATGCTGCTCTCAAGGCAGCTGGTCCGGTTCGCGCTCGCTATTTGATGCTCAATCTTTTGAATCATGCGCAGGAACAAAACGTTGGAATTTCAGCTCTTCGTGCAACCGATTACATCAACACAATTCCGCCAGAGCATGAAGCAAAGTTTCCTGGTGATGAAGATTTAGAGCGCAAGATTCGCCGTATCAATCGTTGGAATGCAGCGATGATGGTTCACCGCGCACAACGTCCAGGTGTCGGAGTCGGTGGACACATTTCAACTTATGCCTCATCTGCTGCGCTCTATGAAGTTGGTTTCAACCACTTCTTCCGCGGCCAGGACCACCCAGGTGGTGGAGATCAGATTTTCTTCCAGGGACATGCAAGTCCCGGAATGTATGCACGCGCATTTCTTGAAGGTCGCTTAACAGAAAACCAACTCGATGGTTTCCGTCAAGAACTTTCACATGAAGGCGGCGGACTTTCTTCTTATCCTCACCCACGTTTAATGCCAGATTTTTGGCAGTTCCCAACTGTGTCAATGGGTATTGGGCCATTGAATGCAATTTATCAAGCGCGTTACAACCGATACTTGCATAACCGCGGAATAAAAGACACAAGTGATCAGCATGTGTGGGCATTCCTTGGTGATGGTGAAGTTGATGAAGTCGATACTTTAGGTGCAATTGGTTTAGCTACTCGCGAAAAATTAGACAACCTAACTTTTGTTATTAACTGCAACTTGCAACGCCTTGATGGTCCGGTTCGTGGAAATGGAAAGATTATCCAAGAGCTTGAATCAATCTTTGGTGGTGCTGGCTGGAATGTTATTAAGGTTGTGTGGGGCCGTGGTTGGGATCCACTTCTGGCACAGGATCGTGAAGGCGCACTTGTAAAGATTATGAATGAAACCCTTGATGGTGATTATCAAACCTTCAAGGCTGAATCTGGAAAGTATGTACGCGATAACTTCTTCGGTCGTGATCCTCGTACAGCTGCAATGGTTGCTAATTGGTCAGATGATCAAATCTGGAACCTCAAGCGCGGTGGACATGATTATCAGAAGTTATTTGCGGCCTATACAGCTGCAACACAAAAGAATGGCCGACCAACAGTTATTTTGGCTAAGACTGTTAAGGGTTGGACACTTGGCTCACACTTTGAAGGTCGTAACTCAACGCACCAGATGAAAAAGATGACGCTGGAAGATATTCAAAAGTTCCGCGATACCTTGCATTTGGATATTCCGGATGAGAAGTTAGATAAGTACTTACCTCCTTATTACAAGCCTGCAGCAGAATCTCCAGAAGCTAAATATCTAGCTGAACGTCGCGCAGAGCTTGGTGGTTCAATTCCACGTCGTCGCTCAGTTTCTCGTCCACTAGCTATGCCAGCAGATTCTGTTTACGAATCCGTTAAGCGTGGTTCTGGTCATCAAGAGATCGCAACAACAATGGCTTTTGTTCGCATGCTGAAGGATCTTGTAAAGGATCCAGCGTTGGGCAATCGCATAGTTCCGATCATTCCTGATGAAGCTCGTACTTTTGGAATGGATTCATTGTTCCCAACGATGAAGATCTATTCTCCGCATGGTCAGCAGTACACCGCGGTAGACCGTGAATTGATGTTGTCATATAAGGAATCAACTTCAGGTGTGATTCTGCACGAAGGTATTAATGAGGCCGGATCGGTTGCATCATTTACTGCAGTTGGATCTTCGTACTCGACTCATGATGAACCAATGATCCCTATTTACATCTTCTATTCAATGTTTGGTTTCCAACGCACAGGAGATGCTTTCTGGGCAGCTTCTGATCAATTAGTTCGTGGTTTTGTGGTCGGTGCAACAGCTGGACGCACAACCCTTAATGGTGAAGGTCTGCAACATGAAGATGGTCATTCACATCTGCTTGCGGCTACTAATCCTGCAGTCGTTGCTTACGATCCCGCATTTGCTTACGAGCTTGGCCATATTGTTAAAGATGGTCTTCGTCGTATGTATGGTGAAAATAGTGAGAATGTTTATTACTACCTCACTGTTTACAATGAGCCATATGTACATCCTGCAGAGCCAGAGAATCTCGATGTTGATGGTTTGCTCAAGGGAATTTACTTGTACTCTCCTGCCAAGATTTCACGCAAAAAGAATGCGCAGATCTTGGCATCAGGTGTAGGAGTTAACTGGGCAGTTAAGGCGCAGCAACTTCTTGCAGATGATTGGGGCGTTAATGCAGCGGTCTGGTCGGTAACTTCATGGAACGAGTTACGTCGCGATGGTCTTGAAACCGATCGCCATAATCTGCTCAATCCAACAGATCGACGTAGCGCTTACATCACCAAGAAGTTAGCTCATACAAAGGGTCCGGTTGTTGCAGTCAGCGATTTCATGCGCGCTGTTCAAGATCAAGTTGCTCCGTGGGTTGAAAAGCCGTTCTACTCATTAGGTACAGATGGCTTTGGTTTGTCTGATACCCGTGGCGCACTTCGTCGCCACTTCAAGGTTGATGCTGAATCAATCGCTGTCGCCGTGTTGCAGCAACTCTGTAATCAAGGTGAAATCAAGCAAAGCATTGTCACGCAGGCAATGGATAAGTATCGTATCCATGATGTCTCAGCTGCAGATGCTGGCAATACAGAAGGATCGGGTTGATCTCTAGAATTCCAATCACAGATATCTCCCCCGCGGTTTACTTCGGGGGAGAATTTGTTGCGGTAAAGGCGATCGCGAAAGAGACGATTTCAGTCTCGGCAACAATCATTATTGAAGGTCATGAAACCCTTACTGCCGAAGTTTGTCTCTTTAATTCCAAAGACAAGATGGTTGATTGTCAGCCACTAATTCAGCGTTGGCCCGGAACAGATCGCTATGAAGGTCAATTCACAGTTCCCGCCGAAGGTGATTTCTACTTTGTCATCAAAGCAGCAAGCACTTCGCAATATCGAACCGTAACTGGGGAATCAGAAAAATACCCCGTGCGGGCAGATCGCGATCGTGCATTAGTTGGATCTTGGTATGAATTTTTCCCACGTAGCGAAGGTGCAATTAGAAATGCAGATGGAACTGTAGTTAGCGGAACATTTGCGACAGCTACAAAACGTCTTGCTGGTGTTGCTGCTATGGGTTTTGATGTTCTATACCTTCCACCAGTTCATCCAATTGGAATTTCACACCGAAAGGGCAAGAACAACACTTTGGATGCAAAGCCAGAAGATTGTGGCGTCCCATGGGCAATCGGTAATTCGGATGGCGGACATGATGCGATAAACCCTGCACTTGGAACCATGAAAGATTTTGAAGATTTCGTCAAAGCTGCAGGCAAACAAGGTTTAGAAATTGCCATGGATTTAGCGCTGCAAACATCGCCCGATCATCCGTGGGTAACGAGCAATCCAGAATGGTTCAACAAGCGCGCTGATGGAACGATTGCATACGCAGAGAACCCACCAAAAAAGTACCAAGACATCTACCCCATCAACTTTGATGATGATTACGAAGGGATCCGTAATGAGGTTCTTCGAATTATTCGTTTGTGGGTTTCAAAGGGCGTAAAGATTTTCCGCGTCGACAATCCCCACACAAAGCCAGTTCATTTCTGGCAGGACGTGCTTGCAATTGTGCATAAAGAAAGCCCAGAAGTAGTTTTCTTGGCTGAAGCTTTTACACGCCCTGCGATGATGCATGCACTTGGCAAAGCTGGATTTCATCAGTCGTATACCTACTTCACCTGGCGGACAAGTAAGGGCGAATTAGTCGACTACGGCCGCGAAGTTGCACAAGGAACAAGTGCCTTCTTTAGACCAAACTTTTGGGTGAATACCCCTGATATCAATCCTTTTCACTTGCAAAGTGGAAATCCAGCCATGTTTGCTTTGCGAGCTGTGCTTGCTTCAACCCTGACTCCATCGTGGGGAATGTATGCAGGATATGAACTATACGAACATCGCGCCTTTAAAGAGGGCGGCGAAGAGTATCTGGATTCTGAAAAGTACGAGATTAAGGTCCGCGATTGGGAAGGTGCTGGCAAGAAGGGTTTAACTCTTGCGCCATTTGTCACCCTGCTCAATGCAATCCGTAAGGATCATCCAGCGCTACAACGTCTTCGCAACTTAACTTTTCATGACACCGATTCCGATGCAATTGTTGCTTACTCAAAACGCGAGGGCAAAGATTTAATTCTGGTGGTTGTTAATCTGGATCCAAGCTTTGCTCAAGGAACAACCGTTCACTGGAATATGGAAGCTCTGGGATTATCGAGCAACGAATTTGAGGTCAAGGACTTACTAGATGGCGCTGCTATGACCTGGAGTCCGCATACCTACGTTTCACTTAACCCAACGCGACCAGTTGGAAAAGTTGCCCATATAGTTTCGGTAAAGATCTAACGTGGGCGTTTTCTCGAAGTTCTTCAAAGGCCAAGGTATTCAAGGTCATCAACCTGCTTCATATCTGAATCCGCATTCATCTTTAGGTGAACTGGATCTCTATCTCATCGCAGAAGGCCGCCATGAACAATTGTGGAAAGCCCTTGGTGCCCAGGTCAAACGTGATGAATCTGGAGCATTGCTAGGCACTGCTTTTTCAGTCTGGGCTCCTAATGCTCATGCGGTCTCTTTGATCGGTGATCACAATTTTTGGGATCGTAATTCACATCAAATGCATCGCATTGGATCTTCAGGGATTTGGGAAATCTTTGTTGCAGATATCAGCGCCGGAACAAAGTACAAATTTGCTATTTGTGGAATAGATGGTCGATGGGTTGACCACGCAGATCCCATGGCACGTGCTACCGAGATTCCTCCACTAACAGCATCTGTTGTCGAAGAGTCCTCTTACCAGTGGAATGACCAAGCTTGGATAGAGCAACGTTCTCAATTCCAATCGTGGCGCTCTGCAGTCTCTGTCTACGAAGTACACCTTGGCTCTTGGAAAATAGGTCTTAGTTATAAAGAGCTGGCAGTTGAATTAGTTGAGTACATCCAACAGCAAGGCTTTACGCATGTTGAGTTCTTGCCAGTTACTGAACACCCTTATGGACCTTCATGGGGCTATCAAGTAACTTCCTTCTTTGCGCCAACTTCTCGTTTTGGCTCACCTGATGAATTTAAGTTCTTAGTCGATGCCCTGCATAACGCAGGTATCGGAGTCATTTTGGATTGGGTACCTGCTCACTTTCCAAAAGATGAGTGGGCGTTAGCAAAGTTTGATGGAACAGCTTTGTATGAACATGCTGATCCACGTCTAGGTGAACACCCTGACTGGGGAACGCTTATTTTTAACTTTGGCCGAAACGAAGTAAGAAATTTTCTGGTAGCAAGTGCCCTGTATTGGCTTACTGAATATCACATCGATGGTTTACGTGTTGATGCAGTAGCTTCGATGCTTTATCTAGATTACTCACGTGAAGAAGGTCAGTGGTTGCCTAACGTCAATGGGGGCCGGGAAAATCTAGAAGCGGTTCAGTTGCTACAGGAAGCAACATCGACAGCCTATAAAACCCACCCCGGCATCATGATGATCGCGGAGGAATCAACGGCTTGGTCTGGTGTTACAGCAGAGACAACTGGCGGCGGCCTTGGTTTTGGTTTCAAGTGGAATATGGGCTGGATGCATGACACTTTGCAATATCTATCGCACGAACCAATTCATCGCGTTTACCACCATAATGAAATTACATTTTCTATTCTGTATGCCTGGAGCGAGAACTTCATGCTGCCTCTGTCGCATGATGAAGTAGTCCATGGAAAAGGTCAGTTAGTAAATAAGTTTCCAGGCGATCGTTGGCAAAAGCTTGCAACCTTAAGGGCGCTCTACGGATTTATGTGGGCACACCCAGGTAAGAAGCTGTTGTTCATGGGTAGCGAATTTGCTCAAAATGATGAGTGGAACGAGAGTTCCGGTTTGCAATGGTATTTAACTGAATACGCAGAACATCAAGGCATTCAAAAGACGGTGGCCGAGCTCAACGCGATTTATAAATCGACCGCTGCTTTGTGGGAAAAAGACACAAACCCTGAAGGCTTTACTTGGTTAGTCGGAAATGATGGGGCAGCAAATGTTGTGGCATTTGCTCGCTGGGATGATTACGCATCGGCACTTGTGAGCGTTACTAATTTTTCACCTGTCCCCCATGAAAACTACCAGCTGCCTTTTCCTAATGCAGGTATTTGGTGTGAAGTCTTAAACACCGATGATGCCGCCTTCGGTGGAAGTGGTGTCTGCAATGAGCCTGTGATTGTGGGAGCTTCGCAAATTGCATCTGTGAGGATTCCCCCACTAGCAACGGTTTGGTTTAAGCGCTCTTAAAGATCTTTGCGAAGTAAGGAACAGTTAACAACATTACTGCTGGGATCAAGAGCGCAATCGATAGATTCGTGGCTTGAGCCGTCCATGCAACTATCCAGCGGACAATGAAGACTAAGGAAATATTGATGACGCCTATCTGGCCAATAACCACGCTGGATGGGAACTTTGAGCGAGTATTTGCCGCATTCATCACCGATGGGCCTAAGAATGAAGATCCAAGACCTGCGATTGTAAAACTAACTGAAAGGATCACGATGACTAAAGTTTGATTAGAAGTTCCAACCAAAGTAACGCCAATGATTCCAGCAATAAATGAAAGTCCTGAAAGTAGAGAAGCTCTTACCACCAGAAAATCAATTGTGTAACGTGGCAAGAGATTGTGAAGATTCAAGCGACCGATGATCATCGCTAAAGTGAACAGAATATAAGGCAAGGTGTGAATGCCACCAAATATCTTCATGTCCTCTTTAACAAAAATTGTAGCCCAGTCACTGACAGCATATTCGAGCATGATCACTAACAAGAGCGCTGCTGAAACTTGTTTGTCGATTTTAAATCCCTTGAACATGTCTCGAGCTCGATGATCTGAATCAGGATTTTTATCTGCTTTTACTAGATTAGGGGTAATTCTGTGAATAATCAGAGACATAGCAATGAAACAAAAAACTGACAGAAAATTTGTATATGTATCTAATGCCACACGATCAACAAGCAAGCCAGCGATAACAGATGTAATCAGGGCACCGCTACTCCAAAAACCGCTCATCAGAGTAATGATTTGTCTCTTAGTTCTATCTTGGAAAAAGAAGCCCTGTGAATTGATGGAAATATGAAAAGCAGAAATTGCCCCACCTTGAATGATGATGAACACCAGAAAGAGCAAAGTTGAAGTGCTATGAGTTAAGAAAACCAGACTAATTCCCAAAGCGAAGGATGCACTTTGAAGTATCCAACGTGCACCATATTTGTGGACTAGGTGACCGATTGTCAGAAGAGCAACCAGATTTCCAAGTGCACCCATGCTGACCAGAGATCCAAACTCACCATTGGTAAGTTTGAGATTGGCTTTAACTTCTGGAAAGCGCGGAACCCAGGACATAATTAAGAGCCCAAAGAGAAAGAAAAGCGCCTTGAGCAGGTTTAGCTCTTGCTCTACGCCTACGGTCTTTTTCAAAATAGTGCACTGGCAAGCTCTTTACGAGCAGCCACCAATCGTGGATCACTTTGATCAACCAAGGCAAAAAGATTAAGCAGGTGGTCCTTTACTTTAGTTCGCTCATCACCTGATGTGGCGCGCACGGCATGGATCAATCGCGCAAAGGCTGCTTCTACTCCACCGTTTACTATTTCAACATCAGCGGCCTTTAACTGCAAGGTAATATCACTTGGGTTAAGTGCGGATTGATCAATCACTTCACTGAGCTCTAAGCCTTCTGTGCGCATTAACAATTGCGTTTGCGCTAAACCTAATTTTGCAAGATTTTCTGAAGGCTTACGGGATAACCACTTTTTGTATGCTGCCTCTGCTGCAACGTAATTGCCAGCCTCTAGCGCATCCATGGCTTCGATTTCTTCGGCTTCCATCTGCTCTACAGGTGCCTGACCAATGCCTTGTTCTGAAGCAAGTGTTAAAACTTTATCCATCACCATACGTACTTGTGCTTCAGGATAAGATTGCTCGAATAATGGAACCATTTGCTCGGCAATAATCGCAACTGCATAAGGAACTGTTTTGGTTTGAAAAGCTTGTGCAACCTGAGGATGCGCTTCAATATCTACTCGCGCTAAAGAAAAGGCACCTTTGTAATCAACTTCTAATTTTCCCAAAACTTTGATCATCTCAACAGATTCAGCAGATCGTGGTGACCACATCAAGACAATTACTGGGCGCACAAGCGACAAAGGAAGAATGTCACTGCTGAGGTTTTCTACAGATACTTCGATACCTGGCAAAGGTGTAGTTGGATCTACCTTTGGCTTAGTGAGAGAACTTAAATCAAAGGCTTGACCGAAGTTGGGTGGCAAGCTCATGTCGCAATCCTACCTATTGAACAACTATGTCCACGCCCGAGTCACGACGCATTGGCAAGATTTCGGCACAGTAGTTATCAGTTGCTTCATCTAACCCAACGTCATAACCTGCTTTTTCACTTAAATACCAGCGATTTTCAAGGATTTCATGGAACATTTGTGCGCGTTCCACACGTCCTCTCATGTCATCAGGAACTCTGCTGATTACAGGCTCGAAAACTTCAGCGATCCACTTCTTGGCCATCTCATTGATTGAAAGACCTAGTTTGTTTTCTCGTGCGTTGTATCGATCAAATGAAGCAAGGAGACGTTTAGCTTGCAGCTCTTCGGTTTCTAGACCCGTCAAATCGCGCAAACGTTGACTGTGGTATCCAGCTGCAACAAGTTTTGGCTGAAAAGAAATCATCTGAGTATCGCCATCAATTGTGATTGCGACTTCTTCTACTGCAAACCCAAGATCGTGTAGCTGACGCATTGCGCGTTCAACAGCATGTCTGTCCTTAGGATCTAATAACTGTCTTTCTTTCAGCGCCGCCCAAATTCTTCGGTAACGTCGAATTACTGCATCAGATGCACGTACTGGCTCCATACCTGGATACAAAACCCCCGATAAAGCTAAATCTTCAAGTTCTGCAGCAACATTGAAATGCACAATGTCTAAATCATGTTCACGTTGCCCATCGCTTAAAGTTTTTTGGAACTCACCGGTTTCTGCATCTACTAGATAAGCAGCAAAGCCTTCGGCATCACGACGGAACAAGGTGTTTGACAGTGAACAATCGCCCCACCAAAAACCTAATAAATGCAAACGAACTAACAGCAACGCTAGGGCACTAGCCATCGTTGTAATCTCTTGGGCCGTTACAGCACCAGAGAGAAGCACGCGATATGGCAAGGAATACGGCAAAAATCGCGTAACGATTGCGCAAGGAAGTTCTTCGCCATTTGCATCGACTCGACCTTCAACAACTGCCACTTGTTCGACACAGGGTGCATTCAGATGCGAAAGCTCTCGCAGAATCTTGTACTCACGATTTGCAAACTCTGAAACCGTCTCTTTGACGGCATAGACCTCTGCATCAGGATCATTACTAGCCCGCACTAACCGCACGACATGTCGCGAAATACCGCGCTTTTCCGCTAAGGCTGGATCTTCAGGCCACTGCTCAAGGGGCAAGTGCCACGGTAGGCCAGTAACCGCAGCGATCTCCTCGCCCAAGCCCGTAATGCGCAATGCCATGTCCTTATTCTCTCGTATAAATGTGTCTGGAACATGAACACCACGTCTCAATAAGAGTGATCTACACACTTTAGAATGTCCACATGGCTATTTCAACGCGCATTAAGAAGGCAGCAACTCGAGCACCAAAGGCAGAAAAGGTTGCCGCCGATTACGGGACTTTGGGTGCGCCAATCAATCGATCTCATCCCTTTTACTTTGGCTTCATAGCAACCCTTGGAGCGCTTACTGCGATTGTATTGATGCGTGCTTTAGCAAGTGTCAGCCAGATTTTTGTACTTATTTTGATTGCTCTGTTTTTAGCTACAGGATTAAATCCAGCGGTTGAAGCGTTGCGCAAGCGAAACTTATCGCGTAATGCAGCGGTCACCGTGATTTTTTCTTCAGTAATTCTCTTTGTCATATTTTTCTCACTGGTAGTTATCCCACCAGTTATCAGTCAAGGTACCAATCTGATCGATTCTGCGCCTCAACTGCTGCAAGATTTAATGAAGAATGAAACTATTAATCAGCTCAATACGCAATATGGTCTGATTGACACCTTGCAAGAAAGATTGAAATCAGTCACTTCTGATGGAACGTTGTTGATCTCTACATTTGGCGGAGTTATTGGAGTCGGAAAATCTGTTCTTTCGGGATTCTTTACCGCGCTAACGATTTTAGTTCTCACACTGTATTTCATTACCTCACTTCCTCAAGCAGTAAATCTTGGGCTCTCATTGGTACCTGCTAGCCGCCGTGATCGAGTTGGCTTACTAACAAATGCGATTATTGCGCGAGTGGGATCTTTCGTTGGAAGCCAGATTCTGATTGCAGCCATGGCGGCGGTATTTGTCACTATTCTTTCAACGATTCTTGGGCTGCCTTCACCTATCGCGATCGGTATGTTTGTTTTAGTTGCAGCTCTTATTCCATTGATCGGACACTTCATTGGGGCAGGAATCTTTACTTTGATTGCGCTGTCGCAATCATTAGTAATCGGAATAGTCGCTTTCGTTGCCTATGTCGTCTATGTTCAAATTGAAAACTACGTAGTCACACCTCGCATCATGAAGCGCACACTTTCGGTACCGGGTGCTGTAACGATTATCGCGGCACTGATTGGTTCATCTTTGCTTGGTCTAGTGGGTGGACTACTTGCAGTTCCCGTAGCAGCTTCAATCATTCTTATTCTGGATGAAGTTGTAATCCCACGAGCAAATAAGGCTTAAAACTCCAGCGGAAGCGTTGTTGGAACATCAATGACGATAGAGGCAATTTCAGAGAGAACTCGGTGAACTGCGGGTTCTCCAAGCCACAAATGTTTAGCTTCATCGACGGCAATGATTTTTAATGTAGGAACAACTGCAAATCTTTCTCGTGCCTCAGCCGGCTTTAGATAATCATCCAACTCAGGAACAAGAGCGGTAATTGGTCGAGAGTCTGTATTCCAATATTCAAGTTGAGCATCAGTAGTTGTCCGAAGTGGCGGACTTAGCAAAATCAAACCTTTGTGTCGTGGGTCTTTCGCATGTTGCAAAGCCAAATCAGTTCCAAAAGACCAACCAGTTACCCAGAGATTTTCTAACTTCAAAGTGTCAAAGCAGTAGCGCAACATTGCCTCGACATCAAAACGCTCTGATACTCCGTTATCAAATTGACCTGTGCTACTTCCTGCCTCACTTGCTGTACCTCGTGTATTGAAACGAACAACCGTGATGCCTGTCATTGCCGGCAGGCGGTTAGCAGCTTTTTTGTAGACGTGACTATCCATCATTCCGCCCGCTGTTGGCAAAGGATGCAAGCACAAAATCGCACCCTTTGAGGTACCTAACGGAGCAGCAACTTCGCCAATTAAGTCAATGCCATCTTCGGTGATTACGTGAAATGGGGTTCGCTTCGCATCGAAAATACTGCTCGGGCGTACCGTCTGGCTCATGCTGTAAATCCTACCGATACACGACTAGGCTTTATGACATGGCAAAAACCTTTACTTCATTCAACCCTTCTGATGGTCAGGTCGTGGGTCGGTATCCGATCTTTACTGCAAAAGAAGTAGCACACACTGTTGAACAGGCACGTGCTGCATCAGATGAATGGGTCAAATTAGGGTTTAGTGGTCGTAAGAAAGTGTTGCTCAAGTGGAGCACATTCATCATTAACAATGTGGATCAGATCGCACAATTGATTTCCTTAGAAACCGGCAAGCCGCTTAGTGATTCTCGATTAGAGGTTTCAAATACCGTTAATCACATTGGTTGGGCCGCACGTCATGCAGAAGAAATCATGCGCACTTCACATCGTGCGCCAGGTGCCTTAATGGCCAATATGTCAGCAACAGTTGAGCGCTCACCTTTGGGTGTTGTGGGAGTCATCGGACCTTGGAATTACCCGATCTTTACTCCTATGGGATCTATCGCTTACGCACTAGCCGCTGGAAATACCGTTGTTTTCAAGCCAAGTGAATACACCCCAGGTGTTGGAATGTGGATTCATGAGAGCTTTAACTCGATTGCTCCATTTTCTGGTGTTTTTACAACAATTACAGGTTTAGCAGATACAGGAAATGCACTGTGCACATCGGCAATCAACAAACTTTCCTTTACCGGTTCTACTAGGACTGCAAAATTAGTTGCTGCAGCCTGTGCGACTCAAATGACACCAGTCGTTTTGGAATGTGGCGGAAAAGATCCTGTAATCGTTGCATCTGATGCCAACATTGAACGCGCAGTAGATGCAACCATCTGGTCGGCTATGGCAAATGCCGGTCAATCCTGTATTGGTGCAGAACGAGTCTACGTCGATGAAAAAATTGCAGATATCTTTATTGAAAAAGCTATCGCATTAGCGTCAACACTTAAGGCTGGAGCTCCAGGTGAGGGAAACTATGGAGCTTCAACTATGCCATCGCAGATTGGTGTCATTACTTCTCATGTGAAGGCCGCTATTAAAGATGGCGGAAAATTCGCATACGGAAGTTTGAAATCTATACAGGAGCCTTTTGTACAACCAGTTATTTTGGTTGATGTGCCTGAAAATTCAACGGCGGTTCGAGAAGAAACTTTTGGACCGATCATCATTATTAATCGCGTTGCATCCATGAAGCAAGCAATTGAGCTTGCCAATGATTCCAGGTACGGACTAGGTGCCAACATCTGGTCAAAGCGTCAAGGCAAAAAGATCGCTTCACAATTACATTGCGGAATGGTGGCGATTAATTCAACTTTCTCTTTTGCAGCGATTTCATCGGTGCCATTTGGAGGTGTCAAGGACAGTGGTTACGGACGTATCCATGGCCCTGAAGGCCTTCTTGAATACACCTATGCGCGCACCGTTGTAAGAACTCGAGTAAATCTTCCGTTAAGGATTCTAAGTTTTAAGCGAACTGCTGGAACTGATCGGTTGATTGTTAGGGCTTCGCGATTGTTAAAGGGCCGTCTAGGTTAAGTTGTAACTTCTGTTTAATTAGAAGCGTGGAGCATTTCTTGTTCGCTCCGTGTTAGGACGTCGCTTATCTTTCTTTGTCCAACACGCTGTGTGCCAATGACGACGTCCATCTTCATCATAATCTTTCCAAGCAACAATGTGTGGCGTTGCTAAAGGAATCATCTGATCGCACCCAGGGCAGCGATATGGTTTTGTGGATCCAGAACCGGTTAAACGTCGAACGATGTAAATGCCATCGCTGTGTTCTTCAACGCTCTCACCCGTCGAGGCGATGTTGATCTCCCGAGGTTCCTCAGGCTTTTGTCGCTTCTTTGGGTAATTTCTACGCGGGCTCACAGGTGTATTTTCTCATAGTAAAGTGACCACATGAGCCTCATCGAAGTAAAAGGCCTTACGAAACATTACGGTGATGTGCATGCCGTGCGTGGACTAGATCTTTCAATCCAGCAAGGCGAGATCTTTTCTATTTTAGGTCCCAATGGTGCCGGCAAGACCACAACGGTAGAGATTCTTGAAGGATTTAGAACGCGTGATGCAGGATCGGTTTCAGTTCTGGGTTTTGATCCCGGTACCAGGGGTCATCAATCACGAGAATGGCGCAACCGAATCGGAATCGTTTTACAAACATCAGCAGATGCTGGCGATTTAACGGTCTTTGAAACTATCAATCACTTTCATGGTTACTACTCAAATCCACGAGATGTGGAAGAGGTAATCGATTCGGTAGGTTTACAAGAAAAAAGAGATGCGCTGATTCGTAATCTTTCTGGTGGCCAACGCAGACGTCTTGATGTGGCGCTAGGAATAATTGGAAATCCTGAACTTCTCTTTTTAGATGAGCCAACAACTGGTTTTGATCCAGAAGCAAGGCGCGCATTTTGGTCATTGATTAAGAAGTTACGCTCTGATGGCGCAACTATTGTGCTCACAACTCACTATTTAGATGAAGCTGAAGCTCTTGCAGATCGAGTCGCAGTCATCAATAAGGGCATCATTGTTGAAATCTCTACCCCAACCGAACTAGGTGGAAGAGCTACCTCGCAAGCCACAGTCCAATGGCGTGACGGCGATCAAATTAAATCTGAAAAAACAGACAACCCAACCTCTTTGGTTTCAACTTTATCGGCCAGATTTAATGGCGAAGTGCCTGAATTAATGGTTACTCGCCCATCGCTAGAAGATATCTATCTTGAAATGATTGGAGGCGTTGATGAAAAAGATTCCTAGCGCGCTCCAATTGGGTATCAGACGTGGTGGTCTAGAGATGAGACAGTTTGCGCGTCAACGTGAATCTGTTGTCTTTACCCTGTTGTTTCCAGTCATTTTGCTGGCAATTTTTGGTTCTGTTTTCAAAGACACAATCGCACCTGGCGTGACATTCTCACAATATTTTGTTGCCGGAATGATCGCTTCTGGCCTTGTTAACACAGGCTTTCAAGCTTTAGCGATAACAATTCCTATGGAGCGTGAAGTTGGTGCACTCAAGCGCTTACGTGGAACTCCGATGCCAGCTTCGAGCTACTTCATTGGAAAAGCTATTCTCATATTTGTCAGCATGGTTATTCAAATTCTTCTGCTTCTTGGATTCGGTGTTGCATTCTTTGGATTGGATATGCCAACAGATTCGGGTAAATGGCTAACCTTTACTTGGTTAGTTTTACTAGGAAGTGCCTGTTCGACTGCACTTGGTATCGCATTTTCGATTGTTCCAAAAAGCGGTCGAGGTGCATCTGCAGTTGTATCGCCGATAGTCATTATTCTGCAATTCTTTAGCGGAGTCTTTTTTGTCTTCACTCAGCTCCCATCCTGGATGCAACAAGTCGCCGCAATTTTCCCGCTGAAGTGGCTCACCCAAGGCATGCGATCTGTTTTTCTCCCCGATTCATTTGCTTCACAAGAGGTTGCAAAGTCTTGGGAACTTCAAACTACCTTCCTCGTTTTGGTGCTTTGGCTCATAATTGGAATCTTCTTTAGTGTGCGTAAATTTAAGTGGGAGCGTGATTAAGAAGGCAATTGCACTCGCACTGGCGCTCACCTTGATAGCGCCAGTGGCTCACTCTGCGCAGACCTCTACGATCGCAGCAACAAAGAAGGCGAAGATAACTCCGTCACCCTCACCTGTTTGGCCGCCCAAAGGTTTCATCAAGAGCAAAGATGGAAACACCTACGCCAAAATTCCGACTCCCAAGGAGTTAGTGGGATTGGCATCTAATGACAAAAAGTTAACGGCTGCTTTGGCAGAAAAAATAGATGGCGTGCCAGTGTGCGAGAAGTTCGCATGCGGCGCAGTAACTGTTGCTTCAGCAGTAGGTTGCGTGTGGTGGGTTGTTACCGCAAACCTTAAAGGCCCAACATCTACTGAGGATGCAACTCAGAAAATCTTTGGGACTGTGCGAACAACAATTGGAAAAACCTCAGCCAAAAAGTATGCGACCATTTTGATTATCAGCCAAGAGCCAATTGAATTAGACCACTCGATTTCAAATATCAAAGCTGTGTGTAGAAATGATTCGCCTCAGGAAAAAGTCCCCGGTACGACCTACACAATAACTCCTTAGCGATTAGCTCCTGGAACCCACAACTGATCGCCGATTTCCTTATTGGCATAGCGCGCAAGAACAAAGAGCAGATCAGAGCAACGATTTAAATACTTTGCTGTAAGCGGGTTTACTCCCCCACCGAATGCATGGATAGCTGCCCAGGTACAACGTTCTGCTCGACGCAAAACTGTACGAGCAACATGTAGGTGCGCTGCAGCTGGTGTTCCAGATGGAAGAACAAATGAACGCAAAGATTCAAGATCGGCGTTGAACTTATCGATCTGTTCTTCTAAGTAAGTTATCTGAGACTCTAGAACTCGAAGTGGTTCAAAAGCTGGAGAATCCACAACTGGAGTACACAGATCAGCACCAACATCAAAGAGATCATTTTGAATTCGAACGAGCAGTGCTCGCACATCTTCGGTCAATCCATCAGTTGAGAGAACAACACCGATGCTGGAGTTCGCCTCATCAACTGTCGCATACGCTTCAAGACGTGGGTCATTTTTTGAGGTACGGCTCATGTCTCCTAGAGATGTAGTTCCGTCATCGCCGGTCTTTGTGTAAATGCGCGTTAAATTAACCATGTGCCTACCCTATAAGTAGACTGCCGCTATGGCATCCCACGATCGCTTCCGCATAGTCGGCGGAACCTCCCTGCGGGGAGAAGTCTCTGTAACAGGTGCCAAGAACTCGGTTTTAAAGCTTATGGCAGCCTCATTGCTGGCCGCCGGCACAACAACAATTAGAAATGTTCCAGACATTGCTGATGTGGACATCATGGCTGACCTTTTAACCAGACTTGGTTGCACCGTTGTGCGCGGTGCGGATACGGTCACAATTACAGTCCCGCAAGAGCCTGCTCATCGCGCTGATTACGATTTGGTTCGAAAGATGCGAGCATCGATCAACGTCCTTGGTCCTTTAGTTGCACGAGTTGGTCAAGCAGATGTCGCACTTCCCGGTGGAGATGCAATTGGTTCAAGAGGTTTAGATTTTCACATAAAAGGTCTTGAATCACTAGGTGCAAAAGCACATATTGAACATGGCTACGTAATTGCAGAAGCACCAAATGGATTAACTGGCGCACCAGTCGAATTAGATTTCCCAAGTGTGGGTGCAACTGAAAACATCATGACCGCTGCGGTGCTAGCCAAGGGTGTAACAACAATAGATAACGCAGCACGTGAACCTGACATCGTCGACCTGGGCGATTTCTTGATTTCCATGGGTGCAAAGATCGAAGGCCTGGGTACTCCCTTAATCACAATTACAGGCGTTGAAGTTTTACATCCAACTGATCACACAACAATTACTGATCGCATCATCACCGGCACCTGGGCATTTGCTGCGGCCATGACTCGTGGTGACATCACAATTCATGGAGCGCGACCTGAACATCTTGAATTACCTCTTGAAAAATTAGCATCCGCAGGTGCAATCATTACATCGACCGCCGATGGAATTCGCGTGAAGATGGATGTGCGTCCGCAGGCCATTGATGTTGCGACACTTCCCTACCCAGGTTTTCCTACCGATTTGCTTCCAATGGTTATCGCCCTCAATGCAATCGCAGATGGTCACTCTTTAGTTACTGAAAATGTCTTTGAATCCCGCTTTATGTTCGTGAATGAACTCA
>DAIMZE010000005.1:0-25926 GCA_036734125.1 Candidatus Planktophila sp.
GAGCACGCAAGGGCGAGTTTGTTGAACTCTTTAATGATTTGATTACTCAAGGTTACTCACGTGCACGAATCGATGGGGAAGTAGTTCAGCTATCTGATGCCCCTAAGCTCAAGAAGCAGGAAAAGCACACCATCGAAGTAGTTATTGATCGCTTGACCGCCAAAGCTGAAAGCAAAACTCGTTTAACTGACTCTATTGAAAATGCTTTGCGCTTGGCGTCAGGAATTGTCATCCTTGATTTTGTTGATGCGAAAGGTGACGACAAAGAACGTACCTATAGCGAGCACTTGGCCTGTCATGATTGCGAACTTTCATTTGAAGAGTTAGAGCCCCGCTCTTTCTCTTTTAACTCTCCATTTGGAGCCTGCGCAGAATGTTCTGGAATTGGAACCAAGAAAGAGGTTGATGAGGATCTGATCATTCCGGATGATTCAATCTCGATAAATGATGGTGCGATTGCGCCGTGGTCAGGTGGTCAATCTTCTGATTACTTCCTGCGCTTGCTAGAAGCATTAGCCAAGGATCTGCCATTTTCTTTGGATACGCCGTGGAAAAAGATTTCAGTCAAGGCGCGTGAAGCGATTTTGAATGGCTATGAGTATGAAATCAAGATGAAGTACAAGGGGCGCTACGGTGCTCGCAACTACACCACAGGTTTTGAGGGTGTCATACCTTTTATTCATCGCAGACATGAAGAAACAGATAGTGATTACAGCCGTGATAAGTACGAGGCTTACATGCGCGAAATCGCTTGCGAAACTTGTAACGGAGCCCGTTTAAAGCCTGAAGTACTGGCTGTGACGATTGGTAACAAAAACATCTCGGAAATTTGCGAACTTTCAATCGCTGATTGTGCGGTCTTTCTGAAGCAGATCAAGCTCAATAAGCGTGAGGCACAGATCGCAGAACGCGTGATGAAAGAGGTCAACGCTCGTCTTGGTTTCTTACTAGATGTCGGTCTTGATTACCTTTCACTCGCACGCCCTGCCGGCTCTTTATCTGGCGGTGAAGCACAGCGCATTCGTTTAGCAACACAGATTGGTAGCGGTCTTGTAGGAGTTCTCTATGTTCTAGATGAGCCTTCAATCGGTCTGCATCAACGTGATAACAAGCGCTTGATCGAAACTCTGACTCGTTTGCGCGACCTAGGAAATACCTTGATTGTTGTAGAACACGATGAAGAAACAATTCGCACCGCCGACTGGATCGTAGATATTGGACCAGGAGCTGGTGAACATGGTGGAAAAGTTGTAGTTTCAGGAAGTTATGAAGAACTCATCGCTTCCAAGGAATCGATAACTGGTGCATATTTATCGGGACGTAAATCAATCGAGATACCGAAGAAACGCCGCCCCATAGATCCCAAGCGAAAGCTTGTTGTAAAGGGTGCTAAAGAAAACAATCTCAAGGACATCGAAGTCGAAGTTCCACTAGGTGTCTTTGTCTCCGTAACAGGAGTTTCTGGTTCTGGAAAATCAACGTTAGTTAATGACATTCTGTACACGACCTTGGCAAATAAGTTAAATGGCGCGCGACTTGTTCCTGGTCGTCATAGAACTGTTACTGGTATCGAACTATTGGACAAGGTTGTCCATGTTGATCAATCGCCTATTGGAAGAACTCCGCGTTCAAATCCGGCAACCTACACAGGTGTCTTCGACAAGATTCGCGCGCTTTTTGCTGAAACTAGTGAAGCAAAGATTCGTGGTTACCAACAAGGTCGATTCTCTTTCAACGTCAAAGGTGGACGCTGCGAAAACTGCTCTGGCGATGGAACAATCACCATCGAAATGAACTTTTTACCTGATGTCTATGTTCCGTGCGAGGTGTGTCATGGAGCTCGCTATAACCGTGAAACTCTCGAGGTCCATTACAAGAATAAGACCATTGCCGAAGTTCTTAACATGCCGATCGAAGAGGCGCATGGCTTCTTCGAATCAGTGCCTGCCATCGCCCGTTATCTAAAAACTCTGAATGATGTTGGTCTGGGCTATGTACGCCTGGGTCAATCTGCACCAACCCTTTCTGGCGGTGAAGCCCAACGTGTAAAGCTTGCAACCGAACTACAACGTCGTTCAACGGGCCGCACAATTTATGTCTTAGATGAACCAACCACAGGTCTGCACTTTGAGGATGTCAACAAGTTATTAACCGTGCTCAATAGATTGGTAGACACAGGCAACACAGTTGTTGTTATCGAACACAACTTAGATGTCATTAAGTGTTCAGACTGGGTTATCGACATGGGACCCGAAGGTGGTTTCCGTGGGGGATTAGTTGTCGCCGAAGGAACTCCTGAAACTGTTGCCGCTGTTAAGGAAAGTTACACCGGGCAGTTCTTGGGTGAAATCTTAAAATCAAATAGAAAAGCCCCAGCGAAAAAGTAACCTCATGGCAGATCCTCAAAGTTATCGGCCGACTAATATTCCAGAACACCCTGGGGTGTACCGTTTTTACAATAAACAGGACAAAGTTATTTACGTTGGAAAGGCTAAGAATCTCAAGAATCGATTGAGCAATTACTTTCAAGCAAATCTTGCGACCAAGACCCATCGTATGGTTCATGAAGCAGTCCGAGTTGATTGGACGATAGTTAGCACCGAACTTGAAGCGCTAGCCCTGGAGTTTAGTTGGATCAAACAGTATCAACCCAAGTACAACGTGCAGTTCAAGGATGACAAGTCTTATCCGTATTTAGCGTTATCGCTTAATGATGATTACCCAATGATTTTCATAACCCGAAAGGACAAGCGTCCTGGACTGAAGTATTTCGGACCATACACAAACGCCTGGGCGCTTAGAAACACTTTCGAGGTATTGCTTAAGGTCTTTCCAGTCAGATCGTGCTCATCCTCAAACTTCACACGTGCCCAACGCAGCAAGAGACAGTGCTTACTGGGAGATATCGGCAAGTGCGCTGCACCTTGCGTTGATTGGATCTCGAAAGAGGATCACAAAAAACTAGCTGAGCGACTCAATGAGTTTATGGAATCTGGAATGGAAAACATTCTTCCTAAACTGCACGAAGAGATGAATGCCGCCGCTGCCAATGAAGAGTTTGAAAGAGCAGCACGTCTGCGCGATCAAATCGAGTCCTTTGAAAAGGCCCAGAAATCGACCGAAGGTAATTTTTCCGATGATCTAGATGGAGATTTCATCTCTATTTATCATGACGGTTTCCATGCCGCCGGCTCGATCTTTTCAATGCAACGTGGTTCGGTCAAAGGTTCTCGATCATGGATTGTTGATCAAGAGATGGTCCTTGAAGGCCAAGACGAGTTAACCGCCCTGCTGTATTCAATTTATGGATCCGGGGCAATCGCAGTTCCACGCAATATTTACATCAACGCAGAACCGTCAGATAAAGAACAGCTCGAACAATGGCTTGGCTCGATAGGTTCTACGAAAGTTGAGATCAAGGTTCCGCAACGTGGTGAAAAGGTTGAACTACTAGATACCGTTAAGAGAAATGCCCAGTACTCACTTATTCAATATCTCAGTAAGCGAGCCACCGATGCAGCTGTGAGCGGCAAAGCGTTAACTGAAATTGAGGAGCATCTCAATCTTGGGCGGACTCCACTTCGAATCGAGTGCTTTGATATCTCGAATATTTCAGGCACATCCGTTGTCGCATCAATGGTGGTTTTTGAAGATGGAATGATTAAGAAGAGCGAGTACAGACGTTTCATCATCGATACCAGCGAAGGCTTTGATGACACCCGTGCGATGCACCAGGTTATTACTCGTCGCCTAAAACGTTTACTGGATGATCGAAAAGAGAATGAAGCAGAGGTCGCTGAACTTGGCGGAAAGCCAAGCAAGTTCGCTTACCCGCCACAACTCATTGTGGTCGATGGTGGACAGCCCCAAGTAAATGCTGCACAACGCGCATTAGATGAGCTCGGTATTAAAGACATCGCTTTATGCGGGTTAGCCAAGCGATTAGAAGAAGTCTGGATGCCGGGTTCTAAGGATCCATTGATTTTGCCACGTAGCAGTGAAGGACTGTATCTCTTGCAGCGGATTAGAGATGAGGCACACCGCTTTGCAATTACCTTCCATCGCTCGCGTCGTTCAAAGGTTATGTTGGAGTCAGTTTTGGATCAAATACCACAACTAGGTTCGGCTCGAAGAGCTTCACTTCTAGAGCGATTCGGGTCGGTAGCGGCAATTAAAAAAGCATCAGTTGAAGACATAGCGGCTACTCCCGGCATCGGCTCAAAGATTGCTTCCATTATAGAAACGCATCTGGCTTCAGTTGCAACTCAATCAGTAAATACGGAAACCGGCGAAATAATGGAGGGTAAGTAATGGGCAAGGAATTCTTCGACCTTCCGGCAAAAGATCAACAGAACTCTTTGACATCTTTCGCCACTGAACTCTTAAAGGATTATGGGATTCATGGCGCAAAGGTTTCATGCATTAACTTTGAATTTAACGCCACTTTTTCGGTCGAGACCGATTCAGGTACCAAGTACGCATTGAGAATCAATATCAACTCGACTCGTACCGTCGATAACATGAAGGCAGAAGTCGAGTGGGTTCGTTACCTCAACCGCACTTCGGGATTACACACGCCGACACCAATTGCCACCTTGGATGATCAATACATTGTTTCGAGTTTACATGCAGATTCTGGACAAACCCTTTACGGAGTTATGTACTCGTGGCTCGAGGGTGAGGAAATTGGTGACGAGCCAACCATGGAGCAACTCCATCAGTTAGGTAGGGCAATGGCTACTTTGCATGAAGAATCTTCAGAGTTTGCACTTTCATCCGGCAACTCTCTGCCCACATTTAGTGATTTTTTCTGGGGCACAGAAGATTTTCTTTTCTCTGATAAGTCAGTTTTATCGGATGCGGATCGAGCATCGATTCAACAAGCTCATGACCAAATTATGAAATACACAAATGAGTTATACCAAAACTCACCCGTCCACATCATTCATGCAGATATGCACGGCTGGAACTTGATGTGGAATGAAGGTCAATTGTCGATCTTTGATTTTGATGATTGCGGTTACGGCGTTGAAGCCCAAGATCTAGCCGTGACTTTGTACTATTTGGATACGCCAGAGCAAGATGAAGCCCTTTTGAATGGGTACAAGAGCGTAAGGCCATTACCCACTTACTCCGCAAATGCCATGAAGGCGTTGCTGTTGCAGCGCCGCTTACTGTTGCTCAATTACCTATTTGAAACCAAGAATCAAGAGCACAAGGAGATGCTGCCGGCCTACCTTGAAAAGAGTCTTGAGCGTGTATCGACCTTCTTGACAGATGTAAGAGGATAAGAGCATGGCTAATCAGGAGACCTTAATTCTCACCGGCATGTCAGGTGCTGGACGTTCAACAGTTGCACATGCCCTCGAAGATTTGGGTTGGTACGTTGTCGATAACCTGCCGCCAGCATTACTTCCCGCGTTGGTAAGTAAGGGGACTGGACCGCAAGGCAAAGAGTTAGCGGTAGTTGTCGATGTGCGCGGAGGCGAGTTCTTTGATGAGCTGACTCAAGCGATGGATGAACTCAAGAAAAGTAAATCGGATTATCGGTTGGTTTTTCTTGATGCAACTGATCAAGCTTTAGTACAACGTTTTGAATCAACACGTAGACCTCATCCGTTACAGGGCAAAGATCGAATCGTTGATGGAATCGCACGCGAGCGTGAAAAATTAGAAGAGATCCGTTCGCAATCCGATGTTGCAATTGATACATCAAACCTCAATGTGCATCAGTTAGAAAAGCGTATCGGTGAAATATTTGGTGCAGGAAAGCTGCAAGGAATTCGAATCAATGTTTTGTCATTTGGCTACAAGTACGGAATCCCAGTTGACTCAGATCTTGTTTTGGATTGCCGATTCATTCCGAATCCACATTGGGATCCCGAACTTCGCCCATTAACTGGTCTTACTTCTCAAGTCAGTGATCGAGTTTTGAGTAGTGAAGGTGTGAGTGACTTTGTTCAGGATTATGTTCATTTAGTGCATTCAATGATCGAGGGATACATGCGTGAAGGTAAGAAGTATGTAACTATCTCAGTTGGTTGCACTGGTGGAAAACACAGAAGTGTTGCGATCACCCAAGAGATCGCACGCCAACTTAATGAGATGGGTTCGGAGATTTCTGCGCATCCAACGCATCGAGATGTAGGTCGTGAGTAGTTTTGACTAAGGTTGTTGCTTTAGGTGGTGGTCATGGATTAGCCGCGACTTTGACCGCATTGCGCCAGATAACCAATCAGTTAACAGCAATTGTGACTGTGGCAGATAATGGTGGTTCCAGCGGAAGATTGCGTGAAGAATTTCCAATCTTTCCTCCCGGTGATTTACGAATGGCACTGGCAGCTTTGTGCGCAGATGATGAATGGGGCCGAACCTGGGCTCAAATAATGCAACACCGCTTTGAAAGCAATGGAGAACTCAACGGCCATGCCATGGGTAATCTTTTACTGGCCTCTATGTGGAACGCTGGGGATGATCCCGTTGTTGCGTTAGATAGGGTCGGGCAATTGCTCAAAGTTATTGGTCGCGTACTTCCGATGGCATCTGTGGCATTAGATATTGAAGGAACCTTTAATACATCGACTGGAAGAATTGTTGTTCGCGGTCAAAAAGAGGTTGCAACAGCTAAGGGGCATATCGAATCACTTCGCATTATTCCGCAGGATCCTGCGGCTAGAAGTGAAGCGTTAAATGCAATTGAAGATGCTGACTGGATCACGATGGGTCCTGGGTCCTGGTTTTCCAGTGTCATTCCGCACTTATTAGTACCGGCCCAATTAGATGCACTGCGCACATCAAAAGCTCGCAAAGTTTTGATTCTTAATCTTGATGCCACTTCACATACACAAGGTGAAGAGTTTGCAGGTTCCACGCCTGAAGAACATCTTGAATTCTTTCATCGCTATGCCCCTGGATTAACGGTGGATTACTGCCTTGTTGACCATTCAGTAGTACGGGATGAGCAGGCATTACAGCTTGCAGCATCAACCTTGGGTGGAGAGATTGTGGTCGCTGATATTCGTAAAGCACCAGGAAGTATCCATCATGATGCCCAAAAATTAGCTCTCCATTTGGGCCACATTCTCGCTCGGTAAATGGTTGGATTACCCCATGGCAATGACAGCATCAGTTAAAGACGAACTATCTCGTCTATCAATCACCAAACCATGTTGTCGCAAAGCAGAGGTTTCTTCACTTCTTCGTTTCGCCGGTGGTCTTCATATTTCAGCCGGCAAGATTGTGATCGAAGTTGAGCTTGATACCTCGCAGAGCGCACGCCGACTTCGCAAAGATATCGCCGACATTTATGGACATGATTCCGACTTGGCGGTTCTTTCATCTAGCGGATTGCGCAAAGGTTCTCGCTATGTAGTTCGAGTCATCAACGAAGGCGACGCACTTGCACGACAAACTGGTTTAGTTGATTCCAATGGGCGACCAGTGCGTGGTCTTCCACCACAGGTCGTGTCAGCTGCAATCTGTGACTCAGAAGCGGCTTGGCGTGGAGCTTTTATTGCTCATGGTTCATTGACCGAACCAGGTCGTTCATCATCTCTAGAAATTACTTGCCCTGGACCTGAAGCTGCACTTGCTTTAGTGGGTGCAGCGCGCCGATTAGGAATTGTTGCAAAAGCTCGCGAAGTTCGCGGAGTTGATCGCGTAGTAATCCGTGATGGGGATGCGATCGGTGTATTGCTTACACGACTTGGCGCCCATGAAAGTGTGATGGCGTGGGAAGAACGTCGTATGCGCCGAGAAGTCAGAGCAACGGCAAATCGACTTGCTAACTTTGATGATGCCAATCTCCGTCGTTCTGCTCGAGCAGCGGTTGCGGCGGCGGCGCGAGTACAACGCGCAATGGAGATTCTTGGACCAACAATTCCGGATCACCTCAAAGAGGCAGGGGAGCTGCGCATTAATCATGGGCAGGCTTCCTTAGAAGAGCTTGGTTCCTTGGCGGTTCCACCTATGACAAAGGATGCGATCGCTGGTCGAATCCGTCGTCTGCTTGCCATGGCCGATAAGCGCGCTGCAGAGCTAGGAATTCCGGATACTGAGAGTGGTCTCTCTCCAGATTTGCTCAATTAGGCGACAGATTCTCAAGAGTTCACACATTCTTGACTGGTAAGGTTCTACCTAAGCCCCCAGCGTTGTGGCAGTTTTACGAACCACCAGAAGCTGGGCTTTTTCATGTGCCCCACTAGTAGCAAGGACACTTTCGTGATTAATGTCGGAATCAATGGTTTTGGTCGCATCGGACGTAACTTCTTCCGTGCCTCACTCACTAACCCAAATATCAACATCGTGGCAATTAACGACCTCACACCAAATGAGACGCTTGCTCACCTTTTGAAGTATGACTCGATTTTGGGTCGCCTAGGTCTAGAAGTGACATTCACAGATGATTCAATCACTGTTGATGGAAAGACAATCAAGGTTTTCTCAGAGCGCGATCCAGCAAATCTTCCTTGGGCATCAGTGAAGGCAGATGTAGTTGTTGAATCAACAGGAATCTTTACAAAGGCTGCCGATGCTCAAAAGCACATCACTGCTGGAACCAAGAAGGTCATCATCTCTGCGCCAGCAACTGATGAGGACATCACAATCGTTATGGGTGTAAACCACACACAGTACGACGGTTCAAAGCACAACATCATTTCAAACGCCTCATGTACAACAAACTGCCTTGCTCCAATGGCAAAGGTCCTTCAGGACAACTGGGGAATTGTTAAGGGCTTGATGACAACAATTCACGCATACACAAATGACCAGGTAATTCTGGACTTCCCACACAAGGATCTTCGTCGATCACGTGCTGCGGCAACAAACATGATTCCTACATCTACAGGTGCGGCAAAGGCGATCTCACTTGTTATGCCAGAGCTCAAGGGCAAGCTAGATGGATACGCAATGCGCGTTCCAGTCCCAACAGGTTCAGCAACAGATCTAACTGTTGAGCTTGCAAAGGAGGCAACCGCTGCCGAGATCAATGCAGCGATGAAGGCTGCGGCAAATGGTCCGCTGAAGGGATTCCTTACATACACTGAAGATCCAATTGTTTCTTCAGACATCGTGACCGATCCATCATCATGTATCTTCGATGCAGGTTTAACCAAGGTAATTGGTAACCAGGTCAAGATCGTTGGTTGGTATGACAACGAATGGGGTTACTCAAACCGTCTCGTTGACTTGATCGATTACGTTGGCAAAACTCTGTAATGCCAGATCTTTCAACAATTGATGTAGCAGGAAAGCGAGTCTTTCTGCGCTGTGATCTTAATGTTCCTTTGAAAGAAGGAGTCATTAAGGATGACGGACGTATCAAAGCCTCGCTTCCTACTATTCAAGCCTTGCTTGAAAAAGGCGCATCACTTGTTATTGCGGCCCACCTAGGACGTCCCAAAGGTGAAGCTAAGCCAGAACTTTCTTTAGCACCTGTTGCAAAACGTTTATCCGAACTACTGGGACGCGAAGTCAAATTCACCGGCGAGGTAACTGGCGTGGCGGTAACTGCAGCAGCAGAATCACTCAAAGCTGGCGAGATTCTTCTTTTAGAAAACATTCGTTTCAGCGCGGCAGAAACCAGTAAGGAAGAGTCAGAGCGCGCAGCTTTTGCTCAAGAACTTGCTCAACTGGCAGATGTATATGTGGGCGATGGTTTTGGAGCGGTTCACCGCAAACATGCATCAGTTTTTGATCTGCCTAAACTACTTCCACATGCAGCCGGAAAATTAGTTGCAGCCGAAGTTGAGGTTTTGAAAAAACTGACTCAAAACCCAGAACGCCCTTACGGTGTTGTTCTCGGTGGCGCAAAAGTTTCAGACAAGCTCGGTGTCATTGAAAACTTACTAGGCAAGGTAGATGTTTTAGCGATCGGCGGGGGAATGGTCTTTACATTCCTTAAAGCACAAGGCAAAGAGATCGGTACTTCACTTGTTGAAGCAGAGATGCTCGATGTTGTTAGGGGACTCATTGCAACAGCTGAGAAAAATGGCGTAAAGCTTTTGCTCCCAACCGACATCGTGGTTGCTCCAACATTTTCGGCAGATGCAACTCCTACCTTGGTTTCGGCAGATGCAATTCCGGCAGATCAAATGGGTCTAGATATCGGACCAGTTTCTTCAGCTGCCTTTGCTGCAGAGATCGTAAAGTGCAAGACACTCTTTTGGAATGGTCCAATGGGCGTCTTTGAATTCCCTAACTTTGCTGCAGGTACCAAAGTTGTTGCTCAGGCATTGACTGAAGTTTCAGGAATTTCTGTTGTTGGCGGGGGAGACTCTGCTGCGGCGGTTCGTGCGTTAGGTTTTGCTGACTCGCAGTTCGGGTACATTTCTACCGGCGGCGGCGCATCACTTGAATATCTAGAGGGCAAGGAACTTCCTGGCCTGACAGCACTTGAATTGATTTAAGAGAAACTGAACATAGGAGCTAACAATGCGTAAACCATTAATGGCAGGAAACTGGAAGATGAACCTCAATCACCTCGAGGCGATCGCAGTTGCTCAAAAGTTGGTTTATGGTCTAGATGACAAGGATTATGACGCGGTTGATGTCGCAGTCATTCCTCCATTTACAGACATCCGTTCTATTCAAACTTTGGTTGACGGAGATCGTCTGCGTCTTCTATACGGCGCGCAGGATCTCTCACCTGAGACAAGTGGAGCATTTACCGGAGACATTTCTGGATCAATGCTTGCCAAGCTTGGCTGCACCTTCGTTGTCATCGGACATTCAGAGCGACGCGCGATTCATCAAGAATCAGATGCGCTCATCAATCGAAAGATTAAAGCAGCGTTAGTAAATGAACTGACACCAATTTTTTGCGTCGGTGAAGAGCTTGCAATCCGTGAATCAGGAACGCATGTCAGTCATGTAATCCGACAGATTCGTGCAGGGTTAGAAGGATTTACAAAGCCAGAACTCAAGAAAATCGTTATCGCTTACGAGCCAGTGTGGGCGATTGGTACTGGAAAGACTGCAACGCCTGAAGATGCTCAAGAAGTGTGTGCGGCAATCCGTGAAGAAGTTGAAAACATTGGATCTCCGGAAATCGCATCAAATATGCGCATCCTTTACGGCGGTTCTGTGAAGTCCTCAAACATTGTCGAAATCATGAAGAAGCCAGATGTCGATGGGGCTTTGATCGGCGGAGCGAGCCTAGATCCCGAGGAATTGGCCAAGATCGTTAAATTCCACGCGGTGACGGAGTAAGCATTACCCCCTTTTGGCGGGTATCCTTACCCTCTACGAACTAGGAGTTTAAGAAAAGTGAAACTAGCTCTCTCAATCGCACTTGTTATTACAAGCATCCTCATGATCCTTTTGGTACTTCTTCACAAGGGTAAGGGAAGCGGACTATCCGATCTATTCGGTGGTGGAGTCTCATCTAACTATGGTGGTTCATCTGTAGTTGAAAAGAACCTCGATCGCATCACAATTGTTGCTGGCGGTCTGTGGTTTGCTCTAGTTGTAGCACTCTCACTCGTTCTTAAGTAAACAGTTTTAATCCATTAGCAAGTAAAACAAGGGGATACGCATGGCAAGTGCAATTCGCGGAAGTCGTGTTGGCGCAGGCCCAATGGGCGAGGCAGAGCGTGGCGATTCAATCGCTCGCGCCTATGTTTCATATTTTTGCGCAAACGGTCACGAAGTTCGTCCCTCATTTGCAGTAGAAGAAACGGTTGTTATTCCAGCTGAATGGGATTGCCCAAAGTGTGGTTACCCAGCAGGTCGCGATCGCAACAATCCACCTAGCCCTGAGGTAAATGTTCCTTACAAGACTCACCTTGCCTATGTAAAAGAGCGTCGCACAGATGCTGAAGGTGAAAAACTTCTAGAAGAAGCTTTACGCAAGCTTCGCGGGGAAGACGACGAATAAAACCTTAGAGGGATTTAACGGCATCTAGTAATTCAGAGATACCCACTGTTCGATTTGTAAGATTGAATCGGAGTAGTGGGTATTTTCTTGAAGCAAGCGCTTTTCCGTCACCTAATGCTTGAGCCGCAACCAAAGTTTTGAATCCATAGTTTTGTCCAGGAATCCCAATATCTTTCTTTACATCTCCGGTAATCTGCAAGAACGCACCGTTTTGTTGTCCACCTTTATGAAACTGTCCGGTTGAGTGCAAGAAACGTGGACCCCAACCAAAAGTCACAGGGCGTCCAGACTTATCAGCCAAAATTGCTCGAAGCTCGGCCACTAAGGCATCATCTTTGCGATCAAGATAAGCCATGATCGCGATGTAGCCATCAGCTGGAACACTTGCAACTAATTGCGTTAACGCATCAGTTGCGCTGTTACCAGCACCAAAGATTTCTACCGCCCCATCAGTTAAATCTGCAGTAAAGGTAGGCAAAACACCTTTCCATTCATTCAACAGTGCTGATGTTTGTTCTTTAGCTTCAGTCACATTGGGTTGATTAAACGGATCGATTGCAAGGGCTGCACCGACAAGTGCGGTAACCCATTCCCACACAATAAATTGTGATGCTAAATCACCTTCAACTACCAAGTCGGCAGATCCGGAAAATGCGATGCTAAAGGCGTTACCTTCACGGCCATTATGCGAGGTTTCAGCAACAACTGGCAAACGGCCTACTTGGTTCTTTCCCGTTGATTCGGCAACTAATTGTTCGATCCAATCACTTAAGCCAGGCATACCGGATGCTTCATCGGTGTACGCAACATATTGATCAGATACATACGCCAACAGGTAAGCGATATCGCACATGGTTTGTGAGTCAGCAAAGAAGGCTTTCTTAGTGTCACTTGCATTGTCTAGCAGCACAGATACATCAACTCCGATTAATGCTGCTGGCACTAAACCGAAAGGACTTAAGACGCTAAATCGTCCACCAACATGGGGATCGGCGTTAACAACGGTGAAACCGCCATCGCGGACTTGCACATCAAGTGGCGAACCTGGATCTGTAACAAAGACCATGTGATCCACTGGATTAAGTCCTGCATCCTTAAACGCCCCTTCAAAGAGTGCGCGTTGAGATGCGGTTTCTATAGTTGAACCTGATTTAGAACTGACGACAACAACGCTCTTTGCAAGATCAAACTTCAGTGCATGAGCCACGTAATTCGGATCAGTGGAATCTAGAACAAACAACTTCTTTGAAAATGTTTGGGCAATAACTTCTGGGCCCAGTGAAGAACCACCCATGCCGCATAAAATCACATTGGTCTTGTCCCGATGTTTTGCCGCAAGGGCGTCAAACTGTGGCAGTAAATCTCTAGAACTTTCAGGTAGATCAATCCAGTTCATGCGAATTGAAGCTTCGGCTTGAGCTTCTGCTCCCCAGATCGTGGGATCTTTCACCATTAATCGTTCATGAAAGGCTTGAAGCCCCGCGTATTCCTTTGATGAGCGATCGATCTTAGATAGTGCCGAACCTTTTATTGAAATCATTCTTGTTGCGCAGCCTTTACATTCTCTAGAAGCTCATCCCAAGCTTGGGCAAACTTTTTAACTCCGTCAATTTCTAGCTCAGTAGTCACTTGATCGAGTGAAATCCCTAATGCCGAAAGAGACTTCAGTACTTCTACAGCATCTGCGTAGTGCGCCGTAATTGTGTTTCCTCGGACTACGCCATGATCAATCACTGCATCTAAGGTGGATTGCGGCATTGTGTTAACGGTATTTGGTGCAATCAATTCGACAACGTAGCGAGTATCGTCATAAGCAGGATCTTTGACACCAGTTGATGCCCATAATGGACGCTGTTTGTGAGCACCTTTGCTCGCAAGGGGATGCCAACGGTCAGATCCGAACTTTTCCTCAAAGAGTTGGTAGGCCAAGTGTGCATTTGCGATCGCAGCCTTACCCAACAATTCCGTTGCCTCAGCAGAGCCGTTCTTCTTCAGCAACGCATCAATTGCTGAATCAATTCGACTAATAAAGAAGGATGCAACTGAATGAACCTTGGAAGGATCTTCGCATTGTTCGATGCCCTTCATGTATGCCTCAATAACCTGCCCATATCGCTTTACCGAAAAGATCAGGGTCACGTTGACGCTAATTCCAGAAGCAATCAAGGCGGTAATCGCAGGCAAGCCTTCAAGGGTTGCCGGAACCTTAATCATCAAATTTGGACGATCAATAATTGCCCACAGCTCTTTACCTGCAGCGATTGTTCCTTCAGTGTCATGAGCCAAACGCGGATCGACCTCGATACTGACGCGTCCATCGACACCTTGTGACGCTTCATAAATCGAAGTAAACAAATTGCAGGCTTGGCGAACATCGTCGGTAGTAAGTTTTTTCACGACTTCGTCAACGCTCGAACCTTTCATCAAAGCGATATCGGCGGCATATTCGGCGGCGCCACTAATTGCTGCACTGAAAATACTGGGATTAGTTGTCACACCCACAACGCCACTGTTCTGGATGCGTGCAGGTAAGGCATGTGGCTCGGTTGATGTGATTTTGGCGCGAGATAAATCATCTAACCAAATCGAAGTACCGTTAGCTGAAACTTCATGAACCGACATTAGATCGCCTTCTTTACTTGTGCTACAACATTTTCAACTGAGAAACCGAATTCTTTAAACAACCGCTTTGCATCAGCAGAAGCTCCGTAATGCTCTAGCGAGATAGCCACTCCTGAATCACCAATAAGTTCGCGCCAACCTTGTGCGATTCCCACTTCGATGCTGATCTTTACAACACCAGGAGAGAGCACAGAGTCTTTGTAACTTTGATCTTGTTCGGCAAACCATTCAAGACATGGAGCACTTACAACTCGGACATTGACTCCTTCAGCAGCTAAAGCGGTCTGAGCATCCATTGCAAGGGAAACTTCGGAACCGGTTGCGATCAGAATGGCCTTTGGATGAGGCAGGTCCTTCAAGACATAAGCACCATGTGCAGTTCCAGATGCGGGTTCGCATACGGTGCGGTCAAAGACAGGCAAGTTTTGGCGTGACAGCAAAATGCCACAGGCACGATCACGTGTGATGATCTTTTTCCATGCCTCTGTAACCTCGTTGGCATCACCTGGACGAATTACATCCAGGCCAGGAATAGCGCGAAGCGCTGCAAAATGTTCGATCGGTTGATGCGTCGGACCATCTTCTCCCACGCCAATCGAATCATGTGTCCACACAAAAGTTGCTGGTATCTGCATCAATGCAGCAAGACGAACCGCAGGCCGCATGTAGTCACTAAACACCGCAAAGGTTCCACCGAATGAACGGGTTAATCCGTGCAAAGTAATTCCATTAAGGATTGATGCCATTGCATGTTCGCGAATACCAAAGTGAATGATTCGACCGTATGGATCTGCACCCTCTATAGAACTACTTGCTGGCAGGAATGAACCGCCACCCTTAATGCTGGTGTTGTTTGATCCAGCCAAATCTGCTGATCCACCCCAAAATTCTGGCAAGACAGCAGCGATTGCATTGATAACTTCACCGGATGCGGCGCGAGTTGCGACATCTTTGCCAGGAGCAAAAACAGGAAGTTTGGAATCCCAATCAGCAGGAAGCGAACGTGTTTGCAATCTATCGAGAAGCGTTGCCTTATCTGGATTACTCGCTTTCCATTGATCAAATTTTGCATTCCATTGTGCACGGACCTGCGCACCACGTGTTTTCACTAATCGGGCGTGAGTTAAAACATCTGCGGGCATTGCAAAGTGCTCATCAGGATTTAGTCCTAGTGCAACCTTGGTTTGCTTAATCTCTTCTTCACCTAACGCGGAACCATGAGAGGCGGCTGTGCCTCGTGCTTTAGGAGCTGGCCACGCGATAACTGATTTCATGCGAATCAATGAAGGCTTTGAGTTTTCCTTCTTTGCCGCAACCATCGCAGCATCAAGTGCTGCGATATCAACACTTCCATCACTTGCAGCAGCGACATCAATTACATGCCAACCATAAGCACGGTAGCGCGCTGAAACATCTTCGGTAAATGCGTTATGGGTATCTCCTTCAATTGAGATTCGATTGTCATCGTAGATAACATTGAGATTTCCAAGCTCTTGGGTGCCAGCAAGTGAATGCGCTTCAGCGCTCACGCCTTCTTGTAAATCTCCATCTGAACAAATCACCCAAATGGTGTGATCGAAAATTGATTGCTGAGCTGGTGCAAGAGGATCAAGTAATCCACGCTCATATCGCGCCGCCATTGCCATTCCCACAGCGGTTGCTACACCTTGGCCCAATGGACCTGTTGTCATTTCGACTCCGACGGTGTGACCGTACTCGGGGTGGCCAGGAGTCAATGAGCCCCACGTTCTAAAGCTTTCAAGATCTTTCATCTCTAGGCCATATCCACTTAAGTACAGCTGAATGTAAAGAGTTAATGATGAGTGACCACATGAAAGAATGAAACGATCGCGACCAAGCCACTGTGCATCAGATGGATCATGAACTAAGTGGCGTTGAAACAAGTTATAAGCAACTGGTGCCAGAGACATCGCAGTTCCAGGGTGACCATTACCCACCTTTTGCACTGCATCGGCGGCAAGAGCCCTTGCATATGCAACCGCCTGGTCATCTAGTGCGGTCCACCCTGTTAGTGCGCTCATTTACTGTCCATTCTCTTTGTAACTGATAACCAAACTCGCCACGATGCGATCCATACCAAAGTTGATCCCGCTAGGTGAAGACCAACCAAAAGCTCTGGTAGATCACTAAACCATTGCACATAACCAATGAGTCCCTGACACAAAGCGATCACAAGAAAAATCTTCAACCGTTTTTTTGTGTGCTCAGATACTCCGCTCACGACAAAAAATCCAAAGGTAATTCCAAACAAAGCAATAACAACATCTGCGTGCAACCAAGCCATGGTGCGCAGATCAAAAGGCAATCGCGGCGCAGTTGCATCTCCGGCATGTGGACCAGAGCCGGTCACCATTGTTCCTAAGAAAATAACAAAAAACGAGATAGCTATATGGGCCGTGGCAATCTTTCTCACTAAGGGTGTCGGCTCCTGCTTTTCTAAACTGGCAAATCTCTGGGCGCGAAGTGATGCTGCGCCCGCAATCAGAACAATTGATAACAAGAAGTGAGCCGCGACAGTTGCTGGATGTAAACCAGTGAGCACCGTTATTCCACCAAGGATGCCTTGTCCTAAAATCCCCAAGACTTGACCCAGTGCAAGACCCCGCAAATATTTCTTACCTGAGGCTAAGACGCTCACAAGAACTGCGATTGCAGCTAAGACAAGAACAAAGGTAAGTAAGCGATTTCCAAACTCGATCCAAACCTTTACTTGTTCCTCAACTTGGTATGGCTTGGGGGTATAGGAACCTGGGGTGCACTCCGGCCAGGTCGGACAACCCAAACCCGAACCGGTTAATCGAACCGCACCGCCGGTAACAACGATGGCGGCTTGGGCGAAAAGCAGGAAACCGCTAGCTGGGGATAAAACTTGATTCGCCCGTGCCTGCAATGTCCCCATGGCCGTAGCCTATGACTCCGCCGACCCGCACGCTCCCGAGTGGCTGAACGTGTCGAATTACGACACAATACTGTTGTGAAAATAGCCGCAGGACTCCAGGTCGGAGATGACTCCCGTACCCGTGACCTTGTCGCCCGTTCAATTCTGGAAAATGGCCCTTCTACCGCTGCCGTATTAGGTGAGCGCTTAGGTCTGACACCGGCCGGAATCCGTAGACATTTAGATTTACTTGTTGCAGATGGAGTTCTAGAGGCACGTGAGCCTCGTTCATCATCTGTTCGTGGTCGAGGACGACCATCAAAGGTTTTTGTCATGTCAGATAAAGGTCGCGAAACCTTTGAACATTCATATGACGACTTGGCCGTTGCAGCGCTTAAATTTATGTCAGCTCAATCTGGCGAACATCTTGTTAATGCATTTGCTCAATCACGCGCCGATGACATCGAACGAAAAGCAACAGTTGCCTTGGCAAAGCGTTCGCACAAAGTTGATGCGCTCGCAACATTTCTTACAGATCAAGGATATGCGGCAAGTGTTACTGAAAAACCAATGGGCGAAGAGCTGTGTCAGCATCACTGCCCAATCGCACATGTTGCTGCAGAGTTTCCGCAGTTGTGCGAGGCCGAAACAGAGGCGCTATCTAAAGTTCTTGGAACACATGTTCAGCGCTTAGCAACCATTGCTCATGGCGATGGCGTATGTACAACTTTCATCCCCAAAGCACAACCAACAAAAAACCAAAGTTCACCAACAAACACAAGCAAGGGAAAGGTCCGTGCATGACAACAGCACATCCAGAACTCGAAGGCCTAGGCAACTACGAATACGGTTGGTCAGACAAGAGCACGATTGGCGATAACGCTAAGCGTGGACTCAATGAAGATGTTGTTCGTGACATCTCATCAAAGAAGTCTGAGCCACAGTGGATGCTAGATCTGCGCCTTAAGGGTCTTTCCTTGTTTGATAAGAAGCCAATGCCAAATTGGGGTTCAGATCTTTCAGGAATCTTCTTTGACACGATCAAGTACTTCGTGCGCTCAACCGAGAAGCAAGCAACTACATGGGATGACCTTCCTGATGAGATTAAAAATACTTACGATCGTTTGGGTATCCCAGAAGCTGAAAAGCAACGCCTTGTGTCAGGTGTTGCTGCGCAGTACGAGTCAGAGGTTGTCTACCACTCGATCCGCGAAGATTTAGAAGCTCAGGGAGTTATTTTCCTCGATACAGATAGCGCATTGAAGCAGCACCCTGAATTATTCAAGGAGTACTTCGGCACCGTTATTCCAGTAGGAGATAACAAGTTCGCCGCACTTAACACAGCGGTTTGGTCTGGCGGTTCATTTATTTATGTTCCTAAGGGTGTTCACGTAGATATTCCTTTACAGGCATATTTCCGAATTAACACTGAGAACATGGGTCAGTTCGAGCGCACATTGATTATTGCTGATGAGGATTCATACATTCACTATGTAGAAGGCTGCACAGCGCCTATTTACAAGTCAGATTCACTTCACTCTGCAGTTGTCGAAATCATTGTTAAAAAGGGCGCGCGCGTTCGTTACACCACAATTCAAAACTGGTCTAACAATGTGTACAACTTGGTAACAAAGCGTGCAACATGTGCTGAAGGTGCAACGATGGAATGGGTCGATGGAAATATCGGATCCAAGGTAACCATGAAGTACCCAGCGATCTTCTTGATGGGACCTCACGCAAAGGGCGAGACCTTGTCTCTTGCTTTCGCAGGTGAAGGCCAACACCAGGATTCAGGTGCAAAGATGGTTCACGCAGCTCCTTACACATCATCTTCTGTGATTTCTAAATCAGTCGCACGTGGTGGAGGTCGTACTTCTTACCGTGGACTTGTTCAGGTGCAAGAAGGTGCGCATCATTCAAAGAGCACAGTTAAATGCGATGCATTGTTGGTTGACACAATTTCACGTTCAGACACATATCCGTATGTTGATATCCGTGAAGATGATGTTTCGATGGGTCACGAAGCGACAGTTTCAAAGGTGAGCGATGATCAGTTGTTCTACCTGATGTCACGTGGACTTAACGAAGATGAGGCCATGGCAATGATCGTGCGCGGATTCATCGAACCAATCGCACGCGAACTTCCAATGGAGTACGCACTCGAGCTCAATCGCCTTATTGAACTTCAGATGGAAGGTGCTGTCGGTTAATGTCAGTTTTAACTACTAATTACTTAACACCGACGGGTCGTGAAGAGGCGTGGCGTTTTACGCCGCTGAAGCGTCTTCGCGGTCTACATGATGGAGCTGCGGTTCAATCAGATCGCGAATCTTTGGTTACAAAGGGTGCATTGGCATCCGGCGTTACATTTACTCGCGAAAACTTAGAACCACTTTCTGAATCAGATGATGTCATTATTGAACGCGTCAGGGGAGCGGTTAGTTCGGTTGCCCACCTCGCTATCGCAGCAAACACTGAAGTCGCTGAGCCGATCTTCTTAGGTCGTTCAGCGGGTGCATTAGATACTGCTGAATTCTCACGCGTTCGTATTTCACTTGGAACTCACGCAGTTGCAACTGTGATCGTAGAAAACACGACTGATACGGTTTTGGCAGAGGATCTCGAGATTTACTTGGCTCCAGGTTCAAATCTTAAGTTCGTCACACTTCAAGAGTTTGAATCAAAGTCGGTTTACACAGCTCGCCACCACGCAATAATCGATAAGGATGCAACCTTTAAATCAATCACGGTGACAGTAGGCGGAGATGTTGTACGAATTCTTCCAACAGTGGCTTTCAAGGCACCAGGTGCGTCTGCAGATCTGCTGGGCGTTTACTTTGCAACCGCAGGACAGTTCTTCGAACACCGTAATCATATTGATCATGCAGTTCCTCACGCTAAATCAAATGTGAATTACAAAGGTGCACTAGCGGGACAGGATGCGCATACAGTCTGGATTGGTGATGTTTTGATTCGTGCTGCTGCCGAAGGCACAGATACTTACGAACTCAACCGTAATCTTTTGCTTTCAGATGGTGCACGCGCTGACTCAGTGCCAAACCTTGAAATCGAAACCGGTGAAATTGTTGGCGCAGGACACGCAAGTACTACAGGGCGCTTTGATGATGAGCAGTTGTTTTATTTGATGTCACGCGGAATCGCGATGGCAGATGCTCGACGTTTAGTGGTACGAGGCTTCTTCAACGAAATCGTTACTGAGATCGGCAATGAAGAGGTTCAAAACCGAATCATGGATCGCATTGATAATGAACTTGAAAAGGCGGCCCGCAATGGCTGATCTAGCTTTAGACCAAATTGCAGAAGGCAAGCCAGTTCGTATTGAGAAAGATGGCAAAACCATTTGTGTGGCACGTGTGGGGGATGAGGTTTTTGCAGTTGCAGATACTTGTACCCATTCAGATGCATCACTGTCTGAAGGCGATGTCACAGGATTCAAAATCGAATGCTGGCTTCATGGAGCTGAATTCGACCTTCGCACCGGACAAGCGTTAACGCTTCCAGCGAATATTCCACTTGAAACGTATGCAGTATCAATCGACGGAAACGCCGTCACGGTAAAGATTTAGTAACGAGAGAGAAGAGAAAATAATGAGCACACTAGAAATCCGTAACCTGCAGGTCTCGGTCAACACCGATGATGGAATGGTCGAAATCCTTAAGGGAGTAGATCTGACTATCAAGTCAGGGGAAACTCACGCGATCATGGGCCCTAATGGTTCAGGTAAATCAACTCTTGCTTACTCGATCGCCGGACATCCTAAGTACACAATCACAGGTGGATCAGTAACTCTGGATGGCGCAGATGTTCTGGACATGACAGTTGATGAGCGCGCAAAGGCAGGACTATTTCTTGCAATGCAGTACCCAGTAGAAGTTCCAGGTGTTTCTGTATCTAACTTCCTTCGTACTGCAGCAACAGCTCTACGTGGCGAAGCTCCGAAGCTACGCACATGGGTGGGCGAGGTTAAAGATGCAATGGAAGCACTTAACATGGATCCAGCTTTTGCTACGCGTAACGTAAACGAAGGTTTCTCAGGTGGAGAAAAGAAGCGTCATGAAATCATGCAGCTCGAACTTCTCAAGCCGAAGATGGCGATTCTGGATGAAACAGATTCAGGTCTAGATGTTGATGCGCTTCGAATCGTTTCTGAAGGTGTTAATCGCGCGAAGGCAGCTAACAACCTTGGCGTACTTTTGATCACTCACTACACACGTATTCTGCGTTACATCCAACCTGACTTTGTGCACGTGTTTGCTAATGGTCGTGTTGTAGAACAAGGCGGACCAGAACTTGCCGAAAAGCTAGAGGCAAACGGTTACGCAGATTATGTGAGCAAGTAAGGACCAATGAGTTTCGACGTCGCGAAGGTACGCAAGGATTTTCCAATCTTTGAACGTACTATTCGCGATGGAAAAAAACTTGTATACCTAGATAGCGGAGCCACAAGTCAAAAACCGCTCTCGGTTATTGATGCTGAAAGCAACTTCTACAAGTTCAACAATGCTGCGGTACACCGCGGTGCTCACCAGTTAGCTGAAGAAGCAACGGATGCCTACGAAGGCGCTCGACTTAAAGTCGCTAACTTCTTGGGTGCTAAGGAAGATGAGATTGTCTTTACAAAGAGCGCAACTGAGTCTTTAAACCTGATTGCATATGCGATGGGTAATTCCGAACCGGGTTCACGTTTTGCTCTCACTTCGAAGAATCGCATTGTTGTTACTGAGATGGAGCACCACGCAAACCTGATCCCTTGGCAGCAACTTGCAGCACGAACAGGTGCATCCCTGTCGTGGTTTGAGGTAACCCCAGAAGGGCGTTTAGACCTTTCTAATATTGATTCAGTTATTGCCGAGGGAACCAAGGTAGTCGCGCTTACGCACCAATCAAATGTTTTGGGAACAATCAATTCGCTAGATGCAATTATTAAACGTGCACACGAAGTTGGCGCTGTAGTAGTCCTTGATGCATGTCAATCAGCACCACATATGCCAATTGATGTAAAACAATTAGGTGTGGATTTCATAACTTTTTCTGGTCATAAAGCCGTAGGACCTACTGGCGTAGGTGTCTTGTGGAGTTCTTTGCTGAATGAACTTCCACCATTTCTCTTCGGTGGTTCAATGATTGAGACAGTAACCATGACATCGGCAACCTGGGCACCAGCCCCTCGCAAATTTGAAGCCGGTGTGCCTAACATGGCGCAGGCGGTAGGACTCGGTGCTGCAATCGATTACTTAACAAACATTGGCATGGGTGCAATTTTTGAACATGAAGTTCAGTTAACCGGATACTTGATCAAGGGTTTGCTGGCGATACCTGAACTTTCTATCGTAGGTCCCAATAACACAGATTCTCGCGGCGGTTCGGTTTCATTTACTGTAGGTCAGATTCATCCGCATGATCTTGGACAGTACTTAGACAGCCAAGGTGTTGCGGTTCGCACAGGACATCACTGCGCTTGGCCATTAACACGAAAACTAGGAGTCCCTGCGACTACTCGTGCTTCGCTGTATTTGTACAATGATGAATCAGATTGCGATGCCTTATTTGCAGCAATTCTTGGCGCACAGAAATACTTTGCTTAATGGAACTAGACAGCCTGTATCAAGAAGTGATCTTGGATCACTATAAGCATCCACTCAATAAGGGTTTATCCGAGACCTATGGGGCACAGGTTCATCACGTTAACCCGAGTTGTGGAGATGAAATAACTTTGAATATCTCCGCCAAAGATGGGGTTATTTCCTCGATCACTTGGGACGGGGTTGGTTGTTCTATCTCGCAGGCTAGTGTTTCGATCGCAAGTGATTTGTTGGTCAACAAAAGTTTTATAGATGCAGATTCAATTCTGCAAGAGTTCACTGAACTCATGCAGAGCAAAGGCACGAAAGAGGGAAATCCAGATGTTTTGGAAGATGCCGTTGCGTTGGCAGGCGTTTCCAAGTTCCCAGCACGCATTAAATGCGCCTTATTGGGGTGGATGGCCTTTAAGGATGCAGCGGTTAGAATTACGACTACAAATAGGGGAGAGTAACCATGGCTACAAGCGTTGATGATGTAACAGAGGCAATGAAGGATGTTGTCGATCCTGAACTCGGTATCAATGTTGTTGATCTCGGTCTTATTTACGATGTAATGGTTGATGAAGCCAATATTGCAATCCTCAATATGACATTAACTTCTGCAGCGTGCCCACTTCAGGATGTAATCGAAGATCAAACACGTGCAGCCCTTGCAGGCATGACTACAGATGTGAAAATCAATTGGGTATGGATGCCGCCTTGGGGCCCAGACAAGATCACCGATGATGGAAGAGATCAGCTGCGCGCTCTTGGCTTTACCGTTTAATCATGTCAATGCATGCAGCGTGGATGACCCACCGCTCGATGACCGCAGATCCTTCAGTGAAGGAACAAAAGCTTAAGCCAGGAACTGTCAAAAGAATCTTTTCCTTTGCTCGTCCCTACAGATCTAACATCATTATTTATTTGGCCACAGTTGTAGTTGACGCTGGGTTAGTAGTCGCAACGCCACTTCTGTTGAAGCGACTGATCGATGATGGTGTAATTCCAAAAGATGCTTCCGTCGTCACAAATCTTGCGATTCTTGTCGGATTGATTGCAATCGCTGATGCGGGTTTCAACATGTTGGGCCGCTATTTTTCTTCACGAATTGGTGAAGGGCTTATTTATGATCTTCGCTCTTTGGTCTTTTCTCATGTTCAAAAGCAATCGATCGCATTTTTCACACGTACCCAGACCGGTGCTTTGATTTCCAGAATTAACTCCGATGTCATTGGTGCGCAACAAGCCTTTACTGCGACCTTGTCAGGTGTTGTTAGCAATGTTGTCAGTCTGTTCTTGGTGACAATAACGATGTTGATCCTTTCGTGGCAGATAACGATTTTCTCTCTCTTGCTACTGCCAGTGTTTTTGATCCCAACCAAGTGGGTGGGACGCAGGTTGCAGTCGCTTACCCGTGAATCTTTTGGCGTCAATGCCGAAATGTCCAGCACGATGACTGAGCGCTTCAATGTTTCAGGAGCGATGCTGGTCGCCCTATATGGTGAACCAGCGCGTGAACGTGAATACTTTAGAAGCCGTGCTCGCCGAGTAGCTGATATCGGTATCAAAATGGCGATGCTCAACCGTCTATTTTTTATCGCCCTGACAAGTGTTGCCGCGATTGCAACCGCTTTTGCTTATGGCATTGGTGGCCACTTGGCTATCCAGGGTGGCGTAACCGTTGGAACTCTTTTGGCGATCACGGCTTTGCTGGCTCGTTTATATGGCCCATTAACTGCGCTTTCAAATGTTCGTATTGATGTAATGACATCCCTAGTTTCATTTGAGCGAGTATTTGAAGTGTTAGACCTTGAACCAATGGTCAAGAACCGCGAGAATGCAAAGGTCTTACAAACAACTCAACCTCGTATCGAGTTTAAAAACGTTAATTTCTCATATCCTCGGGCCGAAGAAATTTCACTCGCATCACTCGAATCAGCGGCTAAAGCAGAGACTGTGCAAAGCGGACAAGTTCTCAACAATCTTTCTTTTGTGGCAGCTCCTGGAACTATGACCGCGTTAGTTGGTCCGTCAGGTGCTGGAAAAACTACTATTAGTGCTTTGTTACCGAGACTCTACGATGTTACCGACGGTGCTATTTCTATCGATGGTCATGACATCCGTGATCTGACTTTGGATTCACTTCGCGATTCAATCGGCGTAGTAATGCAAGATGCGCATTTATTTCATGAAACCATTGCCGAAAACCTTCGCTATGCAAAGCAGGATGCAACTGAAGAAGAAATGATTCAGGCGTGTAAATCTGCACAGATTTGGACTCTCATCGATTCCTTACCTAATCGTTTCGAAACAATGGTGGGAGAGCGCGGACATCGCCTATCTGGCGGAGAAAAACAGCGCTTAGCCATCGCACGCCTGCTGCTTAAATCTCCATCTGTCGTAATCTTGGATGAAGCTACTGCGCATTTAGATTCAGAAAATGAACAGCTAGTTCATGCAGCGCTACAAACTGCATTAAAGGGACGTACAAGTATTGTTATCGCTCACCGTTTAAGTACGGTGCGGGATGCTGATCAGATTCTGGTGCTAGAAAAGGGATCAATTGTCGAGCGCGGCTCGCATGATGAACTGGTAGCTAAGGGTGGTCTGTATTCAGATTTGTATAACCGCCAAGATTTAACGGGTGCGACGAATTAAGATTCGGCCGTAAACAATTAACCCTCCAAAAAAGAGCCACTGAAGGGCATATGCCATGTGTGGTCCATCGCTTAGCGGTGGTAATTGTGCAGGCACAGTAGGTGTGAGCGAGGGATCAGATCCGCTCAATAGATCTATATAAAACTTTTCGGTATCTAATTGGGATTGTGCATTCAGTTCGGAAACTAATCCTTGCCCATCTCCTGGCAAAGCAAAGAATGATCCTCGTGGCAGTGATGAGTCCAAGCGAAATCTGCCAGTAATGCTTACATCAACTTCTGGA
>DAIMZE010000006.1:0-23053 GCA_036734125.1 Candidatus Planktophila sp.
TCCTGCACGGATCCGTTGTTTCCTACGATGTTTCTGTAGGAAAAGCGGCAATCGTAGAAGGCACAGTTTTGATGCCTAATGTGCGTATCGGTGAAAAAGCCATTATTCGCAAAGCTATTTTGGATAAGAGTGTGGTCGTAGATCCAGGTGCACAGATCGGTGTAGATCTAGAACGCGACCGTCAACGTTTCACTGTCAGTGAAGGCGGAATTGTTATTGTCGGTAAGGGTGTTCGCGTTACCATCTAACTCCAGTTTTCTGTGTTGTTCTTAAGTTCTTTGTACTTAACCATAACTTCTGGTGTTGCAGCGCTGTTGTGATGTGCAACTTCTCCTAAATCCCACGTTGGCATTTCACCTAACAGCGCCCAAGCCGCTTGCTTTGCAGCGCCATTTGCCACGTATTCACCTGCTGGTGGAACTAAAACTTCACGACCAAACAACGCACTGGCAATTACCGGAACCGCTGGATTCTTTGCCGCGCCACCAATCAGAAGAACTCGTTGCACTCCGACACCTAATGCAACAAGTGAATCAACGGCATCGGCCAAACCTGCCAGCATTCCTTCAACCATTGCACGTGCAATGTCTTCAGGGTTTGAATTATTCAGGTTCATGCCTGCAAACACACCTGTTGCAGTTGGGCGATTAGGGGTTCGCTCGCCTTCAAAGTACGGCAAAAGCGTTAAACCATTTGCGCCAGGCTTTGCAGCAAGTGCGAGTTGTCCAACTTCATCATGAGTCTTTCCAAGAATGCGACAAGCCGCATCTAAAATTCGTGCAGCATTTAATGTGCAGACAAGTGGCAGATAGCGACCAGTTGCATCGGCAAATCCTGCAACTTCGCCAGATGGATCATGTGTAGCAGTTTGTGAAACTGCAAAAGCTGTACCGCTTGTTCCTAATGAAACGACAACATCGCCAGGTTGTGCCTGCAGACCTAACGCAGCACCCGCGTTATCGCCGGCACCTGCAGCAATTGGAATTCCAGACAGGGTTGTTCCGCCAAATTGTGATGGCTCAATTATTCGCGGAAGTGTGAAATTCTGATCATGACGAAGTGCTAATCGCACAATCTCTTCTCGATAATGCGAAGTACTGGGATCAAAGTAACCAGTTCCAGATGCATCGCTTCGATCAGTGAACAACTTTGTTAAATCCTTGCCGCCTTGTAGTTGCCATGACAACCAATCGTGGGGCAAGGCAATGGATGCAACACGTGAAGCATTCTGTGGTTCATGGTCTGCCATCCAGCGAACTTTGGACGCGGTAAAGGATGCAACTAATTTCGAGCCAACCTTGCGTGCAATTACTTGATCTCCGCCAACCTCGCGGTTGAGATCTTCAGCCTCTTTTGCCGAACGAGTGTCATTCCACAACAGCGCTGGACGAATAACTTCACCATCAGAATCAAGTGCAACCATTCCGTGTTGTTGTCCTGCAATTGAAATTGCTTCAATATCATCTAAGCCACCAGCATCCTTAAAAGCTGCATGTAAACCAGTGAGCCAATGTGCAGGATCGACTTCGGTTCCGTCGGGGTGGGAGGCTCGGCCTTCTCGCACTAATTCACCTGTGCGGGCATCGCGAATAACAACCTTCACAGATTGTGTTGAGGAATCCACGCCGGCGATAAGTTGTCGATTAGCCATGGGGCAAGGCTAGACTGTGCCAGTCAGCGTTGACCACAGGTGGCGGAATTTATTTGAGCCACACAATCAAACAATAAAATTGTTGGAGTAAATCATGCGTATTGGTGTCCTCACTGGCGGCGGAGATTGCCCTGGTCTTAACGCGGTTATCCGCGCAGTAGTTCGTAAAGGTGTAAAAGAGTACGGTCACGAGTTTGTTGGTTTCCGTGATGGATGGAAGGGACCTCTAGAGGGTCTAACCATGCCGTTGAACATCGAAACAACACGTGGAATCTTGCCTCGCGGCGGAACCATTCTTGGTTCATCACGTACCAACCCTTTCAAGATCGAGGGTGGCGTAGAAAAGATTAAGGAAAACCTTGAGAAGGCTGGCATCGATGCGTTGATCGCAATCGGCGGCGAAGACACTCTGGGTGTTGCAACAAAGCTTGATGCTCTTGGCGTTAAGGTGATTGGTGTTCCAAAGACAATTGATAACGATCTCAACAACACTGACTACACATTTGGTTTTGATACATCTGTAAACATCGCAGTTGAAGCAATTGATCGTCTGCACACAACTGCAGAATCACACCATCGTGCATTGATCGTTGAAGTTATGGGCCGTCACGCAGGATGGATTGCGCTTCACTCAGGTCTAGCAGGTGGTGCAACATGTATTTTGATTCCAGAGCAGAAGTTCTCTGTTGACAAGGTATGTGAATGGGTTGAATCACGCTTTAAGTCGCACTACGCACCGATCATCGTTATTGCAGAAGGTGCGATTCCTCAAGATGGCGACATGATGGTTAAGGATCAAACCCTTGATTCATTTGGTCATCCAAAGCTTTCAGGTATCGGTGATTGGCTAGCTGGTCAGATTGAAGAAAAGACCGGCAAGGAAGCGCGCACATCTGTTTTGGGTCACATCCAACGTGGTGGTACTCCAACTGCATTTGATCGAGTTTTGGCTACACGTTTTGGTCTGCATGCGATTACCGCCGCACACGAAGGTGACTGGGGCAAGATGGTTGCGCTACACGGTACAAATATCGCACGCGTGCCATTGGCAACAGCGACTGAAAAGCTAAAGACCGTGCCACTAGAGCTATACAAGGAATCAGAGATCTTCTTCGGATAATTGCCCCGCGCAATCACCTTTGAACTCTCTAGACTTCTCCAATGAACTCGAATCCGAGCACGAAGTTAGACACTCTGTTCACACCTGGCCTCGTTGCTGCTCAGCAACCAACGTGGCCCGGTGGACCAGAAGGTCCACAAGTAAAGGCTGCGGTAGCAGAGCTCAAAGCACTGCCGCCACTTGTCTTTGCTGGTGAGTGTGATGATCTCAAAGCTCGAATTGCATTGGCTGCAGAAGGAAAAGCATTTTGGTTACAAGGCGGCGACTGCGCAGAAACTTTTGTATCAGCAACTGCAGATTCAATTAGAAATCGCATTAAAACAATTCTTCAAATGGCTGCAGTTTTGCAGTACTACTCAAGCCTTCCAGTAATCAAGGTCGGGCGCATGGCGGGGCAGTTTGCAAAGCCACGTTCAAGTGAGTTTGAAACTCGTGGAGAAATAACGTTGCCTGCATACCGTGGAGATGCGGTCAATGACATCGAATTTACCGAAAAGGCTCGTACGCCAGATCCAATGCGATTGGTTCGCGTGTACAACACTTCTGCAGCAACGCTGAATTTAGTTCGAGCTTTCACACAAGGTGGTTTTGCCGATCTTCGCCAGGTACACGAATGGAACAAGGGTTTCATTCGTGATTCAAAGGTGGGCGATCGTTACGAAAAGATGGCGGATGAAATTGGTCGCGCATTAGCTTTCATGAAATCTGCAGGAGTAGATCCTGAAAGCTTTAAGTCAGTTGATTTCTTTGCAAGCCATGAAGCGTTGATCATGGAGTACGAAAAGGCCCTTACTCGTATCGATTCACGTACAGGTGATGCTTACGATGTTTCAGGACACTTCATCTGGATCGGCGAACGTACTCGTCAACTAGATGGCGCACATGTTGATTTTGCTTCAAAGGTTCGCAATCCAATCGGAATCAAGTTGGGACCTAAATCCACCGTTGAAGATGCGCTTGCCTTAATCGACAAGTTAGATCCAAACCGCGAACCTGGTCGCATTACATTTATTACGCGTATGGGTGCTAAAAACATCCGCGAAATCTTGCCGGCGCTAGTTGATGGCGTTACAAAGTCAGATGCAAAGGTGCTCTGGGTGTGCGATCCAATGCATGGCAACACTTACGAAGCACCATCTGGTTACAAGACCCGCAGCTTTGATGATGTTATGGATGAAGTAAAGGGATTCTTTGAAGTCCACAAAGCTTTGGGCACGCATCCTGGTGGAGTCCACATCGAACTTACTGGTGATGATGTCACCGAATGTGTTGGTGGCGGCGAGCAGATTTCACATGAAGATTTGGCTTCACGTTATGAAACAGCGTGCGACCCACGCCTTAATCATGCTCAATCTCTAGAACTCGCCTTTTTAGTTGCCGAAATGTTGCGCGATCGCTAATTTTGGACAGTGCCCCTTCTTATAACTTCTCATAAGACTCCTGTAGGCACCCTCAATTTATTGGCCGATGATCAGATTTTGATCGGAGCAAACCTTTCTACGGTTTCAGCATTCAAAGCTGGTCGCGATGTAAAGGTTGTTAAAACAATTCCTGTAATTTCAGATCTCGTCAATGATTACTTTGATGGAGATCTAACCGCGCTCAATGGCATTCAAGTTCGCCAACCAGGTGCTCCATTTTCTCAAGCCGCATGGAAAGCAATGCGAAAGATTGCTCCAGGTAAAACCTGGTCCTATGCCGACTTGGCTGACAAGGCAGGCAGCCCAGCTGCTGTCAGAGCGGCCGGAAGTGCATGTGCAAATAATGCGATTATGCTTGTTGTTCCTTGCCACCGAGTTGTAAAAACTGGGGGAGCGTTAGGAAATTATGCTTACGGTGTTGAAAAGAAGCAGTGGCTCTTAAGCCACGAGGGCTTTCTTTAAGATTTCAATGGCCTCTTGACACTGAGCATCATCAAAATCTAGATGCGTTACAAGACGTGCGTACTTTGGACCAAGCGCGCTAATCCATAACCCAGCATCCTTACAACGCGCAGCAAGTTCAGCGGCAGTAATAGGAAGCGCGGCAAGATCTAAACCAACAATGTTTGTATGAACTGTTGTTGGGTCAATCAATGAAGAATTAACTGCTGCTATTGCAACTGCTAGCTCCTGAGCACGACGGTGGTCTTCCGCTAAGCGGTTAATGTTGTTATCCAGCGCGTAATGAGCACCAGCTGCCAACAAACCTATTTGGCGCATTCCGGCACCATAACGCTTACGCCACACACGGGCTTTAGCAATCCGTTCCTTGGTAGAAAGCATGACCGAACCAACTGGTGCGCCTAAACCCTTTGATAAACAGACAGAGATCGTGTCGAAGTACTTTCCGTACTCTGCGAAACCAACACCTGATGCAACATGTGCGTTCCAAATACGTGCACCATCTAAGTGCAATGCAACTCCAAGTTCATCAGCGCCTTTACGCAAAGCTGCAATCTCTGAAATTGGCTGCACAGTTCCGCCACCAAAATTGTGGGTGTTTTCAACTGCGATCGCAGTTGTTGATACCAAATACGGGCCGCTGTTGGGGCGAGCAATTTCCAAGGCATCAGATGCCTTTAACAAACCATTTTTGGCCGGAAATGTGCGTGTAGTAATTCCACTAAATACTGCTGCTGCGCCAAGTTCTGCGCGGACAATATGGCTATTAGTTTCTGCGATTAACTCTTCGCCAGGAGCGACCAGCATGCGGATCGCTAATTGGTTAGCTAAAGAGCCGGTAGGCGTAAAGAGACCAGCTTCTTTGCCAAACATTGCGGCAACTCGTTCTTCTAGAGAATTAACTGTTGGGTCATCACTGTAAACATCATCGCCAACGGGTGCTTGCGCGATCGCTTCACGCATTGCAGCAGATGGTCGAGTAACCGTGTCGCTTCTCAGGTCAATTGCCATTACGCCAGCCTACTTCTGTTCCTTAAGCACAATCAAATACATAGCTACAACTACAAGAACTCCGCCTACTGCACTTTGAAGCGTCAGTCTTTCGCCACCGAAAAGGATTGCAAAGAGGGCAGCGAAAACAACCTCCATAGTCAAAATGACGGCAACTTTGGTTGCGCTCATATGTGCCTGTGACCAGGTTTGAACGATGAAGGCAATTGCAGTTGCAAAGACTGCGGTGAATATAACTACCGCCCAAACACCCGAATCAGGGGGTGCGGAATAACCGCCAGGAATCGATGCAATACCCGATAGCAGAGCACACATGGATAGTTGAACAATTGTCATCGCATAAACATCGCGACCAGAAGACCACTTACTTAAAGCAATTATGTGAGCTGCAAACAAGAATGCACTTGCTAGGACAAACATTTCGCCGATTCCCACTGAGAAGCCACGGATTGATAGCAATCCCAAACCAACTGTTGCAAGCATTATGCAAAGCCATACAAACCGTGTGATCATTTCCTTTAAAACTAACCACGCTAAAACAGGAGTAAGAACAACATATAAACCTGTAATGAATCCAGTAATTGCTGCGCCAGTTCGTTCGAGTCCAAGAGTCTGCGCGATGTAGCCCAGACCTAAGAAAATGCCAGCCAATGATCCACGTTGCAATAAATCCTTATTGAAATGTTTCACGGTTTGCGGCCGAATTATCAGCATCACAAGGACTGCCAGAGAAAAGCGTGTGAAAAGAAAGTTGTTAACGCTCTGGCGTTCAATCGCATCCTTCATAACAACGAAGGCAAAGCCCCAGGCCGCAGCCACGGATAGCAACGCCCACGGAGCTAACTTGAGTTGAAGTTGGTGGCGAGCAGACATTAGCCGCGCAACTTCTTCAGCAACGCAACTTCCTTGCCATGCTCTGGTTCCATGCCCGGAGTTTCAAGAATTAATGGGGCGTTTGCAACAGCTGGGTGTGAAAGTAGTTCCTTAAACGGATCGACGCCGATATGGCCGTCTCCAATATTTTGGTGACGATCTTTAAGCGCTCCGCACACATCCATCGAATCATTGGCATGCACCAACTGGAAACGTTCGATTCCGGCAACTTCGACCAATAGATCGATCGTTGCGGTCATTCCACCTTTAACTGAAATGTCATGGCCTGCAGCAAAAACGTGACAGGTATCTAGGCAGATGCCAACCTTTGGATGATATTCAAGTGCTTTCAAGTACATCTCAAGGTCATCTAACTTCTTAACCAGGCTTTGTCCCTGGCCTGCGGTCGGTTCTAGCAATAAGAACGGCGCGTCATCGCCAAGTGCGTTCAAGATAGGCATCATGCCTTCGTGTATTTGCTTCCACGCTTTTTCAACGTGATTAACATCGACGGCAGAACCTGTATGAATAACCACGCCAAGTGCGCCAATTTCTGAACCACGCTGCAACGAATACTTTGTTGAAGCTAACGAGTTTAAGTACGTTGCCTCTGTTGGTGAACCCAAGTTAATCAAAAAAGGTGCGTGCACATAGGTTTCAATATCTAGCTCTGCTGCCTTGATCTTAAAAGCATCATCAAGTTCTGGTTTTGCTTCAGGCATTGCCCATGTTCTAGGACTTGATGCAAAGACTTGAATTGCCTCTGCACCAATTTCTTGTGCGTAAGCGATTGATCTCTTCGCCATTCCACCAGTAGTAGGGGTGTGCGCGCCGATGCGTGGCTTTTTAACTGGTGTAGGCATTGGCTTACCCTACGGTAATCGTCACCGTACTGCCACGTTTTACCTTGGTGTTGACTGCAGGTGAAACTTTTTTAACTACCTTTTTCTTACTATTTCCAATCGACACAACCTTGACCTTAAGGCCAAGAGATTCAAGCATCTGCTGTGCGGTGATTGCATCCATCGTAATCACTGTTTTTGGAATAACTGTGTATCGAGGGCCCTTTGAAATAAGAATCGTGACTTTGCCACCCTTATTGGCCGTTGTCCCACCTGCAGGGTTTTGTGAAATAACTGCCAATTCTGGAACCGTCTCATTAAATGCATAACCAGCCTCAACAGAAAATCCTGCTTCAGTTAACTCATTCAATGCTTGCTCGCCGCTCTTACCTAGATAAGAAGCAAGTGCAATTTGTTCAATTCCCTTTGATACCAACAAGTTGACTGTTGTATCGCGCTTTACCGAAGTTCCCGAGGCTGGTGAAGATGAGATAACAAAACCCTTTGGAATTTCTGAGTTGAAAACCTCATTTACTGTTCCCACCAGCAGTGGATATTTCTTCAGAGCAGTTTGCGCCGCTTCAGGCGTTAAACCAGTTGTCATCGGAATTGCATATCGCTCTGGACCTTTAGAAAGGATTAATTTGACCGTTCCGCCAGCATCGACTTTGCCGCCACCAGCAGGAATACTTTCGATGATTTTGCCTTTAGCAATCTCTTCATCAAATCTATTTTCAAGCACAACTGCATTGAGTCCGAGAGGTGAAACCACACTTACTGCCTCATCAAAGCTTCCGCCAACTACTGATGGAACAACAACACGAGAACCAGGTCCTACAAGAGTCCACCAGCCACCAATTCCTAGCGCAACAGCTAGAACTAATGCGACCTTGCGATTGCGTCGAACGCGCTTACTTGCACGCATTTTCTTCTCTTCTTTGCGACGAATCTCTTTCGTGGTTTCCACCACTGGGGCGGTTACTTCGACAGGTGCGACCTCTTTAACTTTCTTGCGAGGCTTTTCTCTAATGGGTTCAACAGGTAGGTCTAACCCTAAATCCATTTGGTTCTTGCGTGGATCAAGATCTACTTGGATCTGTTGCAACTTTTCCAGAAATTCCCCGGCCGTACGCGGGCGCTGATCTGGATCCTTGGCGGTTGAACTGGCAATCAAATCATCTAATGCTTGTGGGATCTCTTTGCGCTTGCTGCGCAATCTCGGAATCTCTTCATTGACATGCATGTAAGCAATCTGGATGGGGGAGTCAGCAGAAAATGGCTTTTCTCCAGTCAGCATTTCATAGGCAACAATTCCCGCTGCATAAACATCACTGCGAGAATCAGCGATGCCACGTTGAACTTGTTCTGGTGAAAGGTAGGAAACACTTCCTAAAATCACACTAGATTCGGCGGTCATTGTCGAACCAATCAGTTCGCCACGCGCTAAACCAAAATCAGCAATTTTGATGCGACCTTCTTTAGAGATCAGGATGTTTTCTGGCTTGATATCGCGATGAACAATGCCCAGAGCATGTGCTGCCGCTAGCGCACTTAAAATCGGAGTCAGATAGTTGATTGCATCTTTGATTTCAAAACGGCCACGTTCATTTAAATATTCACGGAGAGTATGACCTTCAATTAACTCCATCACCAAAAAGACGGCCGGGACTCCGCTTTGATTCCAACCTTGATCTTGTACGGCAACAATATTGGGATGAGAAAGTGCAGCTGCAGCTTTTGCTTCCTTGATAAACCGTGAAACAAAGGCTTCATCTTGTGCAAGGTGCGGATGCATGATCTTGACGGCAACTTTTCGATCAAGTCGCGTATCAATTGCTTCATAGATCGAAGCCATTCCGCCATTAGCGACCTGACGCAGTAATTGGTAGCGCCCATCAATGAGCTCTCCGGTCAGATCAGACATGTGCAGATTTTATGGAGCCCACCTTGTACAAGGCCTAAGGGCGCGCCCAAAAGCCTTATGAAGTGAGTTTAAACTCGCAGTTTTCGCGGGTTTGATCCTTTGCAAAGTGAACAGACTGTTGAATTTGCCATTGACGCATTTCCTTTTCAATATGCGCACCATCTCGCGCCAATACCCGCTTCAAACCAGTTTCGGCATCGATATCAAGCCAATATGTAACTGCACCTGCGTTTCGAACCACCGCTTGTGCCGCACCAACGCCCTCAAGAATTAAGTAATCAGTGGGAACTATTACCTCTTCACGATCAAACTTCATTAACTGCCAATTGAAGATCTTGATCGTGTGCTCAATCCCCGAAAGATATGCAGTGGTTATTGCGCCTAAGGTGTCGGTCAGAGAGTTCCCCAGTGCGTCATCCCAACCGTTATACAAGTCATCCATATGAATTGTACGAACCGCGGAATGAGCTGAATATTCAGCTTCTAGTTTTGCAGCAAGGGTTGTCTTTCCAGCGCCTGCCGGGCCATCAATGGCTAAGAGAGTCACGCCAACGCTTCCATCCAAGAATTGCAACTATTGCAAAAACAGCATAAAGAATGGCAGTAAACCAATAGCCGAGTGAAAGGTACTGCGCAGTGGCAACAACGTTGACGATGAGCCAGAGCACCCATGTTTCATACTTTTCGTAGATCATCAATAACTGTGCGACAAGTGAGCCAATAAGAATAAAGGCATCGGTCCACGTTGCGGCTGCGTTGATATCTGCCAATACCGGTGATAAAACTGCAACAGCTACTAGAGTTCCAATCGCAATTCTTATTCGGTACCTAGTTGAAATGGTTCCAGGGACCGCTCCAGTTGGTGCCCAACCAAACCATCCATAAATCGCTGCGCCAATAAAAATGATTTGCAACATCGCACTGGCGAAGAGATCAACTTGATAAAAGAAAACGCCGTACAGACTGCTGCTTAAAACCCACCAAGGCCAGGTGATTCGTTTACCAGTTGTTCCAAGATACACGCCAATAAATGATGCGACCGCTGCGACAAATTCCAGAATTGAAACTTCATAGCCCCAAGCTGTAAATAAAGTGGATGACATAGTTGATTCCTTTCCACATCCGCATTACCGGATGGGTCAATCGGTCGGTCTGAATTTCAGACCCTCTCAGCCTTGTGGGCTCCCGTAGTTGTTACTTTAGCGTGAAATCAGTTGTCGCTTAACGAAAGCAGCACCTGCAACACGAATTCTTCGAGCCGTTGATGTCTTTGCGCGATGATTAAAGATGTCATAACCGATTTTTTCGACTTCATCGACAATTCCACAGTACAAAGTACTTGCCGCTTCAATACATGGGCGACTTGATGCTTCGAGCATTTTGATTCCTGGTGCAGCCTCTGCCTGCAATTGGCGAACACGCGCAATTTGGAATTTAAGCGCATCTACAATTTCAGGTGTAAGCACCCGTTCTTCAAGCATTTCGCGAGTAACGCCAAATTGGCCTAACTCCTTAAGCGGCAAATACACGCGACCACGATCTAAATCTTCATCTACATCTCGAATGAAATTAGCTAATTGAAATGCGATACCAAGCTTCTTTGCCGCTTCAAAAGCATCATTGTGAAGAGGCCCAAGAATTGGCACCATTTCAAGGCCAATGACTGCAGCGGATCCATAGACATACTCAATTAAATCGTCATAACTTTCATACTCTTGAACCGTTAAGTCCATATTCATCGAATGCAGGAACGCCTCAAAGTGTTCGTGGGGGATATCAAAACGATTGACAGTATCAATCAAGGCGCGACCTACATGATCTTGGCTGGTACCTTTTTTCAGATCAGCAAGAACGCCGTTACCCCACTTGCTCAAAACTTCAGCTTTTTCTTCAACACTGAGCTCAGACGCTAAATCATCAACGATCTCATCGGCATAACGCGCAAATCCATACAGCGCATGAACAAAGGGACGCTTAGCTTTGGGCAATAACAAAGTTGCTAAGTAGTAAGTCTTTCCATGCAAGGCATTAAGCCGCTTGCACTCTTCGTACGATGCACGAAGATCGGGATCTGTAATCCCTGCAGCGGTTAGTTCATCCATTTACTTAACTGGTCCCACAATGCGTTCTGCCGCAAGACGGCCAGAAATCAAAACCATCGGTACACCTACACCTGGTTGTGTTCCAGAGCCGGCAAAGACAACATTTTCAATTCCAGCTGCCATGTTGCGTGGTCTAAATGGACCTGTCTGGAAGAAGGTATGTGCGCTAGCAAATGGTGCACCTTCCTCCATTCCTTGATTTTTCCAATCAAGCGGCGTTGTAACAACTTCAGTTTCAATTGCATCACCAAAACCTGTGTAGCCACGTTGTTCCAGAGTTTCAACCATGTGATCACGGTAAGGCTTGGTTTGCTTGGTCCAATCAATATCTGCGGTCAGGTTAGGGGTAGGAAATAGAACATAGTAAGAAGTCTTTCCAGCTGGAGCTAAGGATGGATCATCAAGTGAAGGAATCGTCACCAAAACACTTGGATCACTCATCAACTGCTTCTTCTTGATTAACTCATCAAAGACGCCATCCCAGGATTCTCCGAAGTGAATGTTGTGGTGAGCAGCAAAGTCATACTTCTTCGAAGAACCCACCAACATGGTTACACATGAAGGGGAGTAGTTAAGGCGCTTAACATTCAGCGGGGTTTTACCCAGCAGATCACGCCAAGCAACAGGCAGATCTGGGTTCAAAATGATTGCATCGCATTCGATGCGCTGACCATCTTCTGTGATGACCGCCTTTGCGCGACCATTTTGTACATCTACCTTTGACACTGTTGTGCTGTACTTAAATTCAACGCCATGCTTTTGTGCAGCTGCAGCCATCGCACGTGGAACTGCGTGCATTCCACCCTTTGGAAAGAACACACCATTAACTGAATCCATGTACGCAATAACTGCGTAAATTGCCAAAGCTTGCTGTGGGCTCACACCGGCATACATCGCCTGGAATGAGTACACCTTCTGCAAACGTGGATCCTTCATAAACTGATTAACTTTTGGCGACAGTCGGCGGAAACCACCCAATGCGATAAGTCGCGCAAGGTTAGGTGTTAAAAGATTAAATGGTGAATCAATGTTGCGATCAATAAAGTCATTCATTTCATACTTATACAACTTAGTTACGAAATCAACATAACGTGCATAACCAGCGGCTTCTTCGGGGCTGATCTTGTCTGCAATTTCAGCTTCCATCTGCGCGGTATTTGCATGAACATCTAATTGGGATCCATCTGCATAAAAGGCACGATACAAAGGAGATACGGGCATTAGTTCAACCCAATCCTTCATATCTTCACCGACGCAGCTAAATGCATCTTGAATCAAAGATGGCATTGTTAAAACAGAAGGACCCGTATCAAATGAGTAGCCATTTTTTTGCAACAATCCACTTCGACCGCCAGGAACAGCTTCGCGTTCAATCACAGTCACCTTACGTCCCGCACCTGCAAGACGAAGCGCAGCGCTTAAGCCGGCATAACCTGCTCCAACGATGACAACGTGATCGGTAGGACCTTTGACGCGTGCAGGCATTTAAGCACTCCTTTTAGTTGCGATGTTAGCTAGCTCGACGAGCAAAGCCTTTCCATCGTTGGTGAAAAGTGAAGATTCAGCTGCAGCTAGCGCCGCATCTGTCAGTCTTTCAATCGTTGTTTCAAGTTCTGCGCGAGCACCTGTTGATTCAATAATTTCTTGCAAGATAGCAACGCCTTGGGCATCTAGATCTGGGCGACCAAAGTACTTCTTACATGTTTCAGCTTGCGAGGCGGTTTGGCGCTCATGTGTCATTGCGATCAACACAGTTCGCTTTCCTTCACGCAAGTCATCTCCGGCAGGCTTACCCGTTACTGATGGATCACCAAAGACGCCTAAGAGATCATCACGTAATTGGAAAGCTTCTCCCAATGGCAATCCATACGATGACAATGCTGGAAGAATTTCATTACTGTAATTAGTGCTCAACGCGGCACCAAGGTGCAAAGGACGCTCAATCGTGTACTTGCCTGACTTGTAACGCGCAATCTTCATGGATCGTTCGGTGTCAGTATTTTTCTGTGTCTGCTCGTGAATATCCAAGAATTGTCCAGCCATTAACTCAACACGCATCTCGTTATACAACGGAATCATTCGCGCGTACTGCTCTGTAGGCAACCCAGCGCTGTTAAGCATTTGATCCGACCAGACAAGAGCTAAATCACCAATCAGTACTGCCGCTGATAAACCGTAATGTGGGGCGAAACCATCAAGTTGATCCTGCACGTGAATAGATTCAAAGTGTCGGTGAATCGATGGCTTACCTCTACGTGTATCTGAACCATCCATTAAATCGTCATGAATCAGCGCGCATGCTTGCAGTAATTCCAAGGCAGCAATTGCTCGAGTTGTAGATTTTTCGATAGAACCACCCGCCGCAGCAAAACCTGCATAGGCGAATAGGGGACGTAGTCGCTTTCCACTATCTAATAAGAAAGAAGTCAGAGCTTCTGAAACCGGCGATAAATCCAGTGAGATCGAATTCAGATAAGCGCTTTCGCGGTTGAGGAAGATGCTTAACTCTTCTTCAACGGCGCTTCGCACGCTCTTTAATGTTGCCTTCGGCTCTGAACTCACTCGGTAACGATATCCTCACACCGTGGCATTGCGCACTTCGTATTCATTCGAGTTCTTCCCTCCAAAGGATGTTGAGGGTGAAGAACGCCTGTGGGCTGCCATCGAGGGGCTTAAAGCAATCGCCCCAGACTTTGTCTCAGTTACATATGGCGCTGGTGGATCTACCCGCGATCGTTCAATTCGGATTGCGCAAGAAATTACTCAGCGGACAGGTATTTCAACTGTTGCGCACCTGACATGTGTTGGATCTACTCGTGATGAATTAATCGCAATTTTGCACAGCTATAAAGAAGCAGGCATCACAAGTATTTTGGCACTTCGCGGAGATCCAACTGGTGGGCCAAGTGCGCCATGGACTTCGACACCAGGTGGTTTCAATCATGCCGATGAATTAGTTCAATTAGCTGATGAATTTGGTGGATTCACAATTGGTGTTGCTGCATTTCCGGATGGTCACCCGGCATCTAAAGGAGACATTGCTAAAGATGTAGATGTATTGATTCGCAAAGAAGAACTAGGTGCAACTTTTGCCACCACTCAATTTTTCTTTGAAGCAAAGCAGTACACCCGTTTAGTTGATGCACTTGCTGCCCGAGGATCCAAGTTAGTAATCATTCCTGGCATCCTGCCGGTCACCAACGTTAAGTTATTGCATCGCATGGCTGAACTTGGTGGAACTCCAATTCCTTCCCAAATCGCAGATGCCTTTGCCGCAGTAGAAAATGATCCTCATGCCGTGCGCGAACTAGGGGTAGAGATAGCAACATCACTCTGTAAAGAGTTGCTGGCAGCTGGCGCACCTGGATTACACTTTTACACAATGAATAGCTCAACTGCTACTCAAGAAATCTATAGAAAGTTAAACGATGCTCAGTAATCAAGAATTCAAGGCAAAGTGGAGTTCCCTGCATAGCGACGCCGAAACCAAGGGCATCGTTGGAGCTTGGCTTAACATTTCGTATCGCTTTGGCTTGATTTGTACTTTGCTTCGCATCTCACCAAACGCGCTTACCTACTTAGGTTTACTAGGCGCGATCGGAACCGCATTAACAGCACAAACCTGGTGGTCTATTGGCTTCCTTATTTTCTCACTCTTTTGCGATGGAATCGATGGCAGCGTTGCAATTTTTCAGCAACGAGACAGCAAATGGGGTGCAACCCTTGATTCAGTGGTAGATCGCATTAGCGAAGCGTTGTGGTTCTACACCCTGTATGCAATCGGTGTTCCAGCCTGGATTCCAATTGCGCTATGGAGCGTTGCGGCTTTCCAAGAGTATGCACGGACAAAGTTGATTTCATTGGGCGTTAGCGACATTGGTGTAGTTACTCCAGCAGAACGTCCAATGCGCGCAAGCTACATCTTTATTATTTTGGTAATGGGATTACTTGATATCCCTGGCCTTACAGCAGTTTCCTTGGTTTTCTTTGCGATTCAGTGCTATAGCTTTATTAGTGTCGTGCGTTTTTCTCGTAGCCAATTGCTTCAGTAACTAAATCTCCACTAATTCCAACAAGCGGTAATCCGCCACCAGGGTGTGCTGATCCACCGACTAGATATAAACCCTTAATAGACGAACGATTCTTCGCACGCATGAATGCAGCACGTGCACCATTGCTCGACGTTCCATAAATTGCGCCACCCGGAGCATGCACTGTCGCTTCTAAATCTGCCGGTGTTCTTACTGTTAAAGATTCCAAACGATCACGCACTGATATTCCACGCGCTTCAATTTGATCAATGATTGTGTTAGCGTAATTGCGCGCAAACTCTTTGTCATTCCAATCAAATTGACCGTGAGTAGGCGCATTTACAAGAACAAACCAGCCTTCGAGGGTTTCATCTTTACTCATGGCTGGATCTTGTGGAGCACAGATGTAAATCGTCGGCTGCTTAACTGGCTTGCCATCTGTAAAAATCGCATCAAATTCGGCGTCGTAATTTTCCGGGAACAAAATTGTGTGGTGGCTTAGAACTTGTTCAGGGTCCTTACGCATACCAAGCAGCAAACAGAAGCCGGCAACTGAAACATCAGCCTTTTGAATATTCTTGCGCGCCTTCTTCAATGCGCGCTTGTTCCCAGATATCAACTTGTTATAGACCAGCGAAGCATCAGCGTTTGCCACAACCGCATCGGCTTCAACTACGGTTCCGTCGGCCAAAGTTACTCCCGTGACCTTCTTACCCGCGGTGTTAATTGCTGACACGGGGGAGTTCAAATGAAAAGTAACACCCACATCTAATGCGCGTTGATAGACAGTTGCGGATAGTTGTCCTAATCCGCCCTTTACATGCCAAGCACCAAAGCTTTCTTCAACAAAGGCGATAGTGGATAAAACCGCTGGTGCCTTGCGTGGATCAGATCCACTGTATGTTGCATAGCGATCCATGATGTAGCGCAAGCGCTGATCTTTCAGGATCTCATCTGCGTGAACACGCAAGGTTTTCCATGGCGCAATAATCTTCATGTCACGCACAAAGGTGAGTCGTTTCATCAGTGAAATCGGAGACTTTAACTCTGATTCAATAAATGGCCCACGGCTTACATCCCACATACGTTCGGCACGCTTCATGATGCGGTCCCATTGGCCAGCACTTTCTACACCAAAGGATTCAGTGATTGCATCTAAAGTTTCTTTTCTAGAAAGATTTGCAAACTTCACATTGCTTCCATCGGCAAAGCGGTAATCAAAAGAAGGATTAACTGACTCGATAGGACATACCAATCCCATGGGCTTTCCAGTTCGCTGAAAGAAATCTTTGTAGACAGCTGGCAAGGTCAAAAGTGATGGCCCGGTATCAAAGGCGACTTTTCCGATCCATTCGGTGCGACACTTTCCGCCAATTTGATCAGATGCTTCGTATAGAACTACTTCGTGGCCGCCTCGTGACAAACGTGCAGCAGCGGTCATGCCGCCCATACCTGCACCAATCACCACGATCTTCATATTGTGCGACCTTTCCACATCACTGTCTTACGCACTAAGTATGAGTAAACAATCAGGTAAACCAGTCCAGCGATAGATATTGGATGCAACACACTGTCCAGAACGCTTCCACGACTTTTGATTGCGCTCAAAACTCGAGTACCAACGATTGCTCCAAAACCAAGCCAACCGTATGGATTACCCAGTAGGCCAAGAATTAATGGGGCGATACTCGTAGCAAAGAGAAATGTAACAACAAAGATTGCACCGATCAGCGAACCGAATGCCCTATTAAGGGATTTTCCATAGCCAGCTTCAATCTCGCTCCACGATGCGTACATGCGGGTCTCTGCAATATCTGACCCATTTACTACCGTTCCTGATGAACCGCTCGAAATTAATGCACGCGCCAAGAAGACATCATCAATAACTGCATGCTTAACAGACTGGTATCCGCCAACAGAATCCAAGGCAGAGCGTCTCACTACAAAAAACTGACCATTTGCTACCGCCATCGATTTCTGCCGTCCACTCTCTGCAAAGCGAAGTGGCACAGTTGTAAGCCAAGACCATTGAAGCAATGGTTGAATCAAACGCTCAGCAAAGCTTTCTGCAATTTGGCGGGGGTAAGGTGAAATGAAATCCAAACGAGCACCATGCATCAGCGTTACCGCTTTATTGATCGCATCATTACTCAATCGCACATCTGCATCGATAGAAACTAGAACCTGCTCATTGCTTGCTTCAAAGAGCTGTTGCAACGCCCAGGTCTTACCGATCCAACCATCAGCCAATGGAGCACCTTTGATTACGGTAAAGCGTGTGTCACCTGCGGTAAAGCGTTGCAATAATTCAAAAGTTGAATCTTCAGAGTTGTCATCCAGAAGGTAGTAATGGAATGGGCCATCTTGGGCAGAAAGGGTTGCAACTATTCCTTCCACATTTTCAGCCTCATTACGCATAGGAACAACCACTCCTACCGAGTCCAGCAACTCAGAGATTGCCTTCGGGGTGCGGATCTGAAAGAAATTTACTGCAGCGATAGTAAGCAGAATTAAGGGAATTAGAAAAAAGAGAATCATCAAAGGTTTACGGTCTTCCGACCCATCGATTAAAGAAGTATGGAGTTAGTAGAACTCCGAGAATTGCACCTGAAAACAGCGCTATTCCGGGACGACCAAAGAAGAACAAGTTTCCGACAACGCCTGAAAACAATGTCCAGAAAAGCATCACATCTGCGGCCAGCAAAGATCCACCAACCTTGCGGCGATCGCGTGGTGTTGCAAAGTGCAAGATTGTCATCAACACAATGGTCGATAACAACCAACCAAATGTATTGGACAAAGGAATCTCAGGTTGGAAGGGAACATGTGCTCCTGTAACAACCCATGTCCATCGTCCAGCGGTGACCATAAGTGGATCTAAGAAAAGATCCCATGCCGTCATTAACAACGCGCCATACAAGAACACCCAAGACTTACCAATTCTGCGGGCTGCGACTAAACATGGATGCGCAATCATTACCCAGGCAAATGGCACAACCAACGGAACGCTAAACAACTTAGGTCCTAATGTTGACGAGTATGTGTACTCACCAAACGGCCAACTAGTTGTTACACCGATTTGTTCAATCAAAAATCCAAATACAAGTGTGATTCCAAGCAAGGTCCAGCCGTAACGTGCACCATATGCGGCAACCCCATGAAGAAACATGGCAAGTGCGGCTAGGTAGACAGATGCGATTGTGATGACCTGCAATGCACTGCCATCCACTAATGGATATGCGATCTGCATCAGAATTGCTAAGCCAAGTGCAATACCCATTACCTTGATCAGTAGGGGAGATGCGCCACCTCTAGCCCGACGTCGGGGTGTGTAATGGCGGATAGACATAGGTTAAGTCTGCCTTATTCCATTTATTTAAGACAGTTACTACAAAGACCCGCGTACTTCACGCACAGCAAATCGAGCAAAAAGCTCCTCTGAATACCAGTTATAGGCCGATGTATCTGCAATAGCCTTTTGATGCGCCGCACCTTTATACGCAAACTCTCGAATTGCTGCCGCGGATTCCCACAGCGAAAAAGTTCCCTGCAGACCAATAGGGGCTTCACCAATTCCAATTGCTGCAACCAAGCCAGGTGCTGCTTTCAACGAAACCGTAACTGGTGGCACGGAACTCCAAAATCTAAAGTTCTGACTCCACTTAATGCGTGCACGAGTAATGGCTGCGACCTGCCCATTCCAATCTTTGGCGGTTGCAACAAACGGTTCTTTACCCGCCCACTTGCCATGAGATGAAATCGGTTCCAGCACGGCGCGGAATTCAGATACAGAACCTTTGCGCCAACGCTTCACTACAGAAGATGAATCAAACTTTTCAATATCTTCAACTACGGCTACTAAACCCCACCGCAACGCATGGGCATCGCTGGGCGTAAAGGTTTCACCTTTACCTGTGCCTAAAGATTTATGAAAAGAAACATTCTTGTCTGCTATCAAAGAGAAACGGTCAAAGCCCATCGCCTTAATCGCAAAGGGAAGTCTCGAAGGTTTAATTCTCCAGAAGTACGCAACAATCATTAGTCGCCGACAATCATTGGTTTGGCATCGGTACATTCAAGAAGTTCGGTAAAGGTCGTTGGATACACCGCATGAGGGTGCCCAGCAGCAGCCCACACAACTTCGTAGTCATTTAATGCTTGATCAATAAGGATCGTTGCGGGGGAGACCCAACCAATTGGTGCGACTCCACCGATTGAAAAACCTGACTTTTCCTTGACGTAGTCAGCGTCGACTCGTCCTAGTTTTTCGATTCCTAAATTCTTGGCAACTAAATCTGTGTCTACGCGATGGCGACCACTGGTAATAATCAAAAGTGGAGAATCATCTGGAAGTTTGAAGATGAGCGATGAAGCAATTTGTCCAACTTCAATACCTAAAGCAGTGGCTGCTTCTTGGGCAGTCCGTGCGCTATCTGAAAGAACATGGACCTCACCGGTCAAGCCATGCTCAGTAAGTGCAGCAATAACTCGCTTGACTGCAGATTTTTCCTTGATTCCATCCACTTCCATAGATTACCCGTGACATCAAGTACTCTCAGCACGAGATGAATACTGATTTGTACGCCCTTGGAATGCGAGCCCGCAATGCCATCTACGCATCATTTTTTCTTCTGGGCTTTCTAGGTCTTGCTTGGATTCCACGTATTCCAGAGATTAAGAACTCGCTGAACCTTAGCGATGGTCAATTTGGTTTAGTTCTTTTAGCAAGCACAGTGGGATCTATTCCTGGTGCTCAGATTGCAGGAAGAGCAGTTCACTCTTTTTCATCCAAGCTAGTTGTTCGCATTGCAGGAGCACTCTTGCCAGTTGGTGTCTTTGTGATCGGCATTGCCGATTCTGTTCAGATTTTGTTACTGGGATTGTTTATTACCGGCTTCAATGTCGCGTTCATGGATATCGCGATTAATGGTCAAGCCGTTGAGATTGAAAAACATACTAATGGCCGATGGATGTCGAGCTTCCATGGCTTTTGGAGTATTGGTGCCTTTGCTGCAACGTTAGTCGGTGGCTTGATTGCCAACTTTGTTTCACCGCGCGATAACTTAATTGCAATTGCAGCCATAGGTTTATTTGCTTTTCAATTTATCGCACACTTTTTGCTCTCAGCTGAACATGATGGACACTTAGGCGAACCCGGAAAAGATGATGCTGGAAAGGTCGCTCTGTTTGGCAAAGAGTCGCTTATTTTGTGGGCTCTTGGAATTGGTTTGATGTGTTCCTTGATTCCCGAAGGTGGCGCATACGAGTGGAGCGGAATTCTTCTGCAAGATCACATGGGAATTGGCAAAGGCCTAAACGCTGCAGCCGCAACAACATTTTCTTTAGCAATGATTGCCAGCCGTTTATTGGGCGATCGTGCATTTGAAAAGTGGGGCCATGTAAGCACCGTTAAATATGGTGGTTACTTTGGTGGTGGCTTATGGGGCATCGGGTTGCTTGTAGGAATGAATATCTCTGATTCTTATCCGACCGCTGGTTTAATCATTGTGTGTTTAGGTTTTGGTGCTGCAGGTTTTGGAATGGGACCATTCTTCCCAGCATTTAATTTAGCTGCCGCATCAATTCCAGGAATTGCACCATCTGTTGGTTTAGCTCGTGTTGGATTGATTGCCATCGCGGCTTACTTTGGTGGGCCAACTCTTATTGGTTTGATCGCTGAAGTTACTTCGCTACCTGTTGCTTTTGCTTTCCCAGTTGTTCTGTACATGATCGTTGGATTGCAATCTAAATACATCAAGGTGCGTGAGCTTAAGCAATAACCCAGGTCTGTAGCAGGGTAAAGATTGCAATGGAATACAGCAGCCCTGCAAAGGTTTTACGCAATATTGCCTGATTCATTTGCCCACTCTTAATCGATGCGATGCGAGCAACGATTACTGCTGCGATCGACATCGCAATAGGTACAGTCCACGTTACATCTGACCAGCTTTGATAGTGACCAAAGAATGCAGTTATGGAATTGATCGCAATAATTGCAAGGGAGGTACCTGCCGCTTTTCCTTGTGGGACGTTAAAGAAGAGAACAAGAACTGGGACGGCGAGAAAACCGCCACCGATTCCGAATAAGCCTGTCATCGAACCAATTACTAGCGACATAACTATTAACCAGATAAAAGGTATTTTCTTCTCTGTGCCGGCAACTGGCTTGATTAACATTGCGGTTCCAGCAGATAAAAGGACAAGTGCGAAGCCGGTAGTAAGCACGGAATCACTAATGCGGTGAGCGATGAGTGAAAATCCAAGGTTTGTGACAAGCCCTAGCGCCCAGATGACTGCGGCTTCTTTAAAGAGAACTTCCTTACTTTTAATCTTTGGGAGCAAACCTGAAATCGCTGCAGTTAAGACAACGGCAATTGCTGCAGTAGTTGCCGCTTGGGGAGTGAAGCCAAAAACATAGAGAAGGATTGGTACCGAGAGCATCGCTCCACCCGCCCCGATGAAACCCAGGACTGCGCCAATGAAACCACCTGCGATTAATCCACCAATGATTTCCATTGGCTAATCATGAAGCAAAAACGCCCGCCGGTATGAAACCGACGGGCGTTTAAGTTAATTAATTACAGGTTAAAAAATGCACCTGTTACTGATGGACCGAAATCAGTTCCTGTTGCAACTAGTGCGAAGATGATCAAAGCAGCACCCGCAAGTGAGAGGTTCTTGAAGAATCCGATTGTCTCATTTTGCTTAGCTGTTGCATCTGTTTCTTTCCAGAATGCGTGCATCAAGAATGATGTTGGGATGAGGAATAGTGCGATTAGTAGTGCGCCTAGATCTGCGTACACGCCAAATGCGATGTAGAGACCACCGACGAGGATCATGAGACCTGATAGGACCACGCTGAACTTTGCTGCTGGAACCTTCTTGTACTGGGCGTAGCCAGTCATTGCCTCAAGCTTTGTGAGGTGTGAAACGCCAGATGAGATGAAGAGCAAAGCGAAAAGTACGCGACCGATGATGAGGACGATGTCCATTGAGACTCCTTGAAATATTGGTTGATTGTGAACTTACTGGGTAATAGTAGTTGAAATTTCAACTAATTTAGACCACGACACGCTCACGCACTTGCCATTTGTCAGTGGAGAGGGCTATTTTTCGAACATCTGTTCGAATACCCACAGCTTTGAAAGGTCTCCTCAAAAATGTCAGCCACGCAGGTTAACCCGGCCCTCGATGTCACTATCGATGGGGCAACAACTCCTATCGAGTTCACCTATAAAGGAAAACGATTTCGTATCCATGCGGTGCTGTCTCGTTGGTGTGAAGCAGGTGGTTGGTGGAATCGGATCAGCGATGGAAAGTATCGCCCTGATGATCAAGCACGAGCTGTCTGGAGAGTAGAGGCGGCACCCATTGGTGCGTTAACAACCTTTGAACTCGAACGTGATGAAGTAACAGGTCAGTGGATTATTCGTAACGTATGAGTTTTATTCACCTCAACGTTGCCAGCGGGTATTCGTTGAAATACGGAACAACGCATCCCCATGATCTAGTCCAACGCGCAGCTGAATTTGAAATGCCAGCGCTAGCGCTAACAGATCGTGATGGGTTAGCTGGTGCTATCCGTTTTACTCAAAGTTGTGTTGATTATGGAATCG
>DAIMZE010000007.1:0-1418 GCA_036734125.1 Candidatus Planktophila sp.
ATACCTTCGGCAACTAAAGATTGAGCAATATCAATTGTTCCTTGCCATATTGCTGGCGAGACATATTCATCATAAATTTCTTGAGCAATTGCTTCGATATCTTTGACGTTGTGGCCGCCAATGAAATCTGTTGCCGCGTCCTGAAATCTTTGAATCTCTTCTTTGTTTTCTTTGCCCGTTAAGCGAAATCTCAGGTTGGCTAAAACAAATCGAGAAATATCCTTCTTGGTGAAGTAACCACGCTGATACATACCTCGGCCCAAGAAGTAAATTACTGAACCGCGAATAAGCGTGTTATCGACATCGAAGAAGGCAGCCCGTTTGCTCGTGAGTGCCATGTCACTACCTTAGCGAGAGAAGTGCTTTAGGGACGCTTTATGCTTTACCAATGAGTTCAACGGTGCATGTAGTTCGACATGGAGAAGTCCACAATCCCGACAAGATTTTGTATGGACGCCAGCCTGGTTGGCGATTGTCTGAGCGCGGACAAGAGATGGCACAGACAATTGGCGAATGGTCGAAGAGCTTAGATCTTGGAGCACTTCATGTCTCACCCCTGCAGCGTGCTCAAGAAACCGCTGCACCTATTGCAGCTGCACACAACATTGCGATTACAACAGATGAGCGCTTAATAGAAGCAGCAAACATTTTTGAAGGTAAACCTTTTGGTGTTGGTGATGGTGTTTTGCGTCATCCTGCTGCTTGGAAACATTTGTGGAATCCATGGAAACCTTCTTGGGGCGAACCATACGAAGAGCAAATTTCGCGCATGCTTGCGGCAATCTTTGCAGCAAATAAAGCCGCCAACGGTAAAGATGCAATTTGTGTATCTCACCAACTTCCAATCTGGATCTTAAGAAGTGCGATTGAAAATCGTCGCTTACTTCATGATCCACGCAAACGAGAGTGCACCTTGGCTTCTGTGACAAGTGTTCATTTCGATGATGAAGGAATGATCTCAGGACTTTCATATTCAGAGCCTGCTCGTCATTTATTGCCAGAGACGAAGTAATGAAGAAATTCGCCGCATTTATTGTGCTTGCATGTGCATTAACAGCATGTGGCGGCGGCGGTAGTTCAACCTCTGAAGAGAGTTTTGTCTCTGGTGATGGTTCAACTACTTACATCAAAATTTCAGATCGTAAAATCGCTCCTGCAATTACCGGAATGACCTTGTCAGGTGAAAATTACACTTACCAAAAAGACAGAGTTGCCGTAGTTAATGTCTGGGCATCGTGGTGTTCTCCTTGTAGAGCAGAAGCTCCAACACTGGTTGCCTTGGCAAACAAGTACACCGATGTTGCCTTCATTGGAATTCTGACGCGAGATAATCCGGCTAACGCTGAAGCTTTTGAACGTCGATTCAAGATTCCATACCCAACGGTTATTGATGACTCAATTCTGCTTGGTTTTAAAGG
>DAIMZE010000007.1:1518-22858 GCA_036734125.1 Candidatus Planktophila sp.
ATTCCGGTGATCTAATGAGCCAGCAAACTCAAATTCCTGAACTAGATAATGTTGGCTTGCTGCGCTTCGCGTGGAGACAGTTAACAAGTATGCGTACAGCTTTGATTCTGCTGCTTTTGGTGGGAATCGCGGCAATTCCGGGATCTCTTGTCCCTCAAAGAACTCAAAACCCACTCCAGGTAGGGCAATACTTTAAGGATTCTCCAGATGCAGCGCGCTGGATGGATCGTTTTTATCTGTTTGATGTTTATGGATCGCCTTGGTTTAGTGCAATCTATATCTTGCTTTTTATTTCACTCATTGGCTGCGTGCTTCCGCGAACTATCGAACACTTTAAAGCCGCACGTGCTTTGCCACCTGCTACACCTAAGAATTTAGCTCGCTTGGAACATCATGAATCGTGGAGCCCACAAGGCAATGAACTTGAATTGGCGAGAGCTTGGTTTAAGTCAAAGCGGTTCAGAGTCCTAGAAGCCAATGGTTCTATTTCTGCCGAAAAAGGCTTTACTCGCGAGACGGGAAATCTATTCTTTCACTTAGCTCTTGTTTTGATCCTGTTAGGAATCAGTTTTAGTTCACTCTTTGGAATGCGCGGGGAAGCAATTGTTAATGTCGGAGAAAGATTTGTTAACACTGCAACTAGTTACGACACTTTGACCTATGGAAAGTTGTTTCGAGATTCAAACATCCCAGCATTTATGGTGACGGCGGACAAATTTGTTGCGCAGTACAACCTTGAAACAAGTGCGCCCGAAGATTACACACTAGAAGTTTCTTTGCTTCGAGAAGGTGCTACACAAATTGAAAAGAAGACAATAAAAGTTAATAGCCCTATGACTATTGGAACAACCCGTGTGTACTTGCAAGCCAATGGTTATGCACCAGTTGTAACCGTTCGGGACTCAAAAGGCGATGTAGCTTTTCAAGGTCCAGTAACTTTCTTGCCGCAAGATGCAAACCTTCGATCGATAGGTGCGATCAAGGTTCCTGATGCTGATCCGCAGATTGGGTTTTTAGGATCTTTCCTTCCAACATATGTGCGCGATGGATCAAATGGTGGAGCAAGTGCATTTCCTAAAGCACTTAATCCTCGATTGCTATTGTCTGTATGGAGCGGTGATTTAGGTTTGGACTCAGGAATTCCTCAATCTGTCTATCGAATTGATACAACTGATATGACGCAGATTGGGCTAAAGGGGCTAAAGCCTGGTGAAAGCTTTGCATATGAAGGTGGATCAATAACTTTTGAAGGTTATGTGCAATGGGTGAACCTGAACTTTGTGGCAGATCCCGGAAAGCACCTTGCATTACTTGGAGGTATTGTTGCGATCCTCGGGTTATTAGCGTCGCTGTTTACTCGCAGACGACGCATTTGGATTCGCGTAGGAGATCAGGTCGAAGTTGCGGGATTGGCAAAGAATGCAGCTCCGGGCTTAGAAGTTGAAATGCAAGGTTTTGTAAAAATGTTAAAGGGAGAGAAATAGATGTCACGTTCGTGGGCTTTTGCATCAAACTACTTGGTGTATTCAGCTATGGCTGTCTATGCAATCTCTTTTCTTGCGCACTTGATTGAAACAGCTTGGGCGGTAAAGGTTCCAGCTGACAAGAATTCAACCTTGGATTACAAACGCACTGAAAAAGTTGCTCGAATTGCAACCGCATTGATGATCCTTGGTTTCTTGCTTTTGTTTGCGGGAGTAATTGCACGTGGAATTTCTGCGGGCAGAGTTCCTTGGGGAAATATGTACGAGTTTTCAATCACTGGTGCGTTAGCTTTCTCTGGTGCTTATCTTCTAGCGCTTCGAAAGTATGACCTGCGTTGGTTAGGTCTTTTAGTTTCTGTCTCTGTGCTTTTAACTATTGGTACTGCCATCACGGTTTTATATGTTCCAAGTGCTCCATTAGTTCCAGCGCTGAAGTCTGAATGGCTAGTGATTCACGTATCAACTGCGATTATTTCTGGTGGAGTGTTCTTACTTTCAAATGTAATCGCATCTGCATACTTGTATTTAGATCGCATGGAGAAAAAAGGCGAGCGAACACCATGGGCTAAACGTTTACCAGACTTAGAGACACTAGATTTATTGTCTTATCGCCTGGTTGCATTTGTATTTCCGCTCTGGACTTTTTCAGTCATCGCAGGTGCGATTTGGGCAGAAAGTGCTTGGGGGCGTTACTGGGGTTGGGATCCAAAAGAAACGTGGGCATTCATTACCTGGGTTGCATATGCGGCGTATTTACACGCCCGTGTAACTATTGGGTGGCGTGGTCGACGAGCAGCATGGTTATGCCTGTTTGCCGGCTCAACATTCTTGTTTAACTATGTTTATGTAAATATCTGGGGAACCGGAAAGCACACGTATTCGGGGCTCTAGAGCTTCCTTAAGAAATCTGGATCATCATCTGGCGGAAGTATGCGGCGCTTTGGCCCTTTACCTCGCTTTGGTTTGTTTCGACCAGCAACTAAATAAGAAATTGGACCAATAGCAAACAACGCTGGCCCCAAGAGAATGATAATTAAAAGCCAGCCCCACTTCGGCAAGTTCTTAATCTGCGATTCATCAGCACGTGCGCAATCAATCAGCGCATAGATAGTTAATCCAAACACCAAAATTAGCGGGATGACTCTGGACATGTTCTTATTGTATCCCTAAGCCCACCGCAAGCAAGATGGCAAAAAACATTTGTAGTTTGCCGGTTTTACCCAGAACCGGAATGAGATCCTTACCTGAAATACCGCTTAAAACTTGTCTTGAAATTGAGAAGCTCATTGGCAGGATTAACAAGGTAAGAAGCGCCGTTGGAATCAATGTCGCGACGGCAGCGATGTGAGCGAGGATGAGAAGGCCCACATACATAAGTCGAGCTTTACGATCACCGATGCGGACGGCAAGGGTTAACTTTCCAACTAGTGCATCTTTTGGTCTGTCGCGAAGATTGTTGATTGCAAGAATCGCACATGACAGTGCGCCCATAGGAACAGAGACAATAAAACTCAAGAGCGTGATTTGTTCGGTTTGTGCGTAGTAAGAACCCATTGTTGCGATGACACCGAAGAAGAGAAAAACTGAAATCTCGCCCAAGCCTTTGTAACCGTACGGATTCTTGCCGCCGGTGTATCCCCAAGCAGCTGCGATAGAGATGACTCCAACGAGAATAAGTAATGGAGAAGTTAGGAACGCTAGCCAAGTACCCGCAACGCTTGCGATTGCAAAGGAAATGAAAGCTGCAGCTTTTACAGATTTAGCTGAAGCCATACCGCTGGCGACTAAGCGAATAGGTCCAACGCGATCAGCATCTGTTCCCTTAACTCCATCGCTGTAATCGTTGGCAAAGTTCACGCCTATTTGAAGCCATACCGCCACCTTTAAAGCTAAGGCAGCACGAAACCAATTGAAATCAGCACCCGCAAGGGCGGAGGCAACTACGACTGGTGCGATTGCAGCAGGAAGCGTGCGAGGGCGTGCGCCGAGTATCCACTTATTCATTTGGTATTTCTTGTGCCAATCTCTTGCGATCAACTTTTCCAATACCGAGCAAGGGTAGCGAGTTCAGTGAATGAATACCTTTTGGTTTTGCGAAAGCTCCAACTTTTTCTTCCAGCATTGAGCTAATGCTGCCACTATCTGCTTCACCAACAACAGCAATATGTAAAGTTTGTCCCCATTGTGGATCTTCAACTGAAAATGCCGCGAACTGGGTATCAGGAAAGCTCTGGCTAAGAATATTCTCGACACTATTGAGCGAGAGATTTTCGCCTCCGGAAATAATCACATCATCTGATCGACCAATGACAACAAGTTTCTCATCAACAAACTCGCCCAAGTCATTTGTTTCAAACCAGCCATCAGACAGTGCAAGATTCAAGGCAAGCACACTTCCACGAATAAATATAGAACCACCACGTACTTCGACTTCGGCTCCTTCAAGAATTTCGCCATTGTAAACACAGCCACCTGAAGTTTCACTCATTCCATAGGTAGTAACAACATTAATTCCGGCAGCAGTTGCTTGATTTCGAATTGCGCTTGAAAGTGCCGCGCCCCCAACCAAAACTTTTTGAGCTCCTTGTAAATGTTTCAGTAACTGTTCATCTCCATTGAGCGCACGGAAAAGTTGTGTTGGAACAATTGCAGTGAAGTTAACTCGTGGATATTCACCTGAATGATTGCGAAGATCAACAGGAATTGTTCCTAATTCAAAAGCTCGAACAAAAACATTGACCGCAGCTACATGAGTTAACGGCAATAGCAGCGACCAGGTGTCACCAAGTTTTGCTCCGACAAAGGCGTTAGATGCGCGTGCTGATGCGACTAAAGCATGCGAAGATAAAAAGATTTCTTTAGGTGCACCGGTTGTGCCCGATGTGCCAATAACAACAGCGGCTTGCGAAGGGCCAAACTCTGAACTGACCTCACCAAATCCAAGGGTGGGGCCATTGCCTGCGAGAGCCGCTGTGATGTCCCTCGCTAAAAGCGGAGTTTCGCATGCAGGGCTGACCCGCAGAATTTTTCGTTGTGACGAGTTATCCATTGCCGTCGTAGGCTATCGCTAGCAACGACGATGGAGGAAATGTGAGCAAGCCGATCAAGCGCGAATTTGGTAGCCGTGAGATTCCACAATGGGTGACTGCACCCGGCGGAGAAGATTTCGTAGATATCAGATATCAAATGGGCGATGGAATTGCCAAGATCACTATTAACCGACCACAGGTTCGTAACGCATTTCGCCCGCAAACCATTATCGAATTAATCGAAGCTTTTAATTTGGCTCGCGATAATGAAGAAGTCGGCGTCATTATTTTTACCGGTGAAGGTACCGAAGCATTTTGTTCTGGTGGCGACATCAGTGTTCGTGGAGATGACGGATATTTGGGCGAAGACAAGTTGGCGAAAAAAGGTATTGGCCGCCTCAATGTTTTAGATCTTCAAGTACAAATCCGTCGCACGCCTAAACCAATTGTTGCAATGGTTGCAGGCTGGGCAATTGGTGGTGGGCATGTGCTTCATGTGGTGTGCGACTTAACTGTTGCCGCAGACAATGCAAAGTTTGGTCAGACAGGTCCAATGGTCGGATCTTTTGATGGAGGCTACGGAGCTGGATTGCTAGCCGAACATGTTGGACAAAAGAAGGCACGCGAGATTTGGTTTATGACCCGCGAATACAGTGCGCAAGAAGCTTTAGATATGGGATTAGTAAACACAGTTGTTCCAGTTGCCGAACTAGAAGCGGAAACTGTTTCATGGTGTCGTGAGATGCTACGCAACTCACCAATGGCGCTACGTTTGCTCAAGGCTAGTTTGAACGCTGCTACCGATGGTTTAGCTGGAGTTCAGCAACTTGCTGGCGATGCAACGCTTTTGTTTTACATGACAGAAGAAGGTCAAGAAGGTCGCGATGCGTATCAACAAAAGCGAAAGCCTGACTTCGGAAAATTTCCTAAGCGCCCCTAATTTATGGATCAACAACTTCTGGACACTTTGCGCGTAATTGCGCTGCCAATGAAAACTAAATTTCGTGGCATAACTGTTCGTGAAGTTGCTCTCATTAAAGGTCCACATGGATGGGGGGAGTTTTCTCCATTTCTGGAGTACGACGATGCCGAATCAGCACCTTGGTTAGCAAGTGCAATAGAGGCGGCCACAACTCCAAAACCTAAGCTTTATCGCACATCGGTAGCCATAAACGGAACTATTCCAGCACTTAATGAGCCAGCTGATCTGAAAAGAGTTGTTGATTCATTTCCGGGAGTTACTTCTTTTAAAGTAAAAGTAGGCAATGACTTGGCCGAAGATTTGGCGCGAGTTAATATCATTCGCAATTTGCAACCGCAGGCGAAGATACGAATTGATGTCAATGGATTGTGGAGTGTTGATCAAGCAGAAGCTTTCTTATCTGCAGTTGGTCACATCGAGTATGTAGAGCAACCATGTGCAACTATTGAAGAGTTACGTGAATTAAAAAGTAGAACTTCAGTAAAGATTGTTGGGGACGAAGTTCTTCGCAAAGCCGCAGATCCTTTTGCAATTGATTTGACAGGTGCAATTGATTATCTGATGCTCAAAGTTCAACCTTTGGGTGGGATCAAGCGTGTACACGCTCTTGCAAAGCATCACAACTTGCCTGTTGTTGTTTCAAGTGCACTCGAAAGCGCCGTCGGAATCAATTACGGTTTAACTCTTGCTGCATCCTTTGAAGAAATGAACTTTGATTGCGGTCTTGGTACCGGATCTTTGCTTACAGCAGATGTAGCCCATTTGCCAATTGTTGATGGAAAGATCGAAATTACGGAGTTTGAACCACAATTAGCGGGATTAGATGTGGCATCAGATCGCTTCGAATGGTGGAAGAATCGGATTATGAGAACCGCGGAGTTTTTACAGTGAATAACTCAACTTCACTAGCCCGCGTCGTTGTACGCCAAATTATTGAATCAGGAATCACAGATGTTGTGATTTCACCTGGATCGCGTAACGCACCTTTATCACTGGCCTTTTTTGCCGCCGCCGAACAAAAGTTAATCACCGTGCATGTGCGCATTGATGAGCGCACCGCAGCTTTCTTTGCTTTAGGAATCATTAAGGCAACTGGCCGTCCCGTTGCAGTTGTCTGCACGAGCGGAACAGCAGTGGCTAACTATCACCCAGCAGTTCTAGAAGCTCATCACACAAATACACCGCTGTTGGTGTTAACCGCAGATCGACCAGCAATGTTGCGCAGAACAGGTGCAAACCAAACAACCGAGCAGGCTCGTATTTTTGGCAAAGCGGTCAGATATTTTGCAGATGTTGATGGGCCTGTTTATCCGATGGAATTACCGCTCGATAGTTTGAGAACGGGGCCAGTTCATTTAAATCTTCAATTTGATGAACCATTACTGCCTGATGATTCAGCGGACTGGCTATCTGAAATTGTTGTAGCACCAAAGAGTTTTGTGACTCGAGCTAAATCAGCAACCTTGCGCTTAGTAGGCGCACGAGGTGTAGTAGTAATCGGTCACGATCGTGGTGGCTTAACAGTCGAAGAAATCACCAAATTCACAAAAACTCTTGGCTGGCCCGTCATTACCGAAGACCCTTTGTCATTTCCTGATGCAATCGCGCACGCATCTATTTTCTTAACTTCTCAAGAAATTAGAAGCACCTTGATTCCACAATCTGTTTTAGTAATTGGTAGAACCACGCTTTCTCGTTCAATAAATGCATTTATTAAATCAAGCCCTATCCAATATGTCGTAGATCCCCGAACAGCAACAGTTGATACCGATCGCCAGGCCGATCGTGTTTTCACATCGCTTCCTGATTTACAAGGTGTCATTCAATCCGATGATTGGATCGCTACCTGGAACAAAGTTTCTGAGCGAACCAAAAAACTGGTCGCAACTCTGGATGGGTGGAATGAAGCGGTTATTGCCCGCACAATTGCCGCATCGATCCCTAATGAAACCGCACTGTTTGTTTCATCATCTAGACCAATTCGGGACCTTGAAGGTTTTGCCGTTCCACGTGGTGGGGTAGTTACTTATGCCAACCGAGGTTTAGCTGGCATTGATGGAAACATCTCTACCGCCCTTGGCATTGCACTTTCACATAAAGCAACAGTTGCGATTCTGGGCGATCTTTCATTCCTGTATGACTTAACAGGTTTGATTCAGAAAGAAGATATAAATTGCCGATTTATTGTTATCAATAATGATGGCGGTGGAATCTTTTCAACTTTGCCACAAAGAGGCGCTCATGGTTTTGAAACTGTTTTCGGAACACCACACGGACTTAACCCTGCAGAAATTGCTAAGTCAATGGGAGTTTCAGCGAAGCAGATTTCTTCTCTCAAAGAGCTAGAGGCAGAAGTTAAGTCACCAATTTCAGGTATTAGTGTTGTTGTCTGCGATGTTCCAGATCGAGAAAGTAATGCAGATAATCTAAAAGCTATTTATGACTCGCTAAAGTCCTTCTAAAGACTCAGCTCTATGTAAGTGCGCTCCGCATTGGAGCAAACTTTGCATACGTTTCAGCCAGTTCAACTTCAGGATCTGAACCATCTACGATTCCGCAGCCAGCAAAAATTCGAATCGAATCCCCGTTTATCTGCCCGCAACGCAGTGCGATTCCAAGTTCACCATCACCGGCAGCATCTATCCAACCAACTGGCCCCGCATAGCGACCTCTGGGCATTCCCTCTATTTCAGCGATCAACTGTGCAGCTTGTGGGCGTGGAGTTCCACAAACAGCCGCTGATGGATGAAGTTGTTCAAGGATTGTAAAAGCATCAACATGCGAAAGCGTTTCAACCAAAGCACCAGTTACATCCGTTGCTAAGTGCATGACATTTGCAAGGTGTAGAACATATGGTGATTCTGGAACGTTTGTTGAGGAACAAAATGGTTCGATGGCATCAGCAACAGATCGCACCGCATATTCATGTTCTGCAAGGTCTTTGGAAGACCGGGCAAGCGAGCCTGCCAAAGCAAGATCTTTAGCATCATCTCCGGTTTTACTAATTGTTCCGGCAAGTACACGTGATGTAACCATTCCACGTGAAAGGCGCAGCAATAGCTCAGGAGTTGCGCCAACCAAGCCAGAGATTGAAAACTTCCAAGTCGTTGGATACTCCAGTGCAAGTTTGTTCAAAATAGAACGCGGATCAATAGCCTTGCTAGATGTAGCGGTCATATCACGGGCAAGTACAACTTTGTCTAAATCACCTTTTTGAATTCTTGAAACTGCGGTAGCGACTTTGGATTTCCATAAATCATTTGCCTGCGGCTCATCTTTCCATTTGATTTCACCATTAGAGAAATGATCTGGCTCTGTTTTCAAATCTGGTTGCGAATCTGAACCGATCCAAGTAATCCACGATTTGCCGCTCTTTGTTCCAACAACTACTTGAGGAATAACCAGAACCGAAACATCGTCAGGTGCAAATGAAAAAGACGCAAACAAAACCGGTCCTGTGCCACTTCCGTGCACTGTGTTATTAATCGTCAATTTTTCTAACTGCTTTTGCCACCAATGTCGTGCATCAGCAAATCTATGGGGGCCACTAACTGTTGTTGTTGCATACGTTCCCCAACCAACTAAACCTTCACCACTGCGCACCCATGCAAGAGGTTGGGTATCTGGAAGTAAATCCAACAACGGCAAATGCTCGCCAAGGCGGGTCGTTGTGACTGGAACCAGTTGAACCATTGGGGAAGAACTCTCCTCTAAATCGAGCCTGTGTTGTTGTGGCGCTGAGTTGTGGATGAGCCTACTTCAAGGGAGAATATGCGCATGTCCCGCGCTAATTTGAACAAGGATCCCGATGAAGTCGCGGCTATGTTTGATGGCGTCGCCAAGCGGTATGACCTCGTCAACGATCTTTTGAGTTTGGGCCGAACCAAGGCTTGGCGCAAAGCGGCGACAAAGATCATCGCTCCAGCACCTGGCATGGTGATTTTGGATCTGGCAGCTGGCCCAGGCTCATCCTCTGAACCACTCTTTAAGGCAGGGGCCACCGTTTTTGCCACCGATTTCAGCGAAGGAATGCTGGCGCAGGGTCGAAAAGCTCGCCCGTACCTGAACTTCTCCAAGGCCGATGCCCTGAACCTGCCCTTTGAGGCGGACAGATTTGATGTCGTCACCATTTCCTATGGCCTTCGAAACACCGCAGATTTTGATAAGGCGTTGGCCGAGGCCCGACGGGTCACAAAGCCAGGGGGCCGAATGGTCGTAGTTGAGTTCAGCCACCCAACCTGGCGCCCGTTTCGCACCATTTATACCGAATACCTAATGAAACTGCTGCCGATGATCGCCAAGCGGACTAGTTCCAACCCAGATGCCTATATCTATTTGGCGGAATCGATCAGAGCCTGGCCCGATCAAGCGGCCCTGGCGGCTCGAATGGAAAAGGCGGGCTGGACTGGGGTCACCTGGAAAAACCTGACCTTCGGTGTTGTTGCAGTTCACAGCGGGATTAAGGGCTAGCGGTCACAGGCATACGCCTTTCGACCTTAGGATTTCGACCGTGACATCCAATCCATACATTCCAATCTTGGTGATCGGTGCGATCGGCTTCGGCTTCGCAGCTTTCTCGGTCGTCGCCGGTGCGCTCGCAGGTCCAAAGCGTTACAACCGGGCCAAGTTAGATGCTTATGAATGCGGAATCGAGCCTTCTCCACAAGCTGCAGAAGGTGGTCGTTTCCCAGTTAAGTACTTCTTAACTGCGATGTTGTTCATCATTTTTGATATTGAAATCGTCTTCTTGTATCCATGGGCGGTTGCTTTTGATTCTCTTGGTTTGTTTGGTTTGGTTGAAATGGCGATCTTTATCGCAACTGTCTTTGTTGCATTTGCATATGTTTGGCGCCGCGGCGGATTGGAATGGGACTAAAAAATGGGTCTTGAAGAGAAAATCCCTAGTGGGTTTGTTCTAACCTCAGTTGAAAAACTTGCAGGTTACATGCGCAAAAACTCGCTGTGGCCAGCAACATTTGGTCTTGCATGTTGTGCAATTGAAATGATGGCTGTTGGTTCAGCGGCGAAGTACGACATCGCTCGATTTGGTGGAGAAGTTTTCCGCGCATCCCCACGCCAGGCAGATTTGATGATCGTTGCTGGTCGCGTTTCAAACAAGATGGCTCCAGTTTTGCGTCAGATTTACGATCAAATGTCGGCACCAAAGTGGGTTATTGCCATGGGTGCTTGTGCATCTTCAGGCGGAATGTTTAACAATTACGCAATTGTGCAAGGCGTAGATCACGTTGTTCCAGTTGATATTTACTTGCCAGGTTGTCCACCACGTCCTGAAATGTTGCTTGATGCAATCTTGAAATTGCATGAACAAATCAGTGACACAAAGCTTGGTGCAAACCGCGCACAGGTTATTAAGGAAGTTGAACTTGCTGCAATGAATGCAAAGCCAACCCATGAAATGAAGGGTTTGCTTGCGTAATGACTGACGGAATGTTTGGTGCAAAAGGCACAGGAGATACATCAGGGTACGGCGGATTAGTTCGCCAAGCCGCTAATTTTGGCTCTTCTGAGCGTCCGTATGGCTCATATTTTGATGAGGTAGCTGATGATCTTGAGCGCGCTTATCCCGATTTTTCAGATGCAATCGAACGAGTAGTTGTTGATCGCGGCGAATTAACTCTTCATGTAAAGCGCGAAAAGTTAGTTGAAGTTGCTTTTATTCTTCGCGACAAATTGAAGTTTGAAATGTGCATGGGTGTTAATGGCGTCCATTACCCAGAACAAACTGGTCGCGAAATGCATGCTGTATACCCATTGCTTTCGATGACAAAGAATCAGCGCATCCGTTTAGAGGTTTCTGTTCCAGATGCAGATTCACATATTCCATCTGTGGTTGAAGTTTGGGCTGGTAACAACTGGCACGAGCGCGAGACGTATGACATGTTCGGAATTATTTTTGATGGTCACCCAGGTCTAACTCGCATCTTGATGCCAGATGACTGGGAAGGTCACCCACAACGTAAGGATTACTCATTGGGCGGAATCGCTGTTGAGTACAAGGGCGCTACGACGCCACCTCCTAGTGAAAGAAGGAGCTACAAGTGACAACTTTTGATCCATACGCACCTTCGCGCGATACAACTGAAGGAAAAGTTTTCTCTGTTACTGGCGGAGATTGGGATGCACTTGTTCAAGAGATTGGTGCAGCTAAAGAAGAGCGCGTTGTCGTCAACATGGGACCTCAGCATCCTTCAACGCACGGTGTTCTTCGTCTAGTTCTAGAACTAGAAGGCGAAACAATTACCGAAGCTCGTTGTGGAATTGGATACCTACACACAGGTATTGAAAAGAACATGGAATACCGCAGCTGGACTCAGGGAACAACATTTGTAACTCGAATGGATTACCTAGGACCTTTGCACAACGAAACTGCTTACTGTCTTGCAGTTGAAAAGCTTTTGGGAATCACCAATGATGTTCCAGAGCGCGCATCTGTAATTCGCGTAATGATGATGGAGCTCAACCGTATTTCTTCACACATGGTTGCACTGGGCACAGGAGCCCTAGAACTAGGCGCTATGGGCCCTATGTTCTTTGCTTTCCGTGACCGCGAAACTGTTTTAGAGATCTTCGAAATGATTACTGGGCTTCGTATGAACATGGCGTACATCCGTCCAGGTGGAGTCGCACAGGATCTGCCAGAGGGTGCTTTAACAAAGATTCGCGATGGCGTTAAGTTGATGCGCAAGAACTTTAAGGACAACGCAACACTTCTTATTGGTAACTCAATTTGGATGAAGCGCACACAAGGAATTGGTTACTTAGATCTTGCAGGTTGTACAACTCTTGGCATCACCGGTCCAGTTCTTCGTGCAACTGGAATGCCGTGGGATCTTCGTAAGTTGCAGCCTTACTGTGGTTATGAAAACTACAACTTTGATGTTGTTACCGCTGATACTTGCGATGTTTACGGTCGCTTCTTGATTCGTATGAACGAGCTAGAGCAATCACTTCGCATTGTTGAACAATGTGTCGACAAGCTAGAAAAGCTTGAAGGTGCACCAGTAATGGTTGCAGATAAGAAGATTGCTTGGCCTGCACAACTTGCATTGGGTGGCGACGGACTTGGTAACTCACTTGATCACATCCGCCAGATCATGGGCACATCGATGGAATCATTGATTCACCACTTCAAACTTGTTACAGAAGGTTTCCATGTTCCTGCTGGTCAGGCATATGTTGCAATCGAATCTCCTCGCGGAGAACTTGGGGCTTCAGTTGTTTCAGATGGTGGAACAAAGCCATACCGCGTTCACTTCCGTGAGCCATCATTTAATAACTTGCAAGCAACAGCTGCAATGAGTGAAGGCGGAATGGTCGCTGACATTATTGGCGCAGTAGCTTCGATCGATCCAGTTATGGGAGGCGTTGATCGCTAATGGCATTTTCATCTGAAGATCTTTCAACCATGGATTCGATCATCAAGCGTTATCCACGTTCTCGTTCTGCAATCATGCCTTTGCTTCACTTTGTTCAAGCAAAGGCTGGGTATGTAACAAATGAAGGCATCGAAGTGATTGCACAGCTGCTAGATCTAGAGGCCGCTGAAGTCACTGCTGTATCTACCTTTTACACCCAGTACAAGCCAACTCCGGTAGGTGAATACCACGTAGGTGTGTGCACAAATACTTTGTGCGCGATCATGGGCGGAGATGCGATCTTCGCGTCCCTCAAGGATCATCTTGGAATTGGTAATGATGAAGTCACAGCTGATGGAAAAGTTTCCTTGGAACACATCGAATGCAACGCTGCATGTGATTACGCACCAGTTGTTATGGCTAACTGGGAGTTCTACGATAACCAGACAGTTGAGTCTGCAAAAGAGTTAGTTGATTCAATGCGCGCAGGTAATCCAAAGCCACCAACACGTGGACCAAGTCGTTTGGTTACTTATAAAGAAGCTTCAGCTGTTCTTGCTGGATTAAATGATGGACTTGCACACGAAGGTGTTCAAGCAGGCGAGCCAACATTGCTTGGTTTGAAACTTTCGAAAGAGGGCAAGTAATGACAAAGCTAGCTCCAGTTTTATCTGCACACTGGGATGAAAAGGATTCCTTTACCCTAGAAGGTTACAAGCGTCATGGTGGTTACAAGGCTGCTGAAAAAGCTTTAAAGATGGATCCAGATGCAGTTATTCAACTTGTTAAGGATTCAGGACTTCGCGGTCGTGGTGGTGCAGGTTTCCCAACAGGCATGAAGTGGGGATTTATTCCACAAGGCGATAACAAGGATCACTACTTAGTTGTTAATGCTGATGAATCAGAGCCAGGAACATGCAAGGACATGCCTCTATTGATGGCCAATCCACATGTTTTGATTGAAGGCTGCATCATTGCTTGTCACGCAATCCGTGCGAAGCATGCATTTATTTATATTCGCGGTGAAGTGACGCACGTTGCTCGTCGCATGAATCAAGCAATTGCTGATGCATATGCAGCGGGAATTCTTGGAAATGGAATCGATGTTGTTTTGCACGTTGGAGCAGGTGCCTACATTTGTGGTGAAGAAACCGCTCTTCTTGATTCACTAGAAGGCTTCCGCGGACAGCCTCGTTTACGCCCACCTTTCCCTGCAATTGCAGGACTTTATGCACGCCCAACAGTTGTAAACAATGTTGAATCAATCGCATCGGTTCCAGCAATTGTTATGAATGGTGCCGAGTGGTACCAATCAATGGGAACTGAAAAGAGCAAGGGAACAACGCTGTATTCATTGTCAGGACATGTTGTTAATCCAGGACAGTTTGAAGCACCTCTAGGAATCACACTTCGTGAAATTTTGGATCTTGCAGGCGGAGTTCGCCCAGGACATAAGTTGAAGTTCTGGACACCAGGCGGATCATCAACACCATTGTTTACAGATGCACACCTTGATGTTCCATTGGATTACGAAGGTGTTGCTGCAGCTGGTTCGATGCTTGGCACTAAAGCTCTTCAAATCTTTGATGAAACAACGTGCGTAGTTCGCGCAGTTCTTCGTTGGACCGAGTTCTACAAGCACGAATCATGTGGAAAGTGCACACCTTGCCGTGAAGGTACTTGGTGGTTGGTACAGATCCTTCGTGATCTTGAAGAAGGCAAGGGAACAGAAGCAGATCTTGCCAAGTTGCTTGATCTTTGTGACAACATCATGGGCCGTTCATTCTGCGCACTTGGTGATGGTGCAACAAGCCCAATTACATCTTCAATTGAGTATTTCCGCGACGAATACATTGCACACGTAACAAATGGTTCATGCCCATTTGATCCAGTTGCATCAACACTATTTGTTGGGGCAGGTGCATAAGTGAGTACTGAAGTTTCAGAGATGATTACCGTAGTAATCGACGGTTTCGAAGTTACTGTTCCAAAGGGAACACTTGTAATTCGTGCTGCAGAACAACTTGGTATTCAGATTCCACGTTTTTGTGATCACCCACTTCTTGATCCAGTTGGTGCATGTCGTCAGTGTTTAGTTGATATCGAAATTAATGGTCGCGCTTTTCCAAAGCCACAGGCCTCTTGCACAATTCCTGTTGAAACAGGAATGATCGTAAAGACGCAATTAACCTCACCTGTCGCTGAAAAAGCCCAGCGTGGAGTTATGGAGCTATTGCTTGTAAACCACCCACTTGATTGCCCAGTATGTGACAAGGGTGGCGAGTGCCCACTGCAAAACCAGGCAATGAGCAATGGTCAAGGCGCATCACGTTTTGAAGGTGTTAAGCGCACATTTGAAAAGCCAATCAATATTTCTTCACAGGTACTTCTTGATCGCGAGCGTTGCGTTCTGTGTGCACGCTGTACACGTTTTTCTGAGCAGATTGCTAGCGATCCATTCATCACTTTGAATGAGCGCGGTGCATTGCAACAAGTTGGTATCTACGAGAACCAACCATTCGAGTCATACTTTTCTGGAAACACAGTTCAGATCTGTCCAGTAGGAGCACTTACTGGCGCGGCATACCGTTTCCGTGCACGCCCATTTGATTTGGTTTCAACTCCATCTGCATGTGAGCACTGTGCATCTGGTTGCGATATGCGCACCGATGTTCGCCGCGGAAAGACTTTGCGTCGCCTAGCTGGAGAAGATGCATCAGTTAACGAAGAGTGGAACTGCGATAAGGGTCGTTGGGCATTTAAGTATGTAACTGCGGTTGATCGCCTTAAGAATCCAATGATTCGTAACGCTTCAGGTGAACTAGTTGAAGCATCATGGCCAGAAGCGCTAGCAGTTGCTGCCGAAGGACTTAAGTCTGCCAAGGCTGCAGTTCTTGTTGGTGGCCGCGCAACTCATGAAGATGCATATGGTTACAGCAAGTTTGCACGTGTTGCTCTTGGCACAAATGATATTGATTTCCGTTCACGTCTTTCATCCGATGAAGAACGCGAATTCATTGCAGCACGTGTAGTTGGTTCATCAACTACTTACCGCGATATTGATAAGGCTGATCAAATTCTTCTAGTCGGCTTTGAGCCAGAAGAAGAATCACCAATTGTTTTCTTGCGCATCAATAAGCAGTTCCGCAAGCGTGCTTTGAAGGTTGTTTCAATCGGTTCAAAGGAATCTATTGCGGTAGACAAGTTAAAGGCTGAGTTTGTAAAGGTTGCTCCGGGACAAGAAGCAGCAGCAATTGCTAGTCAAAAACTGACTGATAAGTCAGTGATCCTTGTTGGTGAACGTGCTGCAGAGAGTGCGGGAGCACTCAGTGCCGTTGCCGCTCTTGCAGATGCAACAGGTGCAAAACTTGCTTGGATTCCACGTCGTGCAGGTGAGCGTGGTGCGATCGAAGCTGGTGCAATTGGAAATCTTTTGCCTGGTGGTCGCCCAGTCACTGATGCAGCAGCGCGTGTAGATATCGCAGCAGTGTGGAATACCGAATCAATTCCTGCCGAAATCGGTCGTTCAACACATCAAATTATTGAAGCAGTAAATGCTGGACAGATTGGTGCGTTATTAGTTGGAGCAGTTGATCCACTAGATGGCGACAACAGCCAAGCTGCACTTGCAGCTCTTGATAAAGCATTTGTGGTTTCTCTTGAAATTGCACCGAGCGCAGTAACAGCTCGCGCAAATGTAGTTCTGCCAGTTGCAGCAGTTACTGAAAAGTCTGGCTCGTTCCTTAACTGGGAAGGTCGCCCACGTTCATTTGATGCAGCGGTTGCCGATTCACTCAATCGCAGCGATTTAAGAATTCTTTCCATGATCGCCGAAGAAATGGGAATCTCTCTCAATCTTGGAACAGTTACTGCAGCAGCGAAAGAGATTGCTTCTCTTGGTACTTGGGATGGCGCTCGTGCACACTTCAATAAGGTTGCACCGCAATCACAACCAGCGCTTAACAACGATCAAGCTTTGATTACTTCTTGGCGTCGCTTGCTAGATCTTGGAACTTTGCAAGAAGGTGAAGAACACCTTGCTGGTACTGCTCGCAGAACAGTGGCGGTTATTTCACCAAAGCGTGCGCAAGCAATGGGTGTAGTCGATGGCGATCAACTAAAGATTTCAACTGCGCAAGGCTCTGTAACCCTTTCTGCGCTGGTCGAAAACATTCATGATGATGCGGTCTGGGCACCTCGTAACTCACGCGGTTCTCAATTGTTAGTAAACCTAGGCGTCGCACATGGCGCAGTAGTTACGGTGGTGAAGGCATGACAAATGCACAACTAATTGCAGCAGATCCAGGCTGGCTCATTCTCGTCAAAGCGCTACTGGTTTTTGCAGGCTGCGTAGTACTGACGTTGATGGCGGTTTGGGGAGAACGACGTCTTGTTGGTCGCATGCAACAACGCCCAGGACCAAACCGTGTTGGACCATTTGGTTTGATTCAATCTTTGGCTGACGGAGTAAAGCTTGCGCTTAAGGAAGACATTATTCCGACAGCCGCAGACAAGATTGTTTTTGTTATCGCACCAATCATCAGCGCAACAACAGCATTTATGGCATTTGCAGTAATTCCAATTACTGGCGAAGTGAATTTGTTTGGTAAGCAGACTGCAATGCAGTTAACTGATTTGCCGGTCGGAGTTCTTTACATTTTGGCGGTTGCATCAGTTGGTGTTTACGGAATTGTTTTAGCTGGATGGTCTTCTGGATCAACATATCCATTGCTCGGTGGTTTACGTTCTAGTGCACAAGTTATTTCATATGAAATTGCTATGGGACTTTCACTCGTTGCCGTCTTTATCTATGCAGGTTCGATGTCAACATCAGAAATCGTCGCTGCTCAATCTTCTTGGTGGTATGCGGTAGTTCTCTTCCCATCATTTGCGATCTATGCGATTTCAATGGTTGGCGAAACTAACCGCGCACCTTTTGACCTTGCAGAAGCCGAAGGTGAGCTCGTTGGTGGTTTCCACACTGAATACTCATCACTGAAATTTGCACTCTTCTTCCTTGCCGAATACATCAACATTGTTGCTGTATCTGCCCTTGCAACCACCTTGTTCTTAGGTGGCTACAAAGCGCCTCCGGGACTGGGCTTTACTGAAGCCTGGCTTGGTGGCTGGTTTACCGCGGTGTGGTTCTTTGCCAAGGTAATTACTTTCTTCTTCGTATTCGTTTGGCTACGTGGAACTCTTCCTCGTCTTCGTTACGACCAGTTCATGCAGTTTGGTTGGAAGGTTTTGATTCCAATTTCAATCCTATGGATCTTGGTAGTTGCAACTTTGCGTGTTCTTTCACTACAGGGAGCTCCACGTTCAGTAGTAATCGCATTTGCAAGCACCGTCGTGGTTCTGATCATGGCGGTCAATATTGGTTTTGAAAACTCAAAGAAGAAAAAGGAAGCAGCTGTTGCCGATGGCGACAATAAAGCTGCGCCTTCATTTGCTGTTCCTTCATTACCTATGGAGGTTTCAACTATTAATGTCTCAAAGAGCACAGGAGGCGACCGTGGCTGAAAACCTCGAACCGTTAAAGCCAAAGGATCTTGGAATTAACGATGTTGAATTTTATGAAGTAGAACAAACTCCTTCAGTTGGCTTCTTAGGCCACATGAAGGGATTTTGGGTTACTTTCTCAACGATCTTCAAGAAGCCTTTGACCGTTGAATATCCAGAAGTTAAAGCACCAACTGAAGAGCGCTTCCATGGTCGTCACCAACTTAACCGTCACCCAGATGGTTTAGAAAAGTGCATTGGTTGCGAACTCTGTGCGTGGGCATGTCCAGCAGATGCGATTTATGTTGAAGGTGAAAGCAACACCGAAGAAAATCGTATGTCTCCAGGTGAGCGCTACGGCAAGGTGTACCAAATTAACTACCTGCGCTGCGTTTTTTGCGGTTTGTGTATCGAAGCTTGCCCAACTCGTGCATTAACAATGACAAACGAATACGAGCTTGCCGATGATTCTCGTGCAAAGTTGATCTTTGAAAAGCAGGATCTATTGGCTCCATTGCGCCAAGGAATGCTTATGCCACCACACCCTATGTATCCAGAAATGACAGATACCAACTATTACAACGGTGATGTGAAAGGTGCACATCCATCACAGGCTAAAAACCCGGGGGATATTCAGTCATGATGCAGTTAGCTCTAGAGGTTGGCCAAACAGCTAAACCTGAAGCGGTTATGTTTTGGATCCTTGGACCAATGGCTGTTATTGCAGCGCTTGGAATGTTGCTAGTTAAGAAAGCAGTCCATTCTGCAATCTTGATGGCATTTGTGATGGTTGTTTTGGCAATCTTCTACATCGCACAAGATGCGGTCTTCCTTGGAATTGTCCAGGTAGTTGTTTACACCGGAGCAGTAATGATGCTCTTCCTGTTTATTTTGATGTTGGTTGGTGTTGATTCATCAGATTCTTTGACTGAAACAATTGCAGGCCTTCGACCAATTGCAATCACAGCTGCAGCTGGCTTTGGTGGATTAATGGTTGCACTATTGGGACGCGCAACTTTAGGTCGCGATGCAATTGGTTTATCTGCAGCAAATGCGGATGGCAATGTTGAAGGAATTGCAGTGGCACTTTTCTCAACCTACGTTTTCCCATTTGAAGTTGTTTCAGCCTTGCTGATCACTGCAGCAATGGGTGCGATGGTGCTTGCACATACTCAACGCACCAAGGCTCGCCCAACTCAGCGTCAACTTTCTATTGATCGTTTCCGCGGAACTTCACTTGCAAGCGCGGCAGGACTTCCGGGTCCTGGTGTTTATGCGCGCCACAACGCAGTAGATGTTCCAGCACTTCTTCCAGATGGAACTCCTGCTCCAACATCAGTGAACGCAAGTCTTGAAGCTCGTGGTGACATGTTGGATTACAAGAGCTTTGATCTTTCAGAAGTAAATACACAGATCGAGGAGGAGAAGTAATGGACGCCTCCAATTACCTTTACATCTCAGCGCTCCTCTTTACTATCGGAGCTGTTGGCGTTGTTGTACGCCGCAATGCAATCGTTGTTTTCATGTGTATTGAGCTCATGCTCAACGCAGCAAACCTGGCATTTGTAACTTTCTCACGCATCAATGGCAACCTAGACGGTCAAGTAATGGCTTTCTTTACGATGGTTGTTGCTGCTTGCGAAGTAGTAGTAGGTCTAGCAATTATCGTGACGATTTATCGATCACGCCGATCAGCATCTGTTGATGATGCTAGTTTGTTGAAGCGATAGTAATGACTACTTCAACCTCATTGATTTATTTGATTACGCTGCCATTGGCAGGTGCAGCACTTCTTCTTCTCGGTGGACGCCGCACAGACAAGTGGGGACACCTACTTGCAACTGCGATGTCAGCGTCGGCATTTGGTGTCGGTCTGTATCAGTTGATGTTGATGCTCGATCGCCCGACAGAACAACGCCCGATTTCACAAAAACTTTTTGAGTGGATCAGCGTAGGAGATTTCAAAGTTGATGCAGGCTTATTGCTTGATCAGCTATCGATCTGTTTCGTTCTTCTGATCACTGGTGTTGGTACGTTGATTCATATCTATTCAATCTCGTACATGTCTGAAGACAAAGATCGCCGCCGATTCTTTGCTTACCTCAACCTCTTTATTGCAGCGATGTTAGTTTTGGTACTTGGCGATAGCTACCTCAGCCTTTATGTTGGTTGGGAAGGCGTTGGTCTTGCCTCTTACCTACTTATTGGTTTCTGGAATCAAAAGCCTGCCTATGCAACCGCTTCCAAAAAAGCTTTCGTCATGAACCGCGTCGGTGATATGGGATTGTCCTTTGCAATCATGATCGCTTTTGCAACTATGGGGACTGTTTCATTTGCCGGAGTACAAGAGCAGGTAAACAACACATCTGAAGCTGCGCTCACCGGTATGGGAATCATGCTGTTGGTTGCCGCGGCTGGAAAGTCTGCTCAGTTCCCATTGCAGGCCTGGCTTGGCGATGCGATGGCTGGACCAACCCCAGTTTCAGCACTTATTCACGCTGCAACAATGGTTACCGCAGGCGTTTACTTGATTACTCGTTCTAACTTTGTATTTGATGCAGCACCAACTGCCCAGCTATTGGTTGTAATTGTTGGCGCAATTACTTTGATGTTTGGTGCATTGATTGGTACCGCCAAAGATGACATTAAGAAAGCCCTTGCTGCTTCAACAATGTCACAAATTGGTTACATGACTTTGGCTGCCGGATTAGGTCCAGTTGGTTATGCATTTGCAATCATGCACTTGCTGACACACGGATTCTTTAAGGCAGGAATGTTCTTGGGTGCAGGTTCAGTGATGCACGGAATGAATGATGAAGTGAATATGCGCAGATACGGCGCACTTCGTAAGTTCATGCCAATCACATTTATAACCTTTGGTCTTGGCTATCTTGCAATTTTAGGTGTTCCACCATTTGCTGGTTTCTATTCAAAGGACATGATCATTGAAACTGCATTTGATGCAGG
>DAIMZE010000008.1:0-9416 GCA_036734125.1 Candidatus Planktophila sp.
CAGTTGGAATTTACTTGCACCGTACAAGCCCAGATCTTCCACCACAGGTTGGTGTTTTGGTTGAGCTTGTTAAGGATGCAGCTGAAGTTGGCAAGGACATCGCACAGCACATTGCAGCATTTGCGCCGCAGTTTGTTAATCGCGAACAAGTTCCTGCTGAACTGATTGAAAACGAGCGCCGTATTGCAGAAGACACAGCGCGCGAAGAGGGTAAGCCAGAGGCTGCTCTTACGAAGATCATCGAAGGCCGCGTGGCTGGTTTCGTCAAGGAAGTTTCCTTGATCGAGCAGTCATTCGCTAAGGATGCAAAGAAGACTGTAAAGCAGATCCTCGATGAGGCTGGAACAGCTGTTAAGGCTTTCCATCGCTTCCGCGTGGGTCAATAAGGACTAGGTCGGATCGCTTAGACTTAGAACATCCAAATAAGTTACTGCCAAATATTAAGCAGATTAAGGAGCACTCATGCCCGGTACAAGAGGAACGTATCGGAGAGTGCTCCTTAAACTTTCTGGAGAAGTTTTCGGTGGAGAAAAAGGCATCGGCGTTGATCCCGATGTTGTTCAAGATATTGCAAAACAAATCGCAGATGTAGCACGCAGCGGCGTTCAGGTCGCAATTGTTGTTGGTGGCGGAAATTACTTCCGTGGCGCCGAACTTTCACAGCGTGGCATGGATCGCTCACGAGCTGACTACATGGGAATGCTTGGAACAGTGATGAACTGTTTAGCTCTTCAAGATTTCTTGGAAAAAGAGGGCGTTGGCACCCGTGTTCAAACTGCGATCACAATGGGTCAAGTTGCAGAGCCATACATTCCACTACGAGCGATTCGTCACTTAGAAAAAGGTCGTGTTGTAATTTTTGGCGCAGGCGCAGGAATGCCATTTTTTACAACAGATACTGTTTCGGCCCAGCGCGCACTTGAAATTGGTGCTGAAGCTTTGCTTCTTGCCAAGAGTGGTGTTGATGGTGTGTACAGCGCAGATCCCAAGAAGGATCCAAGTGCAACCAAGTACGACACAATCACGTACAACGAGGTTTTATCAAAATCACTTGCAGTTGCAGATGCAGCAGCTTTCGCGTTATGTCGCGAAAACAAGTTGCCCATTGTTGTTTTTGATTTGATGAAAAATGGAAATATCGGCCGCGCAGTACGTGGCGAAGTAATTGGAACCCTCGTCGCATAAGCGATGAGATAGATGTAAGAAGCGGTAAGAGGAGCAGAGAAATGGCAGATGTAGCAAGCGCCCTAAAGGACGCTGAAACCAAGATGAACAAAGCGGTAGAAGTTGCCAAAGATGATTTTGCAACCATCCGCACAGGTCGTGCTCATCCATCGCTATTTAACAAGGTAATGGTTGATTACTACGGCACCTATACAGCGCTTTCACAACTAGCAACGATTCAAGTTCCAGAAGCGCGCATGGCGCTGATTTCTCCATTTGATAAAGGTGCAATGGCTTCGATTGAAAAAGCTATCCGCGAATCTGATTTGGGCGTAAATCCAGGCAATGACGGAACAGTTATCCGCGTGAATTTCCCTCAATTAACCGAAGAGCGCCGCAAGGAGTTCATCAAGGTTGTTAAGAGCAAGGCTGAAGATTCAAAGATTTCCATACGAAATATCCGTCGCGCCGCAAAAGAGGCGATGGAAAAGATGGAAAAAGATGGCGATATTGGCAAGGATGATTTAGCTCGCGGCGAAAAAGAGCTAGAGAAAATCACATCCGAACATGTTGCAAAAATTGATGAATTGCTCAAGCACAAAGAAGTCGAACTCCTAGAAGTTTAGGTGCTCATATATGTCAGATCTGCACTCGATCAACGAAGCGATCAATAAAAAGGCTGGGCGAAAGCTGCTGCCTTCTATTGCTGTCGGCTTATCGCTGATCGCTTTGGTGTGGTTCACCCTTTCCTATCAACGTGAAATTTTTGCGATCGTAGTTGCTGTAGCTGTCATCCTTGGTTTGCGTGAACTTGTGCGTGCTTTTGCCGCCCGAGGAATTGTGATCTCATTCAACACACTTACATTGGCTGCAATTGGTTTGTCCTATGCAGCGTGGGTTGGGGGAGTCGCAGGTCTAGCAATTGCGACAGCAATCGCATTCCCGCTGCTACTGATTCGTGCACTCTTGCAAGGTCCAGATGGATTTGTTGCAAAAGCGACAGCCACAACTTTTGGGCTTTTGTACTTACCGTTCTTGGCAGGTTTTTTGATTTTATTGGCTCGTCCAAGTACAGGTTTTCAACGTGTAATGACTTTTATGGTTTTAGTTGGTTGCAATGACACCTTCGGTTACATCGTTGGAGTCTTGCTGGGCAAGCATCCATTAGTCCCAAAGATTTCTCCGAAGAAAACCTGGGAAGGCTTAGCAGGCTCAATCATTTTCACCGTCATTGGTGGGTGCCTTGCTTTCAAATACATCATGGATATGCACTGGTGGATCGGCATCATCGTTGGTTTGATGATTGTCTTTACTGCGACCTGTGGAGATTTGATTGAAAGTGCTATGAAGCGGGATATGAGTTTGAAAGATATGGGCACATTGTTGCCCGGACATGGCGGAATGTTGGATCGTTTAGATTCAGTTGTTTTATCAGCACCTGCATTGTGGCTGGCCCTTGAACTTGTAAAGCATTTCCTATGAGCGGCAAAGTGCCAGAAATAAACCTGGTCTTTGATGAGCCGGTTCAGCGCAAGAAAGCCCCCAAGCATCTTGCTGATTTTGCACCTGCAGATAGAAAAGCATTTGCTAAGGAGTTAGGTTTTCAACCTTTCCGCGCCAGCCAAGTGGCTAATCATTACTTCTCACATCTTTCGGCAAACCCAGAAGACTGGACCGACATTCCGGCCGGTGAACGTCAAGCGATTTCCGATGCGTTAATTCCAAAAATGACTGAACTTGTAACAACTCGCACCACCGATAACGGAATGACACGCAAAGATTTGTGGAAGCTACACGATGGCGTATTGGTGGAAAGTGTTTTGATGCGTTACACCGATCGAGTAACGGTATGTATTTCCTCCCAAGCCGGATGCGGAATGAACTGTCCATTCTGTGCAACTGGCCAAGCTGGCTTAACTCGTAATCTTTCGGCGGCTGAAATCACTGATCAAATTGTTGCAGCTGCACGCGCATGTGCAAACGGTGAATTACCAGGGGGACCGACACGTCTTTCAAACATTGTTTTTATGGGAATGGGAGAACCGCTAGCAAATTACAACGCAGTGGTTAGAACGCTTCGCAATATCACTGACCCAAATCCAGATGGCTTGGGAATTAGCGCGCGTTCAGTCACAGTTTCTACCGTTGGCTTAGTCAACGGAATTGAAAAGCTGACCGAAGAAGGAATCAGTTGCACTTTGGCGGTTTCACTTCATACACCGGATGATGAACTTCGCGACACTTTGGTTCCGATCAATAATCGCTATAACGTGCGAGAAGTACTTGCGGCAGCCGATGCCTATGAAAAGAAGACAGGCCGTCGTTATTCAATCGAGTACGCCTTGATCCGCGATATCAATGATCAATCGTGGCGCTCAGACCTTTTGGGGCGTTTGCTGAAAAATCGAAATGCACATGTGAATTTGATTCCGCTCAACCCAACCCCAGGTTCCAAGTGGACCGCCTCTCGCCGCGAGGACGAAGCAGAATTTGTTCGCATCCTAGAAAGTTACGGAGTTCCAGTAACTGTCCGCGATACTCGCGGTCGTGAAATCGATGGTGCCTGTGGTCAATTGGCGGCGGCGGAAAAAGGCAAGCCCGTCGCTTAAATTGTGACTAGTTAGTTTTAGACCTAATTGCTAGGCTCTGGAACATGAAAAAGCTCAGTAACTTCATTAATGGAAAATCTGTCGAATCAACTTCGGGAGAAACAACAACTCTGGTTAACCCTGCAACTGGGCAACCGTTTGCGACAGCGCCTAAATCAAATGCGGCAGATATTGATGCCGCATTTAAAGCAGCTAGTGATGCATTTGTAGATTGGCGCGATTCAACACCTTCGCAGCGCCAACGTGCATTGTTGAAAATTGCAGATGCGATTGAAGCGCGAGCTGATGAAGTTATTGCCATCGAAGTTGAAAACACGGGCAAGCCAGTGTCTTTAACGACATCTGAAGAAGTGCCTCCGATGGTTGATCAAATTAGATTCTTTGCAGGAGCTGCGCGAAATCTAGAAGGAAAGTCTGCCGGCGAATACATGCCAGGAATGACATCAATGATTCGTCGCGAACCAGTTGGCGTTATTGGCCAAGTGACTCCTTGGAACTATCCAATGATGATGGCGGTCTGGAAATGGGCACCTGCAATTGCGGCAGGAAACACCGTTGTACTAAAGCCAAGTGATACAACTCCGGCATCAACTGTCTGGATGGCAAATTTAATGGCCGAGTTTTTACCTGCAGGTGTTTTCAATGTTGTGTGTGGCGAGCGCGAAACTGGTGCATCACTTGTAAATCACAAGCGCCCAGACATGGTGTCGATTACAGGATCTGTTGGCGCAGGAATTCAGGTCGCAGAATCTGCAGCAAAGCAGGTCAAGCGCGTTCATCTAGAACTTGGTGGAAAAGCACCAGTTGTCGTTTTTGCAGATGCTGATTTAGCTGCAGCAGCTGAAGCGATTGCAATCGCTGGATATTTCAACGCAGGTCAAGATTGCACCGCAGCAACTCGTGTGATTGTTCAGGATTCTGTCTATCAAGAATTTGTAGCTCTGTTGACCGAGCAAGCTAAAGCCATCGCAATCGGTGCACCACATGACGACGATGTTTTCTTGGGGCCAGTGAACAACAGCAATCAATTGGCACGAGTCAGCGATCTTCTGTCGAGGGTTCCAGCACATGCCCAAGTTATGACAGGCGGATCAGCCCTTGATCGCCCAGGCTTTTTCTTCCCGGCAACGGTGGTTGCAGGTTTGGCTCAAGATGATGAACTGATTCAGAAGGAAATCTTTGGGCCTGTCATCACAGTTCAGAAGTTCAGCGACGAAGCTCAAGCTGTTTCCATGGCCAATGGCGTTGATTACGGTTTGGCTTCTAGCGTCTGGACCGCCAACCACGGAACCGCGATGCGTATGGCAAAGGCCTTTGACTTTGGTTGCGTCTGGATCAATACCCATATTCCACTGGTGGCCGAGATGCCACACGGTGGCTTCAAGCGTTCTGGGTATGGCAAAGATCTCTCAGGCTACGGATTTGAGGATTACACGCGGATTAAGCATGTGATGACTAATCTTGGGGCGTAGTATTTCCCCCTGCTAGATCCTCTAGCACCTTCCCCGTCCATCAACCCACAACCCACAGAAAGCTTGAGGCTCGGTAATCCGACAACTAGCTTGTGCTTAATCCTTAAGGAGTAAATCAGTATGTCAAAAGAAAGTTCACTCTCACCGGAAGCTCGATCAATAATCGGTGCCATGGTTTCGCGTCGTGCAGTCCTTGCAGGCGCTGGCGGTTTAGGTGCAGCAGGATTACTTGCTGCGTGTGGCGGATCTGATTCCGCCGATAGTGCGAACAGTGTTCGCTGGGGCAACTGGCCTTTGTACCTTGATTACGATGAGGAAACAAAGAAGTACCCAACTCTTGAAAAATTCATTGAGCAATCTGGAATTGCTGCTACTTACTTTGAAGATTACAACGACAACGATGAATTCTTTGGAAAAGTTCAAGCGCAACTCAAGCTTGGCGAAGATATTGGTTATGACCTAGTAACACCTACTGACTGGATGGCAGCTCGCTGGATCCGTCTTGGTTACACACAAAAGTTTGATGTAGCAAACATCCCTAACAAGTCAAACATTCTAGATTCACTTGCATCACCTTCATTTGATGCAAACCGTGAGCAGACTTTGACCTGGCAAGGAATCATGGGCGGTTTTGGTTGGAATGTTGAAAAGAATCCAAAGGGAATTCGCACAATCGATGAACTATTTGCTCCACAGAACAAGGGCAAGATTGTTGTTCTTTCTGAAATGCGCGACACCATCGGAATCATCTTGCTGTCTCAGGGCGTAAATCTTCAGACAGTTACAGAAGACCAGTTCATGAACGCAGTAGATTTCATGGCTAAGAAAATTAGCGATGGCTGGATCCGTGGCGTTAAGGGTAACGAGTACGCAGAAGACCTCACTTCAGGTGATGCAACAGCTGTTATTGGCTGGTCTGGCGATATGTTTATCTTGAAGGCTGAAAATGAAGGCAAGTTTGACTTCGCTCTTCCTGATTCAGGCGGAACAATTTCAGGCGATAACTTCGTGATTCCTTCAACTGCATCTGCAGAAGGTAAGGCAAATGCTGAGAAGCTCATTAACTTCTACTACGACCCAGCAATTGCGGCAGAAGTTGCGGCGTACGTTAACTACGTATGTCCGGTAAAGGGCGCACAAGCTGAAATGGAGAAGATTGATCCAGCTCTAGCAGCTAGCCCATTCATCTTCCCTGATGCAGCAATGTCAGCAAAGCTCAACGTCTTCCGTTCACTTACTCCAACAGAAGAAACTACTTGGAGCGAAGCATTCCAGAAGGCCGCCGGCAACTAGTGGCAGACGTTTCATCTGCGACTCGAGGAGATTTACGTCTTACTCGAATCACAAAGAATTACGGAGATTTCACCGCAGTTAATGATTTGTCATTAACAATTCCTGAAGGTTCATTCTTTGCATTACTTGGACCTTCAGGATGCGGCAAGACAACAACTTTGCGAATGATTGCAGGGTTGGAAGAGCCAACTGTTGGAAGTATTCACTTGGGTTCAACTGATATTACGACTAAGCGTCCATATCAGCGCCCTATCAATACTGTCTTTCAGAATTATGCACTGTTTCCTCATTTAACAATCTTTGAGAACATTGCATTTGGTCTTCGTCGTCGTGGAATCAAAAACGTTGATGCAGATGTAAACAAAGTCTTAGAGCTTGTCGAACTTCCACATCTTGCGCAGCGCAAGCCAACACAACTTTCAGGCGGACAACAGCAGCGCATTGCTTTAGCGCGTGCGATCGTTAACCGTCCAGCATTGTTGCTTTTGGATGAGCCATTGGGTGCACTTGATCTCAAACTTCGTCGTCAGATGCAGATTGAGCTCAAGTGGATCCAGCGCGAGGTTGGACTTACTTTCGTGCACGTTACTCACGATCAGGAAGAGGCCATGACTATGGCTGACACCATCGCGGTAATGAACGAAGGTGAAATCGAGCAAATGGGATCACCTGCAGATCTTTATGACAATCCAGAGACCGCATTTGTCGCTAACTTCTTAGGTCAATCCAACTTGATTAAGGGTCGTATTGAAGGCACAGATGGCGATAACTTGGTTGTTGATCTCTTTGGACAAAAAATTTCGATGCCAAAGAAGCGATCACACGCAGTTGATAATTCGATCTATGCAGGTATTCGTCCAGAGAAGTTCCGCATTTCTCTGGTTGGAACACCAACTCGTGGAAACACTTTAACTGGTGGCCATATCGAAGATGTTTCCTATATCGGAGTTTCAACTCAGTATCAGGTAATGATGCCGTGGGGACAAGAAGTTATGGTCTTCGAGCAAAATGATGATGGAGTTGCACCATTTGATAAGGGCGATGAAGTTGTAATTTCTTGGGAACCAACATTTACCTTTGCACTTCGCGGAGATGAAGATGTCGAAGCCGGACTTGAAGTAAACCCTGAGGAACTAGAAGAAGAATGAGCAACGCCTTGTCTAAGGTGAAGTTGCCTTATTTACTGTTGCTACCTGGTTTTCTTTTTCTCTTTACCTTTTTCATTTTGCCGATCGTTAACCTTGCACAGACTTCTACCCAGACACCAATAGCTGGGGGAGACACCGGTCAGAATGAGCAGACTTTACGTTTCTCAAACTATGTGGATGCATTTACTGAAAATCAAGAGCAGTTTGCTCGCTCATTTATCTTTGCGCTCTGCGCTACGGTTTTAGCTTTAGCAATTGCATACCCACTGGCATATGCGATCGCGTTTAAAGCTGGCAGACTAAAGAACTTTTTGTTAGTTCTAGTTGTTGCCCCATTTTTTGTTTCATTTTTGCTAAGAACAGTAGCCTGGAAGCAGATTCTTGGCGAAGAAGGTTTTGTTGTTCCAACCCTTCGCACAATTGGAATCATCAGCGAAAGCACGACCCTGACCTCAACTTCATTTGCCGTCGTAATGGGCATGACATACAACTTCCTGCCTTTCATGACCTTGCCACTATATGCATCTCTTGAGCGCATTGATCCGCGAACAATGGAGGCATCAGGTGATCTGTATGCCAATGGATTAACAACTTTCCGCAAGGTAACCCTGCCCCTATCTATGCCGGGAGTTGTTGCAGGAACGCTTTTAACCTTTATTCCTGCAGCAGGTGACTATGTCAATGCGGCAATTTTGGGTTCTCCAAACACCAAGATGATTGGAAATGTCATCGAATCAAGGTATTTCAAAATTGTTGATTACCCAACTGCGGCAGCTCTTTCCTTCACCTTGATGGCCGCGATTTTGATCTTGGTAACGATCTACATTCGCAAAGCTGGAACGGAAGAGCTGGTATGACCTCCCACCTTAAGCAAAAGGATGCATCCATCCCAACAATTCCGCTGAATGCCCGAATATCTCGTTGGTTTGGCCGAAATTTGATTCGTATTTATGCCGTAATTGGTTTTACCTACCTATTTATCCCGGTTGCTTACACCTTCGTTTTTTCCTTTAATGATTCTGGTAAATCCAATTTAGTATGGAAAGGCTTCACTTTCGACAATTGGAAAAACCCATGCGGAGCCCCAGAAGTCTGTACAGCATTGGGCAACTCAATAAAAATTGGTTTACTTGCGACCATTTTTTCAACAATCTTGGGAACGATGATTGCCTTTGCAATTGGACGTTATGCATTTAAAGGTCGCTCATCTTCTAACCTTTTGATCTTCTTGCCTATGGCAACTCCTGAAATTGTTTTGGGTGCATCACTACTTTCACTCTTCTTGGTTTTCCAGATCAACCCAGGATTTTGGCCAACGGTCATTGCCCACGTTGTGTTTTGTATTTCATTTGTTGTGGTCACAGTCAAGGCGCGAATTGCTTCATTAGATCCTCGCCTGGAACAAGCCGCGATGGATTTATACGCCAATGAGCTAGAGACCTTTAGAAAGGTCACTCTTCCATTGGTGGCACCAGGTATTGCCGGAGCTGCATTACTCGCTTTTAGTTTGTCATTTGATGATTTCATTATTACTAATTTCAATTCGGGAACGCTCAAGACTTTCCCTGAATTTGTGTATACATCTGCAGCTCGTGGAATTCCGGCACAAGCAAATGTCATCGGCTCAGCCATGTTTATCTTGGCACTATTAATTGTTATAGCCGGGCAATTTGTTGGCAAAAAAGTGAAGGTTTCTAAGTGACCAATCACGGCAATATGTATGGCCCCAG
>DAIMZE010000008.1:9516-21598 GCA_036734125.1 Candidatus Planktophila sp.
GGCAAAAAAGTGAAGGTTTCTAAGTGACCAATCACGGCAATATGTATGGCCCCAGCTTCACCTTTCTAGGAATTCCAGCCTGTGATTTGGATGATCCAGCAACATATAAAGGCGCAGATGTCATCATTGTTGGCGCACCTATTGATAGTGGAACTTCGCATCGATCTGGTGCCAAATTTGGTCCGCAAGCAATTCGTGGGGGAGATTACTTACCTCATGATGGCTCACGACCTCACCTAGCTTTGCGCACCGATGGTCTCAAGGATCTTAAAGTTTTTGATGCTGGCGATTTATTGATGCCAGGAGGTGATCTTGTTGCTTCTCTTGCAGTACTGAAAGCCGCAACTGAAAAGATTTCTCGTGCCGGAATAATCCCGGTTGTTCTAGGTGGCGATCATTCGATTGCTTCTGCCGATGTTGCAGGAATTGCAACGCATCGCGGTATGGGTTCTGTGTCAATGATTCACTTCGATGCACATGCAGATACTGGCGAAGATCAATTTGGCGCACTAGTTGGCCATGGAACACCAATGCGCAATTTGATTAATAATGGATATGTTCGTGGCGATCGTTTCTTGCAATTAGGGCTTCGTGGCTATTGGCCAGAGGATGCAACCCTTAACTGGATGCGCGATCAGGGAATGCGTTCTTACGAGATGACTGAAATCCATCACCGCGGAATGAAAGCGGTTTTAGATGAATCATTTGCAACTTTGACCGATGGCTGCGATGGAGTTTTCTTATCGGTAGATATTGATGTTGTAGACCCAGGTATGGCCCCAGGAACAGGAACCCCTGAACCAGGCGGAATGACAAGTCGCGAATTATTAGAAGCGGTTCGCAGAATTTGCCTCGAGTTACCAATTGTTGGAATCGATGTAGTTGAAGTTGCTCCACCATTTGATTCGGCAGATATCACTGCAATTTTGGCGAATCGTGTTGTTCTCGAAGCTCTTAGTGCGATCGCTAAGCGTCGGAATGGCACTACTTATTCGCCTACTCAGAACCTTCTCGATCGATAAGTGATGTTTTCTAAGGTGTCAGCGCTATCGTGCATACTTCGAGACAACTTCTCATGTTAGGTGTGTAATGGAACTTCTTGGAATTTTGGCCTTTGTCGTTGCGCTGCTCTTTTCTGTGATGGTGCACGAGTTTGGACATTACATAACTGCACGAAAGTATGGAATGTGGGTTTCAGAGTTTTTTGTAGGTTTTGGTAAGCGAATTTGGTCGGTCCAACGAGGTGAAACCGAATTCGGAGTAAAGGCGATACCAGCTGGTGGCTACTGCAAAATCGAAGGCATGTCACCTAATGATGAAATGCCACAAGGCCAAGAAGAACGAGCTTTCTACAAAGCATCATCTGGAAAAAAGTTAATTGTTTTAGGTGCCGGATCATTTCTGCACTTTGTTTTGGGCTTTGTGCTTTTGTTTACTCTTTTTGCAGGAATTGGAACAAATCAAGTACTTCCCGTTATTAATGAGGTTGTTCCTAATTCAGCGGCACAAGCTGCCGGAATTCAAGCAGGCGATGAAGTGGTTTCTATTAATGGCAAACGTGTCACCGAATGGTACAAAGATGTCGAAGTCATTCGCCAATCACAAGGAAAAGAACTACGCCTTGTTCTGGACCGCAATGGTGAACAAATTTCAGTCACCGCTTCAGCCAGACTGACAGATATTGATGGAACCAAGAGATATGTTCTAGGTATCGTCAATGAAGTGGGGTTAGAGCGTTCTGGCGTGCTTGTTTCCATAAAGAATTCAGCAACCGTTACCAAGGGATTTTTGGTTGAAAGCGTTAAGTCTCTAGGTAAGTTACCTGAAAAGATTCCTGCCCTGTGGGGTGCAACTGTTCGCGGAGAAGAGCGCGATGCCAACGGTCTTGTAGGAGTCGTAGGTGTTGCACGTGTATCTGGTGAAGCGGTAGGTAGCGACAAACTAACTCCCATGGAGCGGTTAGCAACATTTGTTTTAATCGTTGCCAGCCTCAATATTTTTGTGGGCGTCTTTAACTTGTTGCCAATTTTGCCGCTAGATGGTGGCCATATGGCAGTTGCTATTGCCGATTCAATTCGTGCTTTCTTTGCTCGATTGCGTGGTCGTCCACGTCCTGCACCGATTGATGTGACAGTACTTACCCCAATAACAATGGTCGTTTTTGTTGTTTTAGCAACGCTGACACTCTTGCTCTTGGTGGCCGATGTGATTAATCCGGTGACGCTCAACCTTTAATTCGGCAGAATTTGCTCTTGTAGTGCAGAATAAAGCCATGGTTGATCTCGGAATTCCAAGCGCACCACCTCCAACGCTGCATCCTCGTCGCAAGACCCGTCAACTAAAAGTTGGAGCTGTAGGTGTTGGAAGCGATTCACCGGTATCTGTTCAATCTATGTGTACGACGCTGACGGCAGATGTCAACGCAACTTTGCAGCAAATCGCAGAGCTAACCGCTTCTGGTTGCCAGATTGTTCGTGTTGCAGTTCCGAGCCAAGATGATGCCGATGCTTTGGCGCAGATTGCTAAGAAATCTCAGATTCCTGTCATTGCAGATATTCACTTTCAACCGAAATACATTTTTGCGGCAATTGATGCTGGATGTGCTGCGGTTCGAGTCAACCCTGGGAACATCAAGCAATTTGATGACAAGGTAAAAGAGGTTGCTAAAGCTGCAGGGGACGCGGGTATTCCAATTCGAATCGGCGTCAACGCTGGTTCATTAGATCCACGCTTGCTTGCAAAGTATGGAAAAGCAACACCAGAAGCTTTAGCTGAATCTGCATTATGGGAAGCATCATTATTTGAGGAGCATGGTTTTTCAGATATCAAAATCTCTGTAAAGCATCATGACCCTGTAACTATGGTTAATGCTTATCGAATTCTTGCCGCAAAATGTGATTACCCATTGCACTTAGGCGTAACTGAAGCAGGTCCGCTTTTCCAAGGAACAATTAAATCTGCAACTGCTTTTGGTATTTTGTTAGCAGAAGGTATCGGCGACACAATTCGAGTTTCACTTTCTGCGCCCCCTGTCGAAGAGGTCAAGGTTGGTATTTCAATTCTCGAATCTCTCAACTTGCGCCAACGTAAACTTGAAATTGTTTCTTGCCCATCATGTGGTCGCGCACAAGTTGATGTGTACACATTGGCTGAAAAAGTTCAGGCTGGATTAGAAGGCATGACCGTGCCGCTACGAGTAGCGGTCATGGGTTGTGTTGTAAATGGTCCAGGTGAAGCACGTGAGGCAGATCTAGGTGTTGCATCAGGAAATGGTAAGGGTCAGATTTTTGTGAAGGGTCAGGTCATAAAGACTGTGCCTGAAGCACAAATTGTTGAAACTCTTATCGAAGAAGCGATGCGTTTAGCTGAAGAAATGGAAGCCGCCGGAGTTGCTTCAGGGCAACCTTCAGTTGATGTTCGATAGGCTTGCGCCATGTTGAAAATGTCTACGCTATTTTTGCGTACGCTTCGCGATGACCCAGCAGATGCCGAGGTCGCAAGCCACAAGTTATTAGTGCGAGCTGGTTATGTCCGCCGAATCGCTGCTGGTATTTACTCATGGCTTCCATTAGGTGTGATCACGCTTCGCAATGTCGAACGTGTGATTCGTGAAGAGATGGATAACGCAGGTTTCCAAGAAGTTAACTTTCCAGCTCTTTTACCCCGTGAAGCGTATGAAACAACTAATCGTTGGGAAGAGTACGGACCTTCACTATTTCGCTTGCAGGATCGCAAAGGCGGAGATTACTTACTAGGTCCAACTCATGAAGAGATGTTTACGCTGATGGTCAAGGGCGAGTACTCCTCTTATAAGGATCTTCCGCTCAGCATTTATCAAATCCAAACAAAATTCCGTGATGAAGCTCGACCACGCAGTGGAATCATCCGTGGCCGCGAGTTTGTCATGAAGGATTCATACTCATTTGATCTAGATGAAACCGGTTTAGAAGTTTCCTACCAGAAGCACCGTGACGCGTATGTAAAAACTTTTGATCGTCTGGGAATGAAGTACAACATCGTTAAAGCTGTTTCAGGTGCCATGGGTGGATCTAAATCTGAAGAGTTTTTAGCACCATGTACAACTGGTGAAGACACTTATGTGTTATGTCCCAAGTGTGGTTTTGCCGCAAATGTTGAAGCGATGGTTACAAAGGTCGATGCTGAGGATTCTTCTAAGGTGCCTGCGGTCGAAGCTTTTGATTCGCCGAACACACCAACTATCGACACCCTTGTCGAATTATTGAATTCAAAGTTTGGTGGGGGATACACCGGCGCGCAAACATTGAAAAATGTCATGTTAATGGCGGACAACAAAGCTGTTTGTGTATTGGTACCAGGTGATCGAGAAGTAGATCTGAAACGTTTCCAAGAAAATCTTGGTGGCATTCACGAACTGCGCGTTTTTGAAGATACTGATTTTGCAAAGTTCCCGGCACTTGTTAAGGGTTATATCGGACCACAAGATGCAAAGAAATCTGGAATCACTGTGTATGCCGATCCACGTATTGCTCCTGGTACTTCATGGGTGACGGGTGCGAACGCTAAGGATCGTCATGCGCGAAATGTTGTCAATGGTCGTGACTTCACACCTGATGCATATGTTGAAGCTGCAGAAGTTCGTGCAGGAGATGCGTGCCCAGAGTGTGCAACGCCTGTTGTTATTGATCGTGCGATTGAAATCGGCCACATCTTCCAATTAGGTCGCAAGTACGCTGATGCACTTAACTTGACTGTTTTAGATCAAAACGGAAAGTCACAAGTAGTCACAATGGGTTCTTACGGAATCGGTGTAACACGCGCAGTGGCAGCGATTGCAGAGCAGACTCATGATGAGATCGGACTTAATTGGCCAGCAGAACTTGCTCCAGCAAAGGTACACATCGTTGCTGCGGGTAAAGATGAGCTGCTCTTTGATACCGCATTAAAACTTGGAACTGATCTAGAAGCGCAAGGCATTACCGTTATGTTGGATGACCGACGTGATGCGAGCCCAGGTGTGAAGTTCAAGGATGCCGAGCTCATTGGCAATCCCATCATTGTGGTTGTTGGTAAAGCTTTAGCCGAAGGCAATGTCGAAGTTCGAGTTCGTAAGAGCGGAGATAAGAAGGAAGTTGCACTTTCTTCTGCTGTTGCTGCCATTGCTGAACTTCTGAAGTAATTGTGTTTTACGAATTAACTCTTGCCACCGCGCTCTTTCTCTTGGCGGCATCATTTTTTGCGGGCTTTGTTGATTCGATCGCAGGCGGCGGGGGATTAATCCAGTTACCAGCTCTTTTGATTGGTTTGCCTAAATCTGGAACCGCCGAAGTCTTAGGTACAAATAAGTTATCGGCAGTTTTTGGCACAACAACTGCTGCGGCCTTGTATCGAAAGCAAATCAAACCCGATCCTAAAATATTGCTGGGAATGGGAATACCCGCATTTCTTGGATCTGCGGGCGGTGCAGTACTGGCCTCAAAAATTCCCACCAGCAGCATGCGTCCCATGGTGTTGGTGCTACTGATTATTGTTGCGATCTATACCTGGTTTAAACCTGATTTAGGTAAATATGAAAACCTGCGACACCTACCAAAGCAAAGAATTCAGATCGCAGCTTTAGCTGGAGCGATTATTGGTTTCTACGATGGAATCTTTGGTCCTGGCACTGGCTCATTCCTGATGTTGATTTTGGTTGTATCTCTGGGATACGCCTTTATTACAGCTAGTGCAATTGCCAAGGTAGTAAATGTTGCAACTAATGTGGGCGCAATAATGATTTTTGGTTTCAATGGCGCAGTTATTTGGCAGATAGGAATCATTATGGGTGTGGCCAATATTTCTGGGGCTATTTTGGGCTCACGTCTTGCTATAAAGGGCGGCTCAACCTTGGTCCGTAAAGTTTTCCTGATTGTCACGGTGGCGCTGATTATCAAGGTAGGAATTGATACCTTCTAATTACTTGCGTTACACTTGCCCTACAACTTAATAGAAAGAAGAGATTCATGGCCCTGAAAGATTCAATTGCCGATTTGATTCGCCCTGCTGTAGAAAACGCGGGCTTCTTTCTAGAAGATGTTTTCACAAGTAATCCCGGAAATCACCGAATTGTTACCTGCATGGTTGATGGCTTAAAGCCTTTAAGCCTGGATGAAGTAACCGTGGTGAGCCGCGAGATTTCTGCAATTCTGGATGATTCGCCGCTTCTTACCGAGGCATTTACCTTAGAAGTAACATCTCCGGGCATTGAACGTCCACTGACTTTGCCTCGACACTGGACCAAAAACTTAACTCGAATTGTAAAAGTCACTTTAAATGATGAAACAGAAGTTTCAGGACGACTAACCGAGTTTGATGAAAATCGCGCAATCTTGATTGAAAACATCAAGGGTCGCATGAAGACACATGAAGTCTCTTTTGCCGACATCAAGAAAGCAAATGTAGAGATCGAATTCAATCGTAAGGATGAGATCTAATGCATGTAGAAATGTCAGCCTTAGCTGCACTTACAACTGAAAAAGACATTGCCTTAGAAGAATTGATCTATGCCATCGAGGTTGCGGTCTTGGGTGCCTACAATCAAACAGATACCGCCAAGCGCCATGCACGAGCCCACCTTGATCGCGAAAGCGGCGAAATTTCAATTTTGGTTCCAATTTTTGGTGAAGATGGAACACGTACCGGAGAAGAAGTTGATTCACCAGATGGTTTTTCAAGAATGGCAACATCTACAGCCCGCCAAATAATTAAGTTAAAAATGCGTGAAACAAATGATGCAGAAATCGTTGGCGAGTTCACAACTTCCGTCGGCGATGTTATCTCTGGTGTAGTCCAGCAGGGTCGCGATCCAAAGATGATCAACGTCAACCTTGGTCGCGTCGAAGGACGAATTCCACCGCAAGAGCAGGTTCCTGGCGAGGTTTACAACCACGGCGATCGAATTAAGTGTTTTGTGGTTGAAGTAAAGCAAGGTTTGAAGGGACCAGAGATTATGTTGTCTCGTTCTCATCCAGCACTTGTTAAACAATTGTTCGCATTTGAAGTTCCAGAAATTAATGACCGAATTGTGGAAATCATGGCGGTTGCTAGAGAAGCTGGACACCGCACAAAACTTGCAGTCAAAAGTCATCGCGCAGGAGTAAGTCCTAAAGGTTCACTGATTGGTCCAATGGGATCTCGTGCGCGTGCGGTAATGGATGAACTTCACGGTGAGAAAATAGATATTGTCGATTGGTCTGAAGATCCTGCAGAGTTTGTTGCTTCAGCACTTGCACCTGCAAAGGTGAGCAAGGTCGAGATAACAGATCTTGCAACGCGAAGTGCAAAGGTGACAGTTCCGGATTACCAACTTTCCCTAGCAATTGGTAAAGATGGGCAAAATGCTCGCCTGGCTGCGCGCTTAACTGGGTGGCGTATCGACATCCACCCAGACACGGTTCTGACACCTGCTGAAGACGCAGCGCAGTAATTCTGAGCCTGATTAGGAACCAAGAGGAGTCATTGGATACCATGAGCCAGTTGGATTCCTCCCTTCCTGTTCGTAGCTGTATTAGCTGCCGCAAGAGGGCAAATCCTTCAGCATTAATTCGAGTGGTCTTGGTTGATGGAAAAGTAATTCCAGATCTCAAGGGTGGCGCAGCAGGTCGAGGCGCTTGGCTCCACAAGAAGTGTGCAGAAGTTGCGATAGCTCGGAACGCTTTTGTTTTCGCCTTTAAAACAAATAAGGCGCAGACAGAAACGGTCGATGTATCGGAACTTCTGAAATTTCTACAGCAGTACTAACTATCAAACGAATGGATATGAAAGTTATGAAACTCAAATGAGCTCGTTAGAACTATGAGGTCGTTCAACTAAGGCTTGCATTTGAGAAAATGCGGGCCAAGACAGGAGAAATGTGTCAAAGGTCCGCGTACATGAGTTGGCAAAACAACTCGGTATGGAGAGCAAGGTTGTTCTTGCAAAACTCCAAGAAATGGGCGAGTTTGTTCGCTCCGCATCATCAACAGTAGAAGCGCCAGTAGTGCGCAAGCTGATCGAAATGTATCCCGATGCAAAACCGGTCGAGGAGAAAAAGCCTGTCAAAAAGGCGGCAGCTAAAAAAGCTGCAGCAAAGCCCAAGGGCGAGGTCAGTGCAGAGCAGGCAGCAGAACTTGCAGCAGAGCTCGGAGTAGATATTGAAGCGCTCAAACTTGAGCAAGCTAAGGCGGTTGCAAATAAGGAAGAAGCGGCCAAGCATGAAGCTGCTGAGCGCGCTGCAGAAAATGGTGTAACTCCACCTGCTGCTTCACCATCAAAACCATCTGCGCCAGCACCACGTCCAGGAAACAATCCATTTTCAACTGGTGGAGCAGTTCCACGTCCACCTCGTCCAGGAAACAATCCATTTTCAACTGGTGGAGCAGTTCCACGTCCACCACGTCCAGCAGGTTCACAAGGAACCGGTGCACCACGACCAGGAATGGCGGGATCACGTCCAGGTTCTGTTCGTCCAGGTTTTGCTGCACGTCCAGGTTCTCCGCGACCAGCAACTGGTACAGGATTTACACCACGTCCAGGCGGATCATCAGCGCCTTCAACTTCTCCGTATAAATCAAATACTCCAGGAGCAGGAGCACCAAGTGGTGGTCCACAACGTCCTGGCGGTGGTCGCCCACCACAACGCGGTGGCGCAGGCGGTGCATTCGGAAAGAATGCAAGTAAGAAATCAGGACGTAAACAAAAGTCACGTAAGGCATTACGCGATGAATTCGACAATATGCAAGCACCACAACTTGGTGGCGCAGTTGTTCCTCACGGTGATGGAAAGACTCCAATTCGTATGCGACGTGGAGCTTCCTTGGCAGACTTTGCAGACAAGATTGGTGCAGATCCAGCAGCATTAGTAGCAGCGCTATTCCACTTAGGTGAAATGGTGACAGCAACACAATCAGTGGATGCAGATACCTTTGAAATTCTTGGTGTTCAACTGGGCTACAACATTGAAATTGTTAGCCCTGAAGATGAAGACCGCGAATTACTTCAAGACTTCGATATCGATCTTGCAGGTGAGATTTCAGATCTTGATCCAGAGTCATTGGTGGCACGTCCGCCAGTTGTAACGGTTATGGGTCACGTCGATCACGGTAAAACATCGCTGCTTGATGCGATCCGTAAATCAGAGGTTATGAAGGGTGAAGCTGGCGGAATCACGCAGCACATTGGTGCATACCAAATTCACCATGATCATGATGGCGTTAATCGCGCAATTACATTTATCGATACACCAGGTCACGAAGCGTTTACAGCGATGCGTGCTCGTGGTGCCAAGGTAACTGATATTGCTGTTCTAGTAGTAGCTGCCGATGATGGAATCATGCCTCAGACAATTGAAGCGTTAAACCACGCTCAAGCTGCGGATGTTCCAATCGTTGTAGCTGTTAACAAGGTAGATAAAGAAGGCGCTAACCCAGACAAGGTTCGCCAGCAATTAACCGAATACAACTTGATCGCTGAAGAGTACGGCGGCGAGACAATATTTGTAGATGTATCCGCAAAGTCCGGAATTGGTATTGATCAATTGATCGATTCAATCCTTCTTACAGCAGATGCTGCAATCGATCTACGTGCAATCGCAGAAGATGATGCTCGTGGTGTTGCTATTGAAGCTCACCTCGATCGTGGACGTGGACCAGTTGCAACTGTTCTTGTACAACGTGGAACACTCAAGATTGGTGATGCAATTGTTGCCGGTAGTGCATTCGGTCGTGTTCGTGCGATGTTGGACGAAAATGGTGACAATGTCGAAACCGCTGGACCATCTCGTCCAGTTCAGGTTCTAGGTTTCACATCTGTTCCAAGTGCGGGCGATACCTTCCTTGTTGCAGATGAAGACCGCACCGCGCGTCAGATCGCTGAAAAGCGTCAGGCAGCAGAACGAAATGCACAACTTGCTAAGGCACGTAAGAAGGTTTCACTGGAAGACTTCATGGAGCAATCAAAGATTTCTACTCTCAACCTTATTCTTAAGGGTGACGTAAGTGGTTCTGTAGAAGCTCTAGAAGATGCATTGATGCAGTTGGATGTTGGCGCTGAAGTTGATCTTCGCGTTATTCACCGCGGGGTAGGTGCGATTACTAAGAGCGATATCACTTTGGCATCGGCATCTACTGCAGTTGTGATCGGCTTTAACGTTAAGCCTGAACCACAAACTGCAATCTTTGCTGATCAAGAAGGCGTTGAAGTTCGCTTCTACTCTGTTATTTACAATGCAATTGAAGAGATCGAAATGTCTCTCAAGGGCTTGCTCAAGCCAGAGTACGAAGAAGCAATTATCGGTACCGCCGAAGTTCGCGAGATCTTCAAATCTTCAAAGGCTGGAAACATCGCTGGATCTGTCGTTAAGGATGGAATCATCCGTCGTAACGCCAAGGCCCGAATTCTGCGTGATGGCAACGTCTTAGTTGATAACCTGACGATTGATTCACTCAAGCGCTTTAAGGATGATGCCACCGAAGTCCGTGAAGGATTTGAGTGCGGTATTGGCCTTGGAAACATGAAGGAGATCGCACCTGGCGACATCGTTCAGTGTTTCGAGATGCGCGAGAAAAAGCGAGCATAAGTTATGGGTCAATCACATCGCACACTGAAGGTTGCCGACCGCATCAAAGTGGTAGTTGCAAACTTGCTTGAGACAAAGATCAAAGATCCTCGTCTGGGCTTTGTAACTGTGACGGATGCGCGTGTTACTGGCGATCTTCAACAAGCGTCAATCTTTTATACCGTTCTTGGTGATCTCGATGAGCGCGCTGCAACTGCGGCGGCTCTCGAGAGCGCTAAGGGTGCAATTAGATCCGCACTTGGCCGTGAACTTGGTCTTCGCATCACACCGAGCATTGAATTCTTTGAAGATGGATTACCTGAGAGTGCAAAAGCTCTGGATTCTTTACTTGAAAAAGTTCATGAGCAGGATGCTCAAGTTGCTGCACTTCGCAAGAATGCGCAATATGCAGGGGGAGAAGATCCTTACAAAGCTCCACGTGTTATTGAAGATTAATTGTGACCCAAATAATCTACGAGCACGGGTTTTTGGTTGTAGATAAAGAACCAGGCATGACAAGCCATGATGTGGTTGCCATTGCGCGAAGAGCTTTAAATACTCGAAAAGTTGGCCATGCGGGAACGCTAGATCCAATGGCAACTGGTGTTTTAGTACTTGGCTTTAACAATGGAACCCGACTTTTGCAGTACATCACCGATGGTGACAAGAGTTACCAAGCAACAATTATTTTGGGTGCATCGACAATTACTGATGATTTCGAGGGTGAAGTACTTGCAACCGCTGATGCATCTGGCGTTACCGATGATCAAATTCATGCAGAGCTAAACACCATGCGTGGAACTTTCATGCAGCGCCCAAGTTCGGTATCTGCAGTGAAAGTCGATGGCGAACGCGCTTATGATCGTGTTCGTGCCGGCGAAGTCGTACTACTTGCATCCCGTGAGGTAACAATTTCACAATTAGATGTTTTGGCTATTCGACGCAGTGGCACCAAGGTAGAAATTGATATTGAAGTTACCTGCTCTGCCGGAACATATATCCGCTCGATTGCTCGAGATTGCGGTGAGGCTCTGAAAGTTGGAGGACACCTGTCCGCCTTACGACGTACACGCGTTGCAGGATTTGGTCTAGATGGCGCAGTTTCTCTTGCTGCTCTAAAGGCAGGTGCGTTTTCTACTTTGGATTTGCCTGATGTCGCTCGCTCAACCTTTCCAGTTCGAGAGATTTCATTAGAGGAAAAGCTCGAACTTTCCTTTGGTAGAACTCTCGCGCCTAATGCAGCAGAAGGTATTCACGCAGGTATCTCTTCCGCCAATGAGTTAATTGCTTTACTGAGCAATGTGGATGGTAAAGCTAAACCGATTGCTGTATTCGCGGCAGCGCATTGATTCTGAGACAATAAGCAGATGAGCATCGTTGTAATAGGAAATTTTGATGGAGTCCATAAGGGGCACCAGCAGATCCTCAACCGTGCCAAAGCCCTTGCCGGCGATGAGAAAATTGTGGCGCTGACCTTTGATCCGCATCCGGTTTCAATCTTTGCACCTGATAGAGCGCCAACCCTTTTAA
>DAIMZE010000009.1:0-14443 GCA_036734125.1 Candidatus Planktophila sp.
GTGCCCCGAGTCGGATTCGAACCGACACTATGCAGTGTTTGAGACTGCCCTCTCTACCGTTGGAGTACCGAGGCTAATCGTGGAGCAATCTTAGCGGTAAGCCGCGACGACTCCACCAACTGCATCTCCCACAACGTGAACGCGCATCGCGTTAGTTGAGCCAGGAATTCCTGGAGGTGATCCAGCAACAATGACTACATTTTCGCCCACATGAGCGCGGCCAGACTCGATCAACAAAGTATCGGCTTGCTTCACCATCTCATCAGTGTGCTTCACCATTGGCGTTACCTCTGGTTCAACTCCCCATGACAAAGCTAGGCGGTTGTATGTTCCAACTTCTGGAGTAAAGGCAACAATAGGAATAGGTGAACGCAGACGTGCCATTCGGCGAGCAGAGTCTCCAGATTGGGTAAAGGTAACTAAGTACTTTGCGCCAACAATTGCGCCTACTTCGGCGGCTGCGCGAGTAATTGCGCCACCCTTTGTCTTAGGGGTCGTGCGCAAGGCACGAATCATTTCAAAGCCACCTTCTTCAGTGCGGGCGATGATGCGAGCCATTGTTGCAACCGCTTCGATTGCAAAAGCTCCGACAGATGTTTCACCTGACAGCATCAATGCATCTGCGCCATCTAGAACCGCATTGGCGCAATCTGTAGCTTCGGCGCGAGTTGGTGAAGAGTTTGTGATCATCGAATCAAGCATCTGAGTTGCAACGATTACTGGCTTGGCTGCTTCACGTGCTAATTCAATACAACGCTTTTGAACTAGTGGCACTTCTTCGATTGGCATCTCGACTCCAAGATCGCCACGAGCAACCATGATGCCATCAAAGGCAGCAACGATCTCTTCAAGATTATCTACCGCTTGCGGCTTTTCAATCTTTGCAATTACCGGAATACGGAAACCAACTTCATCCATAATCACATGAACATCTTTAATATCAGCTGCGTTTCTAACGAAGGAAAGGGCGATGAAATCAGCGCCAGCTTTCATTGCCCAACGCAGATCTTCTTTATCTTTTTCAGAAAGTGCTGGAACAGAAACGGCAACACCTGGCAAGTTAATACCTTTGCTGTTGCTTACTGCTCCTGGCTGAATAACCTTTGTGACAACATCGTTGCCCTTAACTTCTACAACTTCAACGGTAACTTTTCCGTCATCAATCAGAATGCGATCGCCGGGCTTGCAATCCCCTGGCAATCCTTTGTAAGTAGTTCCTACACGATCCTTGGTACCTTCAACTTCATCAGTTGTAATTGTGAAGATATCGCCACGCTCTAATTCGTGTGGACCATTTGCAAAACGAGCAAGACGAATCTTTGGGCCTTGAAGGTCAACAAGAATTGCAATGGGCTTTCCTGCAGCTTTGGCTGCTTCGCGCACGCGGTCCAGACGGCTTTGATGCTCTTCGTAGCCACCATGTGAAAGGTTTAAGCGAGCCATATTCATTCCCGCATCAATGAGCTCTTTTACCTTTTCGGCAGATTCAACGGCAGGACCCATCGTGCAAACAATTTTCGCTCTACGCATGTGTCTACCTTAAACCATCAAAGGACGGTCAGTTGGCGCTATCGGTGAAGGAAGTTGGGTACGTCCCGTGAGATATCTATCAACTTCTGCCGCTGCGCTTCGACCTTCGGCAATAGCCCACACGATCAATGACTGACCACGTCCAGCATCACCTGCTACGAAAATTCCTTCTTCTGTTGTTTGGAATTTTTCATCGCGTTTGATGTTTCCACGATCATCTAGTTGAACCTCTAGCTGCGCTATCAATGAAGATTTTTCTGGACCCGTAAAGCCCATAGCCATAAATACGAAATCACATGGTATTTCTTTTTCTGTTCCAGCTACGGGTTCAAACTTTCCATTAACAAATTGGGTTTCTACAATCTTAATTGCGCGCAGATTTCCTTGACCATCGCCCAAGAACTCTTCGGTGCTGACCGAGAACATGCGATTGTCTTCTTCTTCATGAGCGCTAGATACTCGGTAAATCATTGGGTACGTCGGCCAAGGTTGACCAGATGGTCGTTCATCAGTTGGACGAGGCATGATTTCAAGTTGAGTGACACTTGCTGCGCCTTGTCGGATAGATGTTCCTAAGCAATCTGCTCCTGTATCTCCGCCGCCAAGAATGACAACATGCTTTCCTGCAACGTTTATCGGTGATTCTTCAACTTCACCTAATGCTTGCTTGTTGCCCCATGGTAAAAACTCCATAGCTTGGTAAATGCCCTTGAGTTCGCGACCCTTAATTGAAAGGTCACGCCATTGTGTTGAACCAACGGCCAAAACAATTGCATCGTATTTCTTGCGTAGATCAGAACCAGTTAATTCATTTCCGACATCGACACCTGGACGAAAACGAGTTCCTTCCTTTTCCATCTGTTCTAAACGACGATCAAGAATGTGCTTTTCCATCTTGAATTCAGGAATTCCATAACGCAACAATCCACCGATTTTGTCAGCGCGCTCATAAACAGCAACGGTGTGACCGGCACGCGTTAACTGCTGCGCGGCTGCAAGACCTGCTGGGCCAGAACCAATTACCGCAACAGTCTTACCTGTAAGGCGATCTGGAGCTAAAGGCTTAACTGTTCCTGCACCAAAAGCTTCTTCAATGGTGCGAAGTTCGATCTGCTTAATGGTTACTGCGTCGCGGTTGATGCCCACAACACAAGCGGTTTCACAGGGTGCAGGGCAAAGACGTCCAGTGAATTCTGGAAAGTTATTAGTCGCATGCAGACGATCAATAGCTTCATCCTTGTCACCGCGGTACATCAAATCATTCCATTCCGGAATTAAGTTACCTAGTGGGCAGCCGTTGTGACAGAAAGGAATTCCACAATCCATGCAACGGCCCGCTTGCTTTTGTAAGTGCTCGAAACTTTGTGGTTCATACACTTCGCGCCAGTCTTTGATGCGTACATCTACTGGACGTCGCTTAGGAGTCTCGCGCGGCGTTGTCATAAAACCTTTTGGATCAGCCATTTGCTGCAACCTCCATTACTAGTGCATCAACCGGTAGACCTTCACGAGTTGCTCGCTCCATTGCGGCAAGTACACGCGCATAGTCACGCGGCATAATCAGTGAGATTCGAGCAATGCTCTTCTCCCAATCCTTAAGCAACGCATTTGCAATTTCTGATCCTGTTTCGGCAAAGTACTTCGAGATGTGATCTTTCAAAATATCTTTCTGGTCATCCGGTACCGCCAAAACATCAACCATGTCAGCATTAACGTTTGCCGCATCAAGATCCAAAACAAATGCGCGTCCACCTGACATACCTGCGGCAATATTGCGACCGGTGCGACCAAGAACTACGACAGTTCCGCCCGTCATGTACTCGCAACCGTGATCTCCAATTCCTTCTACGATTGCAAGAGCACCCGAGTTACGCACACAGAAACGCTCTCCAACGACTCCACGAATAAAGATTTCTCCGGCAGTTGCGCCATACCCAATAACATTTCCTGCAATTACATTGTCGTGTGAAGGAAAAGTTGCTTTTACATCTGGGCGTACTACTACTCGACCACCAGAAATTCCCTTACCAACGTAATCGTTGGAATCTCCGTACAAACGAATGGAAACACCGCGTGGAATAAATGCACCCAGTGACTGTCCAGCAGATCCATGCAAGGTGACATCAATGGTTCCTGCAGGTAAACCTTCTGCGCCGTATTTGCGAGTAACTTCGGCGCCCAACATTGTTCCTACGGTGCGATTTACATTTCGCACTGGCAGATCAATCTTTACCGGCTCACCATTAGTGAGGGCAGGTTGGGCAAGTTCAATCAGTTGATTATCCAATGCAGCATCTAGACCGTGATCCTGCTTAGTTGTGTTGTGCAATGCGCTATCGACATCTGGACGAACTAGTAAAGGCTCAAGATTTAAGCCAGCTGCCTTCCAGTGATCGACCGCCTTGCGGGTATCTAAAAATTCAACATGTCCGATCGCTTCCTGAAGTGTGCGGAAACCAAGTTGAGCCAAGATTTCACGAACTTCTTCAGCGATGTATTCAAAGAATGTTTCAACAAATTCAGGTTTTCCGCTGAACTTCTTGCGAAGTTCTGGGTTTTGAGTAGCAACACCAACTGGGCAGGTATCCAAATGACAGACGCGCATCATGATGCAACCAGAAACTACTAGCGGCGCAGTTGCAAATCCATACTCTTCAGCGCCAAGCAAAGCTGCAATAACAACATCGCGGCCAGTCTTTAATTGACCATCAGTTTGAACAACGATGCGATCACGTAAACCATTGAGCAACAATGTTTGCTGAGTTTCAGCCAAACCGAGTTCCCAAGGCGCACCTGCATGCTTGAGCGATGTCAGCGGTGAAGCACCAGTTCCACCATCATGACCTGAAATCAAAACAACATCTGCATGTGCTTTTGAAACGCCGGCTGCAACCGTACCTACGCCAACTTCGGCCACCAACTTAACGTGCACACGTGCATTCTTGTTTGCATTCTTTAAGTCATGAATAAGTTGTGCAAGATCTTCAATCGAATAAATATCGTGATGCGGAGGTGGTGAAATCAGTCCAACACCTGGCGTTGAATAACGTGCTTTTGCAATCCATGGGTAAACCTTGTTCCCGGGAAGCTGTCCACCTTCTCCTGGCTTTGCGCCTTGAGAAATCTTGATCTGAATGTCATCGCTATTTACCAAGTAATTACTTGTAACTCCAAAACGACCAGAAGCAACTTGTTTAATTGCAGAACGCTTTGAGTCACCATTTGCCATAGGAATATTACGTTCTACCTCTTCGCCGCCTTCACCTGTATTTGATTTTCCACCAAGTCGGTTCATCGCGATTGCAAGAGTTTCATGCGCTTCGGCTGAGATTGATCCGTAAGACATTGCACCAGTAGAAAAACGCTTAATGATTTCGCTGATTGGTTCTACTTCATCAACTGAAATAGCAGGATTAACTCCATCTTTAAATTGGAACAATCCGCGAAGAGTCATCAGGCGCTTGCTCTGCTCATTGACACGATCAGTGTAGCGCTTAAACACGTCATAACGCTTGTTACGTGTTGAATGCTGCAAAGTAAAGACAGTCTCTGGATCAAATAAGTGAGGCTCGCCTTCGCGACGCCATTGATACTCGCCGCCGATTGGCAAACGCTTAGTTCCGGGAACTTCTCCCCCAGGTGGATAAGCGATGTGATGGCGCGCGATTGTTTCTTCTGCAATTACATCAAGTGAGACTCCGCCAAGACGAGATGTTGTTCCGACAAAGTACTCGTCGACAACTTCTTGTGAGAGTCCGATAGCTTCAAACACCTGCGCGCCTGTATATGAAGCGATGGTGCTGATACCCATCTTGGACATGACCTTGAGGACACCTTTTCCAAGACTCTTAATTAAATTCTTTACCGCCTTTTCAGGCGTGATCCCTGTAATAACTCCTTGTAGAACTAAATCTTCGGCAGATTCCATTGCAAGATATGGATTAACGCAGGCTGCGCCATAACCTATAAGCAATGCAACATGGTGAACTTCACGTACGTCTCCGGCCTCAACAACTAGCCCCACCTTTGTGCGAGTCTTTTCGCGAATCAGATGATGATGAACTGCAGAGGTAAGTAACAACGATGGAATCGGAGCGTTTTCAGCATCACCATCGCGATCTGACAAGACAATGATTCGTGCACCATCTTTAATCGCTTGCGAAACTTCAGCTCTGATTTCGGTCAGACGTTCGCGAAGAGAATCTCCGCCGTCTGCGATGCTAAAGAGTCCGCGAACAACATATGCACTCAGGCCTGGATAGTCACCATCTGCGTTGACGTGAATAATCTTTGCGAGTTCATCATTGTCGATTACTGGGAAAGCTAACGAAATTTGACGACAACTGCTGGGGCCTGGATCTAAAAGATTGTGCTCTGGTCCCATTGATGTACCAAGACTTGTCACTAACTCTTCACGAATAGCATCCAAAGGTGGGTTAGTAACTTGGGCAAAGAGTTGTGAGAAATAATCAAAAATTAATCGCGGCTTATCTGAAAGAGCTGCAATTGGTGTATCGGTTCCCATTGATCCCAATGGCTCCATGCCGTTCTTTGCCATTGGCGTGACCAAAATACGTAAATCTTCTTCGGTGTAACCAAAAGCTCGCTGACGACGGACTACGGATGAGTGCGGATACACAATGTGTTCGCGTGATGGCAGCTCACTCAGCTTCACAATTCCAGCATGCAACCAATCTCCATACGGCGCAGCACTTGCTAGGCCATCTTTAATTTCGCCATCTTCAATGATTCGGCCTTGTTCGATATCAACCAAGAACATCTTGCCTGGTTGTAAACGGCCTTTGCGTTCCACGTTTTCCGCGGGAATATCCAGTACACCAACTTCGGATGCAAGAACTACTAGTCCGTCTTTAGTTACCCAATAACGTGATGGGCGTAAACCATTGCGGTCTAGAACTGCTCCAACTTGATGTCCATCAGTGAAAGTCACACATGCAGGACCATCCCAAGGCTCCATCATCGATGCATGGAATGCGTAAAAGTCACGACGGTTCTGCGGCATCGTTGCATGGTTCTCCCACGCTTCTGGAATCATCATCAAGACCGCATGTGGAAGTGAACGACCGCCCAAGTACAAAAGTTCTAGAACTTCATCAAATGAACCCGAATCTGATCCCGACATTTCAACGATAGGAAATAAACGCTTGAGATCCCCGGGAATCAGATCACTTTCAAGTAATGATTCGCGTGCGCGCATCCAATTGCGATTTCCCTTAACGGTATTGATTTCACCGTTGTGAGCAATAAATCGGTATGGGTGAGCAAGTGGCCATGATGGGAAAGTATTGGTAGAAAAACGTGAGTGAACCAAGGCAAGCGGAGAAACAACACGCTCATCTGAAAGCTCTGGAAAGAATTCTTCTAACTGTCCGGTTGTAAGCATTCCCTTGTACACAATTGTTTGCGAAGACAAAGAAGGAAAGTACAAATCTAATGTGTGCTCGGCGCGCTTTCGAAGACAAAAAGCTAGTCGGTCCAGTGCGATCCCGGTCTCGCCTTTCTTTCCTGCGATAAATAGTTGGTGAAAATCTGGCATTACTGACAGCGCAGTCTTTCCAAGAGATGTTGAGTTAATCGGAACTTCGCGCCAACCTAAAACAACTAAGCCTTCTTCATCTGCGATCCGAGCAATATCTGCCTTTACATCGGCGCCTTTTGCGATGAATGCGATTCCTGTTGCGTAAGCATCAGCTGCTGGAAGTTTGAAATCTACGACAGCTTGGAAGTATGCATCCGGAATGCGAATCAGAATTCCTGCACCATCACCACTATCTGGTTCAGCACCCGATGCACCGCGGTGTTCCATATTGCGCAAAGCTGTCAGAGCTTTCGCAACAATCTCGTGCGTAGCAATCTTGTTGAGTGTGGCAACCATGGCAACACCACATGCATCATGTTCTGCGGCAGGATCGTAGAGTCCCTGTGCTTGTGGATAATTGGATGCAAGTGCCATGGGCGCGCTCCTACTGATGTGTCCTGAAGTAAAAGGGACAACCTTGGCCCGTGGTGCTGACTGCTTAAGGCGAAATCGTAGCAATAAGAGGGCTACTTAGATGCCCGAGATATGAGCAATCTTTCCAATTCCTGCGGTGATTGCCATGCCGAGTGAGCCACCAATAAGCACGCGTAGCGTTGGTGAGAGCAGCTTCGAGCCTGCAGTCTTTGCAGAGACCACGCCGGTCAGAACCAATCCGGCCAGAGTAAATCCAACAATGCTCCACGCTTTGGTGCCAAGCGTTGGAGCAAAAGCGCCAGCAAACGGAATCAATCCCCCGAGAGTAAAGGAGATCGCCGAAGCAATTGCAGCCTGTACCGGACGTGCCTTTGTACTTGGGTGTTGGCCTAGCTCGTCACGCAAATGGGCTTCGAGTGCATCTTTGCGATGCATTTCGAGTGCTACCTGCAAAGCAAGAGCTGGAGTTAAACCACGACCAATATAAATCTGTTGCAGTTCTTGTAATTCACCTTCAGGATCTGCGGCCAAATGTGCAATCTCAAGATTGCGATCTGATTCTTCAACATCATTTTGAGAACGAACGGAAATGTATTCACCAACAGCCATAGACATCGCACCTGCGGTAATTCCTGCGACTCCTGCAGTGACGATGAAGTCTTGCTTACCCGCTGCAGCAACACCGATCATCAATGCCGCAGTTGAAACAAGTCCATCATTTGCACCAAGAACGGCGGCACGAAGCCAACCCGCACGATGGGTGCGATGTTCAAGATTTCTCTTGTAGACCTCTTCCAAACTCATGGGAGCGAGTCTACCTGAACGTTAATGAAACTTTTTAGAGGCGCGAGCAAAATAGAGTGCAGCCCCTGCTCCAACAAGCACGCTGACCCAGACATTTACGCGCAAACCAGCAATTGTGTTTGCTGTATCAATACGAATCAGCTCGATAAAGAATCGACCTAGACAATATGTCGCCACATATAGTGCAAATGTTTGCCCTGGCTTAAATCTCTTTCCAAACTTAAGAATCACCACTGCAATAACGGTGCACCAGATTGCTTCGTACAAAAAGGTTGGATGGAAAGATTCAAATTGTGTGAAGCCATTAGGACGATAACGCATTGGAATCTCTACCGCCCACCAAGCATCTAGTGGCTTTCCAAAAAGTTCACCATTAAACCAATTACCAAATCTGCCAATTGCTTGTGCAAAAAGAATTCCTGGAGCTAGTGCGTCGGCAAATACGGCAAAGGATGGCAGATCTACTTTCTTTGCCAAAGAGCGATATCGAAGGTACGCGCCAAATAGACCAATGGAAATTGCTCCCCAAATGCCTAGGCCGCCTTCCCAAATCTTGAACGCATCGATAGGTGAACCGTTACTACCAAAGTAAGCGCTAGGTGATGAGATCACGTGATAAATACGCCCACCAATAATTCCAGAAGGCACGGCGACAATTGCTACCTCAGAAACAATTGATTGACCCTGGATAGTTTTGTATGGAAAACGCTTTCCGCCTAACCAAATCGCTATCGCTATACCTGTAATGATGCACAGTGCGTAGTAGTGAATGGTTAAAGGACCAAGCTCCAGCACCGAACGTGCTGGAGTTGGAAAAGCTACATTCAAAGTTTAGCCAGCCTCTACAGCTGCTTTGAACTCATCAAGTACGAATGCATTCTGGGTACGTTCCCACTTCTTGCCATTAATGAAAACAGTTGGTGTTCCTTGAACACCGAACTTGCTCATCGATTCAGAGTTAGCCTGAACTAAGTCAACCTTTGAACCCTTAGTAACGCAATCTTCAAATTTGGTTGATGTGATACCAATTTTCTTTCCCATTTCAACAAGAGTTTCATTGCTCCAGAAACCAGAGTTTTCAACAGTGGATTGAACTGCGTAAATAGCCTTTTGGAAATCTAAGTAGTGCCCTTCATCTGCTGCACAGAAGGATGCGTTCGCTGCACGGACTGATTCATCGCCAAGGAATGACAGGACGTGGTAGCGAACATTTGCCTTCTTCTCGCGAATAAGTGACTCTACGTATGCTCCGTTGGCATCTTCAAACAACTTACATACTGGGCACTGTGAGTCTTCCCAAATATCAATAGTTGTTGCCGCGCCATTATCGAAGGAGATTGCCGAACCGTTAGCAGTATCAATTGTTGAAGTAACCGCTGGCTTTAACTTAATTCCGTCAAGGCCAGAAAGAGAGGCAGTTGTTTTATCGGATTGACCAAAGAGAGAGAAAACAACTCCGGTAACAACAACGAGAGCAACCATTGCGATAACAATCCAACGGGTTGTGTTATCGGCGGTCTTTGCTGCTTGCTTGGCCATTTATTACTCCTCGATTAATTGAGTTGGTTTCTCATCACATGTCTTGATGTATGGGGAAAGTATAGATAAAGAGCTCGCAGTGCCAAGCCGAAACTCAGCATGAATCCTGTGAATTCAGGGCGAAAACTAGCGCCCTTCGCGTACTCCTAGCGCCAATTCTCTTGCCAAATGCGAGATCGCATCTAAACCTTCTTGCTCACTCTTTGCATCGAGCAATAATTTGATAAATGCGGAACCAACGATGACCCCATCTGCATAAGCTGCAAGGGATTTAGCTTGCTCGCGGGTTGAGACTCCAAGGCCAACTGAGATCGGCAACTCGGTAACGCTGCGAACTCGTGAAACTAAGTTACTGGCATCTGATGAAACGCTGGTGCGAGTTCCTGTAACGCCCATCAAACTTGCCGCGTACACAAATCCTCCGGTCTTTGCAGTCACTTCTGCAAGACGGGCATCGTTCGTGCTGGGTGCAACTACATAAATTGGATTGATTTTATTCTTACTTGCTGCGGCTAACCAACGGTCAGATTCTTCAATCGTTAAATCTGGGGTAATAACTCCGGATCCCCCGTTATCGGCGATGGATTGCGCAAACTTATCAACGCCATATCTTTCGATGGGATTCCAATATGTCATTACGACTGCTGCAACACCTGTGTCTGTAGCGGTCTTTAGGGCAGCAAAAACATCAGCAGCATTAGTTCCACCCTTGAGTGAAATCTCAGCCGCTTCTTGAATTACTGGACCATCCATCACAGGATCGCTATACGGAAAACCGATTTCGATAGCATCAACTCCGGCGGCAGCTAAAGCTTGAATCGCTTTGGCACAACCTGCCTGTGAAGGAAAACCAGCTGGAATATATGCAATCAGTGCTGCGCGATTTTCAGCGCGCACCTTTGCCATAACAGCATCGAGCTGGGTCATTACAGTGGAATTCCAAAGTATTCGGCGGCGGTCTGAACATCCTTATCACCACGGCCAGAAAGGTTGATGAGCAGATTTGCTGTAGGCCCTAATTCTTGTCCCACAAGAATTGCACCAGCTAAAGCGTGCGCTGTTTCAATTGCAGGAATGATTCCTTCTGTTTTGCTGAGCAAGGAGAATGCGTACATCGCTGCATCATCATTTATTGCGCGATATTCGGCTCTTCCAACATCGTGAAGGTATGCATGTTCTGGACCAACACCAGGGTAATCCAAACCTGCTGAAATCGAATGTGATTCGATTGTTTGGCCATTTGCATCTTGCAAAACATAAGAACGAGTACCGTGAAGAACTCCCGGAGTTCCTCCCGTGATTGTCGCCGCGTGACGTCCAGTTTCGACACCATCTCCGCCAGCTTCAAGACCAATTAACCTGACAGCGGTGTCTGGAATAAACGCATTAAAGATTCCAATTGCATTTGATCCGCCGCCCACACACGCTAAGACCGCATCAGGAAGTCTGCCCGTTAAGGCAAGCATCTGTTCACGTGATTCTTCGCCGATAATCTTATGGAAATCCCTGACCATGGTTGGAAAAGGATGTGGTCCGGCAACTGTTCCGAGCATGTAGTGGGTATCAGCAACATTTGTTACCCAATCACGCATTGCTTCATTGATTGCATCTTTCAAGGTTCGCGAACCCGTTGTAACAGGTACAACTTGCGCACCGAGCAACTTCATTCGTGCAACGTTGAGAGACTGGCGTCTAGTGTCTTCTTCGCCCATATAAACAACGCAATCAAGACCCATTAATGCAGCAGCAGTTGCAGATGCAACGCCATGCTGGCCCGCACCAGTTTCTGCAATGATGCGCTTCTTGCCCATTCGCTTTGTGAGTAAAGCTTGTCCTAAAACATTATTAATCTTGTGTGAGCCAGTGTGGTTGAGATCTTCGCGCTTGAGAAATATTCGCGCGCCGCCTGCGTGTTCAGAGAAACGCTTTGCTTCTGTGATGATGCTCGGGCGACCTGTGTAGGTTTTATGAAGTTCGGCAAGTTCTGCTAAAAACGCTGGATCCTTTTGCGCTGTGTTGTGCGCGATTTCAAGTTCATTGAGCGCGCCAATTAAAGCTTCGGGGACAAAGCGCCCGCCGTATTCGCCGAAATGTCCCGCACTAGTCATTGTCAAAGCCTACCGAGCAATTGATTGATCGCAACAGTTGGAGATTCTGAGCGCACAAGGGCTTCACCAACCAAGATTGCAGTGGCTCCACATTCTTGTGCAAATACAACCTCGTCGCGGGTTGAGATTCCAGATTCTGCAACCCTTGCAATGCTTGATGGAATCTGCGGAATTAATTCGGCAAATGCACGTGCATCTACTTCAAGAGTTTTTAAGTTTCGAGAGTTGACACCAATGATCTCTGGAGAAATTTCCAGCGCTCTTTCAAGTTCATCATTGGTATGAACTTCAATGAGCGAACGCATACCTAATTCATTACTTAAATGGAAATAGTCTTCTAACTGATTCTTACTCAATGCAGCAACAATCAGCAGAACAACATCTGCTCCATGTGCGCGAGCCTCATAAAATTGATATTCATCAACCATGAAATCTTTTCGAAGAATTGGCAGCTCAATTGCTTTTCGGACGGCATCTAGATCAGCCAGTGATCCGCCAAAACGTCGTTGCTCAGTCAATACACTGACCACATGAGCACCCGCTTCTTCATACTGGGCAGCTAAGCCAGCCGGGTCAGTTATTGGCGCTAGAGCACCTTTGCTAGGTGAAGAACGTTTTACTTCTGCGATAACTGACATTTCCGAAGAAATTAAAAATGGCAAACAATCACGGACGGTCGGTGCGGTTTCTAACGCCTCGTGTAGCTGCCCCATTGGCAAACGTCTGGCTGCTAAATCTTCACGAACACCTTCGATGATGGAAGCTAATACGCTCATGACGGATCTTTCTTTGAATTGCCGTCTATCGTTGGATCAATTCCGTGGTCTAGTGCACTCCACGTATTGAGTTCGCGGGGCTTACGTTCATAGCGCGAAGAAAGTTTAAATCTCTTAGAGATCAGTACAACAAGGGCAAACACTGCAACCAATGAAATTGCGATCGGCAGGAAATCCTTCATCGGGTATTTGCCAATCGATTTGCCGCATGTATCGCGGTAAGAACTGCTGCAGCTTTATTGCGGCACTCTTGATTTTCAGACTCTGGATCAGAGTCAGCCACGACTCCCGCACCTGCTTGTACATAGGCGGTTCCTTTGTACAACAAGGCGGTTCGGATTGCGATGCAGGTATCTAGATTGCCGGTGAAATCGATGTAACCAACAATTCCACCGTAAACACCGCGTCTAGTAGTTTCTAATTCTTCAATGATCTCCATGGCACGTGGCTTAGGAGCACCTGACAAAGTTCCGGCTGGAAACACTGAAAAGAGTGCATCAACGGGTGAAGATTTCTTAGACAGTTTTCCGATAACTGTAGAAACAATATGCATGACATGTGAGTAACGCTCGATGTGCATGAAATCAACAACTTCAACGCTACCTGGTGCGCATACGCGCCCTAAATCATTTCTGCCAAGATCTACGAGCATCAGGTGCTCAGCACGTTCTTTAGGGTCAGCAAGTAACTCTTCAGCCAAGCGATGATCTTCTTCGGGATTTGCTGATCGCTTACGGGTACCGGCAATTGGATGGATCATTACATCCTCTTGATTAACTTTTACTAGCGCTTCTGGGCTGGATCCAACTATTTCTATTCCATCTGTAAAGCGGAATAAATACATATACGGAGATGGATTATTCAGTCGAAGCATGCGGTAAACATCAATCGCATCAGCCGAACATGGCATAGCAAAACGTTGAGATAAAACTACTTGAAAAGCTTCACCAGCCAGGATTTCCTCTTTGACATGTGCGATGTTCTTCTTGAAATCTTCTGCAGAGATGTTGCCTGTGTATTCAGGTAGCGAGAAGTCAGGAATTGAAGCTGCATCTCCCGGAATCGAGATTGCTAAATCTGCTTGCATACGATCTAGTCGGTCCATACATGATGCATACGCTTCATCGATACGATCATCGCTGCCATCCCAGTTAATTGCGTTGGCAATTAAAGTAATTGTTCCCTCGCTGTGATCCATTACTGCCAAATCACTTGTCAGCATGAAAGAAAGTTCGGGAAGCGGAATATCCTTGTGCGAAAGTGAAGGAAGTTTCTCTAATCGGCGAACAACGTCATAACCCATGAATCCCACCAAGCCACCAGTTAGTGGAGGTAACCCTGCAATCTTTGGTGATTTCAAATGAGCAGCAGAAAGTCGTAACGCTTCTAAGGGATCTATACCCGTTGGCGCACCTGCTGGTGCGGTCCCCTGCCAATATGCCAAACCATCTTTTTCGCTCAGCGTTGCTTCGCTTCGAACGCCAATGAATGAGTACCGAGACCAAGCTCCACCATGTTCTGCAGATTCCAAAAGAAATGTGTTGGCCGCACTTTTTGCCAACTTCTTGTAAACGCCCAGTGGTGTTTCTGAATCTGCTAGAAGCTTTCGCGAAACCGGAATGACATTTGAAACTTTTGCATAAGCGCGAAACTCTTCGAGATTCATTTTACGATCGCAGCTCTAGCGGGGTATGAAAACATGTGCGTTGTCC
>DAIMZE010000009.1:14543-18405 GCA_036734125.1 Candidatus Planktophila sp.
GAGATTCATTTTACGATCGCAGCTCTAGCGGGGTATGAAAACATGTGCGTTGTCCGGTATGGCAAGCCGCTCCAGTCTGAATAACCTGTAAGACCAAAGCATCGCCGTCGCAATCCAACGCAATAGATTGCACATCTTGATAGTGACCAGAAGTTGCACCCTTAACCCACAGTTCATTTCTGCTGCGTGACCAGTAGGTTGCTTTACCTGTTGTCAGGGTTAGTTCAAGAGACTGTGAATTCATGTATGCCAGCATCAAAATCTCTTTGCTGGTTGAATCTTGGACAATCGCTGGAATTAAGGCATCTGAATCCTTCAAAAGTGCAGCTACCTGCGGATCCAGAGTTGTCATGGGCTTATTCTGCCTTATCGCGAGGCAACGGCGCGCACCGGATAATTGTGCTTACCCAGATATCGCTTTACATCCCCGATTCGGTGAACTCCAAAGTGAAAGACACTTGCCGCAAGTAGCGCATCTGCTCCGGCATCAAGGGCGGCAGAGAAATCTTCGAGTGATCCAGCTCCACCACTTGCAATCAATGGAACCTTGGATACTGCGCGAACTGCAGTAATCATTCCGATGTCATAACCCGCGCGAGTTCCATCTGCATCCATCGAATTCAGCAAGATCTCACCCACACCAAGTGCGCATGCTTGTTCTACCCACGCAAGCGCGTCAACACCTGCGCTTTGTCGACCGCCATGCGTTGTAACTTCAAAACCAGATTCAGTGCGGGCTCGTCGTGCGTCAACTGAAAGAACTAGCACCTGTGAACCAAAGCGATCTGCAATCTCTGCGATTAATTGTGGGCGTGCAAGTGCAGATGTGTTGATCGAAACTTTGTCAGCACCTGCACGCAGTAAGCGATCCACATCTTCAACACTTCGAATTCCGCCACCCACGGTTAGCGGGATAAATACCTGCTCTGCAGTACGTCGCACAACATCAAGTGTTGTTTCTCGTCCTGCAACACTTGCCGAAATATCCAAAAATGTTAACTCGTCAGCACCTTCTGTGTTGTAAAGAGATGCCATTTCAACTGGATCGCCTGCATCGACTAAATCTGTGAAATTAACACCCTTAACCACTCGCCCATCGGTTACATCAAGGCACGGAATAATTCGAACTGAAAGCGTCATCTACCGCTGACCTTTAGTGCTTCTTGCAATGTGAATTTTCCGGCGTACAAAGCTTTACCAACAATCGCACCTTCTACTCCGGTGCCAACTAGTGCGGTCAAAGCTGCGATGTCATCAAGTGAAGAAATTCCACCACTTGCAATGACAGGCTTTGTGGTTGCTGCACATACTGATTTCAAAAGTTCTAAGTTAGGTCCGGCTAAGGTTCCATCCTTTGCCACATCTGTTACAACATATCTGGCACACCCATCGCGATCTAAACGTTCTAGAGTTTCAAATAAATCTCCACCCTCTTGTGTCCAACCTCGCGCAGCCAAAGTATGTCCCCGCACATCTAGACCAACTGCAATGCGATCGCCATGTTCTGCGATTACCCGTGCGGTCCATTCGGGATCTTCAAGAGCTGCGGTTCCAAGATTGACTCGGCGACAACCTGTTGCAAGGGCGCGACGTAATGATTCGTCATCACGAATTCCACCCGATAGTTCGACTTTGATATCTAACTTTCCAACAACTTCAGCCAAGAGCGCCGAATTTTCCCCACGGCCAAAGGCTGCATCTAGATCTACCAGGTGTAACCATTCGGCACCTGCTGCTTGAAATTCAAGTGCTACATCAAGTGGTGCGCCGTAGATACTTTCTTTCGCTAGTTCGCCTTGTACTAAACGAACTGCGCGTCCATCTTTAACATCAACTGCTGGAAGTAGTTCTAAGTAACTCATAGCGACCCCACCCAATTCTTAATCAATGCAAGGCCTGCTGAACCAGATTTTTCTGGGTGAAATTGCGTTGCGCTGACGTAGCCATCTTCAACGGCAGCCAAAAACTTCTCACCGTGTGTGCTCCATGCCTGCATCTTTCCGACTGCGTATTTCGCGGCATAAGAATGAACAAAGTAAAAAGACTCGGCTTCAATACCTTTGAATAAAATTGAATCAGGATTAGTTTCGACAGTATTCCAACCCATGTGCGGCAATATTGGTGCATCTAATTTCGAAATAACTCCATCCCATATTCCAACTCCAGCGTGGGCTGCGCTTTCTGAATGTTCTGTACCTTGACTAAAAAGGATTTGCATTCCTATGCAGATCCCCAGGGTTGGGCGTTCTTTAGCTAAGCGCTCTCGAACAATCGCTGCGCCATCAACCGCGTTTAATCCATTCATGCATGCTGCAAAGGCACCAACACCTGGAACAACTAAACCTTCGGCTTCCAGCGCAACGGCGCGATCAGAGGTAACAACTACATCTTTACCTGATGTCGCAAATGCACGTTCTGCAGATCGAAGATTTCCAGAACCGTAATCAAGAATTGCTATCAAAGAGAACCTTTTGTCGACGGGATTCCGGCAACTCTGCCATCGAGTGAGACTGCATCACGAAGTGCGCGAGCTACAGCCTTGAACTGCGCTTCAAAAACATGGTGGGCATTGCGACCTTCCAGAACACGGATGTGCAGTGCGATACGTGCTTCAGCAACAATAGATTCCCAAATGTGCTTTCCAAGGGTTGTATCAAAGGTGCCAATAAGTTCGACGATTTCTGGTTGACGGTGTACAAGGTATGGACGACCTGAAAGATCTACCGCCGCTTGAACAAGAACTTCATCCAAAGGAACCATTGAGTCACCAAAGCGACGGATACCTGCCTTATCACCCAACGCTTCACGCAACGCTTGTCCAAAGGCAAGAGATGTATCTTCAACTGTGTGGTGTGAATCAACATCAACATCACCAGTTGTCTTAACAGTTAAATCAAAACCTGAGTGCTTACCCAATTGAGACATCATGTGATCAAAGAATGGAACGCCAGTGTCAACATTGATAACACCTTGGCCATCTAGATTGATTTCAACCAGAACGTGTGATTCTTTGGTCTTTCTTTCGACGCGTGCTGTTCTCATGGTCTCTCCTTTAAATGAGCTCTTTGAGGGCTGAAACAAACAATTTGTTCTCGGCTTCATTGCCGATAGTGACTCTTAAGTACCCTGATAATCCCACATCTCTAATCAGAACACCCTTTTCTAGCAATGCTGCCCACAGTTGTGGCGCATCGTGTTTGAAACCTGTGAAGAGAACAAAGTTCGCGCTACTGGTGATGGTGGTCAGACCCATATCGTGCAGCGCCTGTACAACTTCGCCTCTGGCTTTAATCAAAGTGGATACTCCACCTAACAATTCAGCGCGGTGATCGATTGCAACCTGTGCTGCAGCTTGTGTCAGCGCGCTGAGGTGATACGGCAATCGCACAATCATCATTGCATCTTTGACCGCAACATCACTAACTAAATATCCAAGTCGCGCACCGGCAAAAGCAAAAGCCTTGCTCATGGTACGAATGACAATCACGTGTGGGTTATTTGCAACCAAAGTAACCGCAGATACTTCTTGTGAAAACTCTGCATAAGCCTCGTCAACAACAAGTAAGCCACCTACTTCTTTGGCTGCATCTGCAAGCTTTTGAATTTCGACAAGTGTCACCGCTCCGCCAGTTGGGTTATTAGGTGTTGTGATAAATGTCAGACTCGGTTTGTTTTTGAGAATTTCAGAAACCGCATCAGAGGCATTCAGTGAAAAGTCAGCGTTGCGCTTTCCATCAATCCACTGTGCGCCTGTTGTTTTTGCGATTAACGGGTGCATCGAATACGATGGCGTAAATCCTAAAACCACACCTTGTGCAAAAGCTAAAAAGATAGATTGGATAATTTCATTGGAGCCATTGGC
>DAIMZE010000010.1:0-17966 GCA_036734125.1 Candidatus Planktophila sp.
GTGGCACTGTCATTGATGAGGCAATCAACTCAGCTCTTCCAGAGTTTTACGGTCAAGCAGCTCGCGAGCACAAGGTCGCAGTTATTGGTCGCCCAGAAGTTGATGTTAAAGAGTTTGTAGACAACGAGAAGCTTGTCTTTGCAGTCGAAGTAGATGTTCGCCCAGAAGTTGTTTTGCCTGATTTCTCAAAGATTACAATCGAAGTTGATAACGTAAAGGTCGAAGACTCAGATGTTGATGAGCAGATCGAATCATTGCGCACACGTTTTGGAACGCTGACAACTGTTGAGCGCGAAATCAAGATGGGCGACTTTGCAACTCTAGATATGACTGCATTTATTGATGGCGCAGAAGTTGATGGCGGACAAGCAAATGACATTTCCTACGAAGTTGGTTCAGACAAGATGATCCCTGGTCTTGATGAGATCTTGATTGGCATGAAGACCGGCGATGTAAAGCAGTTTGAGACTGAACTTGTTGGACAGCAAGAGGGCGAAAAGGGCGAAGTTAAGGCAACCGTTAAGGCTGTTAAGGAACGCGAACTTCCACCAGTTGATGATGCTTTCGCAAAGCTTGCATCTGAATTCGACACACTTGCTGAACTCAAGACTGACTTTGTTATTCGTTTAGAGCGCGTAAAGAAAATGGAACAAGGCGCACAAGCACGCGACCGTCTGGTTGAAAAGTTACTTGCCGACAATGAGATTCCAGTACCTGACAATTTGGTCGAACTTGAGGTTAATGATCACCTCGAGGGCGAAGGCCGCATGGAAGATGCAGAACACCGCGCTGAAGTTGATGGCCAGGTTCGCTCTTCACTGAAATCTGATTTCCTACTTGATGCAATCGTTCAGGCAGAAGATGTTCAGATCTCTGAAATTGAATTGACTGAATACTTGGTTCGTACTTCACAGCGTTATGGAATGGCGCCACAGCAATTTGCTGAGGAATTGCAGAAGGCTGGACAGATTCAGCAGCTCGTTGCCGAGGTAACTCGTGCAAAGGCGCTCGCTTCTGTTCTCGGACGCATCACAGTTAAGGATGCATCTGGCAAGGTAATCGATCTCGAGGAGCTGGCACCAAAGCCTGCCAACCCTGCAGATCTAGTTGAAGAGGCATAAAGACCTTCCAAGCGCTCCGCCTAGAGCGAACAGAGCACAGTTCACGCATGTAATTCCCCTAATCGGGAAGCATTTAGCCTGCTTAATTGTTAAGGTCACTACAGGTAAAAATACAGGAGGCAATTGACGTGGATACAGAAAGCAAGATGAAGGACCAGATTTACAACCGCCTGCTTGAAGAGCGGATTGTTTTCTTGTCAGGTGAAGTCCGCGACGACATGGCCAACATGGTCTGTGCTCAACTGCTTCTACTTTCTTCACTAGATACTAAGAAAGATATTTTCTTGTACGTCAATTCACCAGGTGGTTCAGTAACTGCTGGAATGGCTATCTACGACACAATGGAATTAATTCCAAATGATGTTGCAACAGTGACTTTCGGAATGGCTGCATCAATGGGTCAGTTCCTTCTTACTTCAGGAACTAAGGGAAAGCGTTACGCAACCAAGAGCTCTCGTATTTTGATGCACCAACCACTGGGTGGAATTGGTGGAACAGCAATTGATATTCGTATTCAGGCAGAACAGATGGCTATTACAAAGCAAACTCTTTCTGAACTCAATGCTTTACACACAGGTCAGTCGCTAGAAAAGATTCTTGCTGACTCAGATCGCGACAACTGGTTTAACGCAGAAGATGCAAAGGATTACGGCTTTGTTGATCATGTCGTGACTTCATTGGGACAAATCACGGGAGGAAAAGCGTAATGAAAAACATTCAAGAGATTAATTCACGCTACGTTCTTCCAACTGTTGAAGAGAAAACCGCTTATGGATACAAGCGTCAAGATCCATACACAAAGCTATTTGAAGAGCGCATCATTTTCTTAGGTCAGCCAATCGATGACACCGTTGCAAACGATGTTATGGCACAGCTATTGACGCTTGAATCTATGGATCCAGACCGCGACATCATGATTTACATCAACTCACCTGGTGGATCATTTACAGCGCTAACAGCGATTTATGACACCATGCAGTTTGTTCGCCCAGACATCAGCACTATTTGCTTGGGTCAAGCAGCATCTGCAGCAGCGGTAATTCTTGCTGGTGGAGCTAAGGGCAAGCGTTACGCGCTTGAGCACTCACGTATTTTGATTCACCAACCTTCATCAGAAGGTGGCGGACAAGCATCTGATATCGAAATCCAAGCTCGTGAAATCGATCGCATCTCTCGTCTACAGGAAGACTTATTGTCACGCCATGTAGTCAAGTCAGCTGAAGAGATTCGCAAAGATATTGAGCGCGACAAGATTCTGACAGCAACAGAGGCTGTTGAATACGGAATCATCGATCAAGTTCTTGCATCACGAAAGGCTAAGAAGTAAACACTTCTATCTTTGCGTGAAACTATTTGAGCCGGGCTCCCTTTGGTCTTACAAGGGGTACCGGCTCTTTTGGTTTTCAAATGCAATCTTTGTTTTGGGTGCATCAGCCTTTCCTATTGCACTTGCCGTAACTGTTCTTGACGCAGGTGGAACCGCAACTTCTTTAGGTTTGATTCTTGGTGCACGAGTTCTTTCAGGTGTTGTCTTCGCGCCATTTGCCGGAGTCTGGGCAGATAGATTGCCGCGCAGAAATGTAATGATTGGCGCAGATCTATTTCGATCAGCAGTTGTGATCTGTATGGTTTTTGTCTCCGCACCTTCAATGCCACATTACCTATTAGGCCTTGCAGTTTTCCTCATGGGCGTTGGTGATGCTTTCGGTGCAGCCGCAGCGGGAGCGATTATTCCAAGTCTTGTGCCTGACGAAAAATTGCCGGCAGCAAATGTTGCACGAAACATCATGACTAAAGGTGCAACAGTTGTAGGTCCTGGAATCGGCGGAGCAGCGGTTTTCCTAGTTGGTGGGCGCTTCACCTTTATTTTTACCGCAGTCGCCTTTGTAATTGGAACCTATTTCCTCTTTAAAATCCAAGAAGATATCAACGGTAATAAGCCAGATCGCGAACCTTTCTTTACAGAACTACGCGAAGGTCTACGCACGGTTCGGGATATTCCTTGGATCGGTGCGATGATCATCATGGTTTCCTTCCAGCTGATGGTTGTACTTGCCGCCGAAGTCGTTTTGTTGCCAGTGATTACTCGCAGAGAGTTTGATTCAAATACTCCATTTGCCTTATCAGCGGCAGCATTTTCAGTCGGGTCGATTATCTCGGCACTGCTCTGCATCAAAATCAAGGTTAAACATGAAGGCTATGTGTCAATCTTTGTGTGGATGTTCATCATCATTGCTCCACTTTCTTTGGCTTTTCCTATTTCAGGAACTTTCATTGTGATTGCATATTTGTTAGCAGGATTTTCAGTTGGACCGTGGGAAGCATGGTGGTCATCAGCGGTGCAGCGAGAAGTCCCACCACATTTACAAGGTCGTGTTTTCTCAATTGATCACATGGGTTCTGCCGGATTAATGCCAATAGGTATGGCTTTGATCGGTCCTGCTGTCGCGCTGTTTGGAGAAAAAGAAGTATTAATTGGAGCTTCGGTGTTCCATATCTTGATTAGCTTTGCGATTCTTCGAGTTCCAGGGGTCAAGGACATGAAGATGCCAAAGAAAGAAATCGATCCAGATTATTCTCACGGCGAACAGAAGTAAGCGTAAAAACCCCAGCGTAAATCTGCTCCAGAATCTAAACTTGGGGCATGACAAGAATCGGTGAAACTAGCGATCTGCTGAAGTGTTCCTTTTGTGGCAAAACTCAGAAGCAGGTTAAGAAACTTATTGCCGGTCCTGGCGTATATATCTGTGATGAATGTATTGAACTCTGTAACGAGATCATCGTTGAAGAACTCAGTGAGGCGAATTCGCTCGGCTTAGCTGAACTTCCAAAGCCACAAGCAATCTTCGAATTTCTAGATCAATATGTAATCGGACAAGACCGCGCAAAGAAGTCTCTTTCTGTTGCGGTCTACAACCATTACAAGCGTGTCCAAAGTGGTGACAGCGGTCGCGAAGATTCAATTGAATTAGCTAAGTCAAATATTTTGATGCTCGGACCAACAGGATGCGGCAAGACTCTTATGGCGCAAACTTTGGCTCGCATGCTTAACGTTCCATTTGCAATTGCAGATGCAACAGCATTAACCGAAGCAGGCTATGTTGGTGAAGATGTTGAAAACATCTTGCTCAAGCTTTTACAAGCTGCTGATTACGATGTTAAGAAGGCTGAAACCGGAATCATCTACATTGATGAAATCGATAAGGTTGCTCGCAAATCTGAGAACCCATCAATTACTCGCGATGTTTCAGGCGAAGGTGTTCAGCAAGCGCTATTGAAGATTCTTGAAGGAACTGTTGCATCAGTACCGCCTCAGGGTGGACGTAAGCACCCACATCAAGAGTTCATTCAAATCGATACAACAAATGTTTTGTTTATCGTGGGTGGAGCTTTTGCTGGTCTTGAAAAGATTATCGAATCTCGCGTTGGCAAATCAGGTGTTGGTTTCAATGCAACGCTGCAAAATTCTGCAGATAAGAATCGCAAGGACATCTTTGCCGATGTTATGCCTGAAGATCTCTTGAAGTTTGGAATGATTCCAGAATTCATCGGACGCCTTCCAGTTCTTACAAGCGTTGAAAACCTTGATAAGCCAGCCTTGATGCAGATTCTGACTGAGCCAAAGAACGCTTTGGTAAAGCAGTATCAGCGTCTCTTTGATCTCGATCATGTGCAGCTCGAATTTGATGCTGAAGCACTTGATGCAATCGCAGATCTTGCTCAGGAACGCGGCACAGGTGCACGTGGACTTCGCGCAATTATGGAATCTGTCCTGTTAACCGTTATGTATGACGTTCCAAGCCGTACTGATGTCGAAAAGGTGATCATCACCAAGGAATGCATCATTTCCGGGGGAGCACCAACTTTGGTTAATCACACAGGGCCAAAACGCTCACGCGGACAAAAAGGTCAAGAGGAGAAGAGCGCATAATCTAGACTGCGCACTATGTCTTCTAGCCGTGAATTAGCCTCAACATTTTCTCCTCAGGAGATTGAGGCCCCGCTGTATCAAAAGTGGGTTGACGCTGGATACTTCACCGCAGATGCAGCTTCAAACAAAGAAGCCTTCTCAATTGTTTTGCCTCCTCCCAATGTGACAGGTGTTTTGCACATTGGTCACGCATTAGATCAAACTTTGCAAGATTGCTTATCGCGCATGAAGCGCATGCAGGGATTTGAAGTTCTTTGGTTACCAGGAATGGATCACGCCGGAATTGCAACACAGAACGTTGTCGAAAAGCAGTTAGCCGCTGCTGGTCAATCGCGTCATGATTTAGGACGTGAAGAGTTTGTTAAGAAAGTTTGGCAATGGAAAGAAGAATCTGGTGGTGCGATTCTTGAACAGATGAAGCGTTTGGGTTCATCTGTCGACTGGTCCAGAGAACGCTTCACCATGGATGAAGGTATGTCCAAAGCAGTAGTAACAATTTTTAAGCGCATGTATGACGCCGGGTTGATCTATCGCGCAGAGCGAATCATTAACTGGTGCCCACGATGTTTAACGGCATTGTCAGACATCGAAGTAGAGCATCAAGATGATGCCGGCGAGTTCGTCTCTGTTAGGTATGGAGATGGTGAGCAAAGCATTGTTGTTGCCACTACTCGTGCCGAAACAATGATGGGTGATGGTGCTGTTGCAGTTCACCCTGATGATCCGCGTTACAAGCACATGATTGGAACGGAAGTTTTGCTTCCACTTGTAAATCGAATGATTCCGATTATTGCTGATGAATTAGTTGACCCAGATTTTGGTACTGGAGCAGTTAAGGTAACAGCGGCTCATGATGCAAATGACTTTGAGATGGCCATGCGCCACAACGTGCCATTTGTGGTAATCATGAATGAACATGGAATTATGGATGGAACTGGCACAGAGTTTGATGGCATGGATCGTTTTGATGCTCGGGTTGCTGTAGTTGCAAAACTAAAGGAGCTTGGGCGAATTGTTGCTGAAAAGCGTCCTTACATGCACGCAGTTGGTCACTGTTCTCGTTGCGATACAACTATTGAGCCACGTTTATCAAAGCAATGGTTTGTAAAAGTTGAACCAATGGCTAAAGCATCTGCTGATGCAGTTCGCAGCGGTGCAGTAAAGATTGAACCTGAAGCTCTTGCTCCACGTTATTTCGAGTGGGTCGACAACATGCACGACTGGTGTATTTCACGTCAGTTGTGGTGGGGTCACAGAATTCCTGTTTGGTACGGTCCTAATGGCGAAGTGCAAGTAGTTGGTCCGGATGAAACTGCACCAGCTGGTTGGACACAAGATTCAGATGTTCTAGATACCTGGTTCTCATCTGGTCAGTGGGCGTTTTCAACCTTTGGTTGGCCTGATAAGTCCGCCGACCTTGCAAAGTTTTATCCAACATCAGTTCTAGTAACTGGATACGACATCTTGTTCTTCTGGGTTGTTCGCATGATGATGATGTCAACTTTTGCAATGGACGGTGTTCCACCCTTTAAAACAATCATGTTGCATGGTTTAGTTCGCGATCAATTTGGCAAGAAGATGTCTAAGAGTCGTGGCAATGTAATTGATCCACTTGAATTCATGGACAAGTACGGCGCAGATGCGCTGCGCTTTACATTGGCCCGTGGTGCTAACCCAGGTACGGACCAAGCACTTGCTGAAGATTGGATCGGCGGATCACGTAACTTTGCAACAAAGTTATGGAACGCAACACGTTTTGCAATGATGAATGGTGCAACTGTTGCTGGAGATTTACCTGCAACTGATTCTCTTAATGCAATTGATAAGTGGATCCTTAGCCGTTTATCAGAAACTATTTCAGAGACAACTGATCTTCTTGAAAAGTACGAGTACGCACGTGCCTGCGAGTTGATGTACCACTTTGCTTGGGATGACCTATGTGATTGGTACTTAGAACTTTCAAAGGAAACTTTTGCATCCGGAAACGCTGAAGGAACCAAGCGAGTTCTAGGGTTTGTTCTCGATCAGCTGTTCCGCTTGATGCACCCAGTTATGCCATTTATTACTGAGCAGATGTGGACCACGCTCACTGGGGGAGAATCTCTAGTCGTAGCGCAGTGGCCAGTTGCTAATGCCGCACACGTAGATAAGAAGGCCGAAGCCCTTATTTCTCAGCTACAAGAGATCATTACCGAAGTTCGTCGCTTTAGAAATGACCAAGGCATCAAGACTTCGCTGAAGATCCCTGGCCGCATCGTGGCAACAGGTGATATTGCCAAGTATGCATCTGCCGTTGCCTTTGTGGTTCGCATGGAGCTGGGTGACATCACACCGAGTGCAAAGTGTGAAGCAGCAGGTGTAACAATCGAATTTGATCTAACGGGATCAATTGATGTTGTTGCAGAGCGCGCCCGTCTTGAAAAAGATTTAGCAACTGCAAGCAAGGATAAGCAAACCGCTGAAGTAAAGTTGAACAACGAAGGCTTTATGGCTAAAGCTCCAGAAAATGTGCTTGTAGAAATTCGCGAACGTCTAGCAAAGACAACATCTGATATCGAACGAATTACTGCCGCGCTTGCAGCATTGCCACAAGCATGATGATTTCACCGGATGATCAAGAGCGCGTAGACGCGATCGAACAAGCTTTGCTTGCGCGTTGGCCAGAAACACGCATTGCACCAACTACCGAACGCATTGCAGCTCTTGTAGATATCTTGGGTTCACCGCAACTGACATATCCAACAATCCATATTGGCGGAACCAACGGTAAGACAACGACTAGCCGCATGGTTGATTCGTTGCTGTTTGCTCATGGTCTACGCACTGGACGCTTTACAAGCCCACATCTAGAAACGTATCGCGAACGTATTTCGATCAATGGCGAACCGATTGATCCTAAGGAATTAATCTTTTCTTACAACGATATTGCCGCTTACCTAGATTTAATGGATTCAAAGTTCGAGCATCCGATTTCATTTTTCGAAGCAATAACCGCGTTAGCTTTCGCAGCGTTTGCCGAACATCCAGTCGATGTTGGTGTCATCGAAGTTGGTATGGGCGGAGAATGGGATGCGACAAATGTTGTCGATGCCGATGTTTCTGTCATCATGCCGATCGGCTTTGATCACATGGAATACCTGGGCCACACCTTGCATGAAATCGCCTCAACTAAAGCTGGAATCATTAAAGAAGGCGGTTTTGTAGTACTTGCCCAGCAAGAGCCAGAAGCGGCAAAAGAGTTGATTCGCAAAGCAGCCGAAGTCGGCGCAGATGTAGTTCGAGAAGGTGTGGAATTTTCTGTGCTCTCACGCGCAGTAGCAGTGGGTGGTCAGTTGCTAACGATTCAGGGAATTCACGAGACGTACGACGAGATTTTCTTGTCATTACATGGACGTCACCAGGCAGCAAATGCAGCAGCAGCTTTAGTCGCGGTCGAAGCTTTCTTTGGCGATCAACCGCTCGATATTGACGCTGTTCGTGCGGGCTTTGCTGCAGTTACTTCACCTGGTCGCTGCGAAGTTGTACATCGTGATCCGACTGTAATTTTAGATGCCGCGCATAATCCACATGGAGCTAAGGCGTTGGCTGATACTTTGCTGAATGAATTCAATTTTGACGAAGTCATCGCTGTTGTCGGAGTCTTTGGGGATAAAGATGCAACAGGGATTTTCCAAGAGCTAGAGCCAATCGTTGATCACGTAATCGTGACGCAGAGTTCTTCGTCGCGTGCAATGCCGGCATCCGAACTAGAAAAAATCGCTTCCTCGGTTTTTGGTTCAGATCGCGTCTTTGTGGTTTCAGATTTAAACTCAGCTCTAGATAAAGCAGTGGCCGATTCAATACGACCACTCAGCGAAGACACAGTTGGAATACTTGTCACTGGTTCAGTTGTCACAGTTGGCGAAGCACGTACTTACTTGAGAAAGAAGTTTGCACAATGAAGGTTCTTGGAGCATCTGTCCTAGTTGCAGAGAGTTTGACTTTGGGTTTTGCAATCTTGATTGCGATGAAAGATCAATCCCAGGCAGCAATTATTTATGGTTGCGTTGTTTCCTTCTTGCTTTTTGTTGCAGCTGGCCTGTTGCGCCGTCCGGGTGGCTTTGTCTTCGGATCTCTGATGCAGGTTGCGATGATCGCTTTTGGATTTGTCGAGCCATCCTTCTTCATTATTGGGGTGGTTTTGATTGGTCTCTGGGTGGCAGCCATCATCGTGGGCCGTAAGGGTGAGGCCGCTCGCGCTGCCTTGCTGGCTGCAGCGCCTAAAAAACCCTAATAGACTAGGCAAGTGAGCACAGAGAAAACACTTATCCTGGTTAAGCCCGATGGCGTACGCCGTGGATTAGTCGGTGAAATTATTTCCCGAGTTGAAACTAAAGGTTATGCAATCGATGCGGTGCGCATGTTGCAAGCAGACGCAGCGCTACTTGAAAAGCATTACGCCGAACATGTTGGAAAACCTTTTTATGAGCCACTTGTTGAGTTCATGATGTCAGGACCAATTGTTGCGATCGTTGCTTCAGGGAATCGTGTTATCGAAGGATTCCGTTCATTAGCGGGAGCAACAGATCCAACCGTTGCTGCACCCGGAACTATTCGCGGAGATCTAGCTCGTGATCAAGGCACCAAAGTTATGCAAAACCTAGTTCACGGATCAGATTCACCAGAATCTGCAGCCCGTGAAATCCAGATTTTCTTTCCCAAGTAATTCATTCCCCAAGAACAAAAAGCACAAGGAGTAAAGATGTCACAAGGAAGCAGAATGTCATTCATCGGTCGCGATATGGCCGTTGACCTAGGCACAGCGAACACGCTTGTTTATGTTCGTGGACGTGGCATTGTTCTTAACGAGCCATCAGTAGTAGCTGTTAACCAAGACACCGGTGGAATTTTGGCCGTTGGTATTGAAGCGAAGAAGATGATTGGACGTACTCCTGGCAACATCGTTGCTATCCGTCCCCTCAAAGATGGCGTAATCGCAGATTTTGATACAACAGAGCGCATGTTGCGTTACTTCATCCAAAAGGTTCACCGTCGTCGCTACTTGGCTAAGCCACGTATCGTTGTGTGCGTTCCATCAGGTATCACTGGTGTTGAACAGCGCGCAGTAAAGGATGCTGGTTATGCAGCAGGTGCACGTAAGGTTTACATCATTGAAGAGCCAATGGCAGCAGCAATTGGTGTTGGTCTTCCAATTCACGAGCCAACTGGAAACATGGTTGTAGATATCGGTGGAGGAACTACTGAAGTTGCCGTTATTTCACTAGGTGGAATCGTGACTTCGCTATCTATTCGTGTGGGTGGCGATGAGCTTGATCAATCGATTATTAACTGGGTTAAGCGTGAATTCTCCCTACTTTTGGGTGAGCGCACGGCTGAAGAAATCAAGATGGCAATCGGATCTGCTTATCCACTAGCTGGAGAAAATGATGCAGAAATTCGTGGTCGCGATTTAGCAACAGGTCTGCCAAAGACAATTGTTGTATCAGCTGCAGAAATTCGCAAAGCTCTTGAAGAGCCAGTGAACTCAATTGTTAACGCAGTAAAGAGCACACTGGATAAGACTCCACCAGAGCTTGCATCAGATTTGATGGACCGCGGAATTGTTCTCACCGGTGGTGGAGCACTTCTTAAGGGTCTTGATGAGCGCCTTCGCAAAGAAACCGGAATGCCAATTCATATTGCAGAGCGTCCGTTGGATGCTGTTGCTGAAGGTTCCGGAAAGTGCATCGAAGAGTTTGAAGCTCTTGAGAAGGTTCTAATCTCCGAGCCACGTCGATAAGGCCAACCTTTGATGCGTAAGGGCGGTGAGGGTCGCGCACGTTTGTTGTTGGTGATCTTGATTGTCACTTCGCTGTTTCTGATTACTTTAGATTTACGTGGCGTAAAAGTGCTGGATGGTTTCAAGCAGGGAACTCAGACCGTGCTTTCTCCATTTCAGCGTGCTGGTGCGGTGGTATTAACACCGGTCAAGAACTTCTTCTCTGACGTATCTAATCTTGGCCGCACTGGTAACCAAATTGAAAAGCTAGAGGCTGAAAATGCCAAATTGAAGATTCAGTTGCTCAATCGCAAGAACGCAGATGGCCAGCTAGCCCAACTTGAAAACATCTTAGATCTGGCAGGAACTGCTGGCTATAAAATTGTTAACGCTAAAGTTATTAGCCAAGGTTCAAGTCAGTCATTCTCACAAACAATCACAATTGATTCCGGAAGCAATGCTGGCATCAAGAAAAATATGACGGTGCTTTCACAGTTTGGTCTAGCCGGAGTTGTTAAAGATGTGTATCCCAATTCGGCGTTGATTCAACTTGCTAGCGATTCAGCTTTCAAAGTTGGCGCACGTATTGCTGGCACGCAACAAATCGGCATTCTTTCTGGACGCGGAAACCGTTCGGCGAGCCTGCAATTGCTTGATAATTCAACGACTGTAAAGGTGGGCGATGTTTTACTTGCTCGCGGAAGTATTGCAAACCGTCCCTTTGTTCCAGGTGTTCCTTTGGGTTATGTCAGCCAAGTAGATAACTCTGCCGGCGCAGTCGCTCAAACAGCAACTATTCGCTACTACACCAATTTTTCTACACTAGGCGTTGTAGCTGTTGTTGTCAGTGGTCCAACATCTGATCCAGGCGATTCTTTGGTTCCAAAGAAGCCGCAAGTAACTCCGATACCTACAGTTACAGTCACTGTTACTCCATCACCTACAGCAAATAATTAATCACGATGCTTACACGTCAAATCTCGGTCGCCACGCCAATATTTCTCTTGATCTTCTTGATTCAAGAAGCGGTTATCTCGCAGTTCCGTTTGCCTGGTGGGGGATTTTCAATTCTTTTGATCTTCGCCTTAACGTGGGCGGTTCTGAGTCAACCAGAAGTCGCTGCGGTTATTGGCTTTGCTTCCGGAATTCTTATGGATCTTTCACAGAGTGCAAATGGACCCTTTGGTCAATGGACTTTAATTATGTTGCTCGCAGGGTATGCGATCTCGTACATCGGTTACGGTGATGACAATATTCACGCTAACGCAATTGGAATTGTCTTCTTTGTTGTTATCGCTAACTTCTGTGTTGAAATCGCATACTTGATCACAGGTGCGTTGCTTGGAGTATCCATCGGTTCACTGGGCCAAATTGTCATCACATTGTTTGGAATGAGCATTTGGGCGTTGTTGGTTTCGCCAATCATGTTGCCAGTTTTCACTCGCTTACATGCGTTGATCTTTGATTCGCGGTCGTCACTGTGAACAGCAGATCCCGCTTAGCCTTAATGGTTGTTCAGATCTTGATCGTTTCTCTGATGGCCGCACTATTTGGTCGCCTCTTTTACTTGCAGGTGGCAGCTGGACCTAAGTACAAAGATGCTGCCTTAAGCATTCAAAGTCGAGATGTTGTGAACCCAGCTAATCGAGGCTTGATTGTTGATGGTTTTGGTGTGCCGTTAGCCATGAATAAGGCTGGTCTGGCGATCACAATCGATCGAATCGCAATCGATAAGTTAGAAGATAAAGGCGCAGATGTCATGCAGCGCTTAGCAAAGTTGCTCAACTTGCAATACAAAGATGTTTTCCAAAACACACGTTTATGCGGTGAGCTTCCTAAGGGACAGAAAGCGGGATGTTGGCAAGGTTCTAGATATCAACCAATCCCTATTACAAAGTCAGCAGATCCCGCTATCGCATTGCAGATTGTTGAACGTGCAGATGCTTTTCCAGGAGTTGATGCCCAACCCGTTGCAATTCGTAGTTATCCAAGTTACTTAGATGTAAACGCCGCACACGTTCTTGGCTATGTCGGACCATTGACTGAAAACGATCTTTTGGCAGGAAATGGTAAGCAGTATTTCCGTAGCGAAACAATTGGTAAGTCTGGTCTAGAAATTCAATACGACTCTTTCTTACGCGGTGAACCCGGAATCAGAACGGTTATCGTTGATCGTAAAGAATCGATTACACGTGAAAGTCAGAACACTAAACCTGTTGCAGGCGATCACTTAGTTACAAGCCTTGATGTTCGTTTGCAGGCATCAGCTGAAAAAGCTCTTAAGGATGCCGTGCTTCGCGGACGAGCAAATGGATACACCTCTGATTCAGGTGCAGCTGTTGTAATGGATATCAAAACGGGAAGAATTCTGGCCCTTGCCTCGTATCCAACCTATGACCCAAATGCGTGGGAAAAGGGATTAACAGTTCAGCAAGCTGAAGATCTTTTTAGTGAAAAGAAATCAGTACCGGCACTTAACCGAAGTTTGCAGGGGTTATTTGCACCTGCTTCAACTTTTAAAGTTGTTTCTGTGCTTGCCGCAGCGTCGGCTGGCTATGACTTAAATGCCAATTACAAGTGCCCATCTCAGGTGCAGGTTGGAACCCGCGCTTTCCAGAACTTTGATAGCAAGAACCAGGGCACCATGAACATGAAAAAAGCCATGGCTGTTTCATGCGACACCATTTGGTATCAAATCGCCTTTGATGAGTGGCTTCGAGACGGTGGATTAAGGCCTAAATCCAACACTAATGATTACTTCTTTGAGGCTGCTAAAGCTTTCAACATCACTCAAAAGGTAGGAATTGACCTTCCATCTGAATCATCTTCCCGTCTTGCCGATCGTGATTACAAGAAGAGCTGGTACAACCAGAACAAAGATTTCTATTGTAACTATAAAGAGCGCGCAACAAAAGCACAGCAAACCGCATTCTTGCTTCAGCTGGCTGCAGAAAACTGTGTGGACGGCGACAAAGTCCGTGCCGGAGATGCGGTGAACTTTTCCATCGGACAAGGTGACACCGTTCTTACACCTTTGAAATTGACACAGATGTATGCAGCAATTGCTAACGGTGGAACCATTTGGCAAATGATGGTTGCAAAGGCAATCGTTAAAACTGATGGAACAGTGGTTAAGACCTTTACACCGCAGAAACTTGGAACGGTGAAGACTGCACCATCTGTCTTGTCATTCTTGCGTGGATCATTGCGTGAAGTTGTTGTTAGCGGAACTGGTGCAGGTGTCTTTGCCGGCTTCCCCGTTGAAGTCAGTGGCAAGACTGGAACCGGCCAAGTTTTTGGTCGTAATCCAAATGGTTCTCTCAAGGATGACACTTCTTGGTTTGCATCGTATGCACCAAGTAAGAATCCGCGTTATGCAGTTGTCATGATGGTTGGTCAAGGTGGATTCGGTGCATCAACTTCTGGTGTTGGTGTGAAACAGATTTATCAAACGCTCTTTGGTGTAGTCGGCAACAAAGTAGTTCCTGGCGCGGCGTTATTCCCTGAAGGCAAACCTCCGACCAAGTTGCCTAAGATTTCTCCAGCGACTAAACCTAAGGAGGCGAGCAAGTGAGCCAGATTCACGCACGCCAGAGGTTGTATCGCCGTAGCCGTCAATCAATCTTCAACGGCTGGGACCCAGTTTTAACCGCAGTTGTCGCACTGCTTTTGATTATTGGAACGCTTTTAGTCTGGTCTGCTACCCGCGATTGGTACGCACGCAATGGATTAGATGGTCAGTATTACTTAAAGCGCCACACTATTAATATCTTGATTGGTGGTTTATTGGCTTACGGAACCACTGTCATTGATTACCGATTGCTGCGGGCGTACTCACCTTTGTTATGGGGCGCCGGGGTTCTTGGTTTAGTCATTGTTTTGATTCCAGGTTTAGGCGCTGAAATTAACGGTGCACAGGCATGGATCGCGTTACCTGGTGGTTTCCAGATTCAACCTGCAGAGCTAGCAAAGATTTCAATCATTATTGGAATGGCCATGATCTTGTCGGAGCGCGGGCATGACAGTAATGAGCCAACGAGTAAAGATGTTCTACAAGCTTTAGCAATTGCTGCAATTCCTGTGCTACTGATAATTGTTCAGCCCGACATGGGAACAGTGCTAATTATCTCGGCAGCGGTTGTAACAATCATCGCTGTGTCAGGCGCTCCTGCGCGCTGGGTCGCAGGGTTGTTACTGCTTGCAGTACTTGGTGGATTTGTTGCAGTCAAAGCTGGCGTCGTCAGCGAGTACCAAGTAAATCGCTTACAAACTTTTGTTGATCCCAATGCCGATACACAAGGAGCTGGTTATCAACTTCGACAAGCTCGCATCACTGTCGGTTCCGGAGGTTTACTAGGAACTGGATTGTTCAATGGTCCGCAAACAAGTGGTCGCTTTGTTCCAGAACAACAGACCGACTTTATTTTTACGGTAGCTGGCGAGGAACTTGGATTTGTCGGTAGTGGATTTATTCTGATTTTGTATCTCATTTTATTGATGCGAGCTTTTTCGATTGCTCGGCGAACATCAGATCCCTTTGGGCGATTAGTGTGTACTGGCGTTATAGCGTGGTTTGCTTTTCAGGTATTTGAGAACATTGGAATGACTTTGGGTCTGATGCCGATGACTGGGGTGCCACTGCCCTTCATTTCCTATGGAGGATCATCGATGTTTGCGACGTTGATTGGTTTTGGCCTTTTGCAGAACGTTCACGCTCGTCTACGCGGGTAAATAGGCAAATCAGCCCCGCTCTGCCATAATTAGCTCACCAGTTCAGCGCGGCTCGCGATCAATCGCGATACAAGCCCAGCGCGAACGGTACGGAAAACCCAACAGGATTTTTTAAGAATATAGCTCCGCAAGGGGCATAAAGGATTTGGTGCCATGGCGATTGAGCCTAAAACACCGCGCAAGCGTGCGGTTAAAAAAGCATCGGCTAAGGCTGATGCTCCAGTTATCCATACAGAGAAAAAAGAATCTGGCGTAACTGAAGAAAAGAAGACAACCCGTAAGAAGGCCGCAGCAATTCCGGTCCCTATTTTTCAAGCAGCGCCTGAAAAGCCTGCTGCAAAGAAGGAAACAATAAGTAAGCCAGCTAAGAAGGCGGCTGCAAAGAAAGATAGCGCTGATCCTAAAGAGGCTGCTGAAAAAGTTGTAGCAGCAGAGACTTCTGATTCTGAAGAACGCGGTAACCGTAATCGTCGCCGTCGTCGTGGTGGCCGTGGCCGTCGCAAGCCAGGTTCAACTGATGCGGTCAACACAGAGAATGGCGAAGAAGATTCAAGTGCAGATTCTGGCGAAGAAGAGTCTGCAGAAGGTGCAACCTCTACTCGTCGCCGTCGTCGCCGTCGCGCAACTGGCGAAGGTGTAATACCGGGCGAAACCATCGAAGAAGATGGCGTAATAACAGTTGTTAAGGTTCGCGAAAAGCGTGAACGTCCAGAGCGTCCAGCACGCACTGATCGTAATGACCGCAATGATCGCAGTAACCGCAACCGTCGTGATCGTAATGATCGTAACGATCGTAATGACCGTGGTGGACGCAGCGAATACCGCGAGCCATACCGCAAGCGCGGCACAATCATTACTGATGGAGAATTCTTAGCTCGTCGCGAAAATGTTGACCGCGAGATGCTTGTTCGCCAGATTGCAGACCGTACTCAGATCGCTGTTATTGAAGATGGCGTGATGGTCGAGCACTACGTGAACCGCAATAGCAATGTTTCTTACGTTGGAAACGTTTACTTAGGTCGCGTACAAAATGTTCTGCCTTCTATGGAAGCTGCATTCGTTGATATTGGTAAGGGCCGCAACGCGGTTCTGTACGCAGGTGAAGTGAATTGGGATGCTGCAGGTATCTCTGAATCACAACCACGAAAGATTGAAACAGTATTAAAGACGGGCCAGCCAGTATTAGTTCAAGTAACTAAGGATCCAATTGGCCAAAAGGGTGCACGTTTAACTAGCCAAATTTCATTACCTGGCCGACACGTTGTCTATGTTCCTGGCGGCGGAATGTCTGGAATTTCAAAGCGTCTTCCTGAAGAAGAGCGCGCACGTTTGAAGGCGATCTTAAAGAACTTAATCCCTGAAGAAGCCGGCGTAATTGTTCGTACAGCTGCCGAAGGTGTGAGCGAAGAAGATCTCACTAATGATGTTGCACGCCTCAAGGCTCAATGGGAAGACATTTATTCAAAGAGTCAGAATCCAAACTTCCATGCACCGACAGCTTTGTATCAAGAACCAGATCTTGCAGTCCGAGTTATCCGCGATATCTTCAATGAAGATTTCCGCAAGTTAACGGTTCAGGGTTCAACGGCTTGGGATGAAGTCACAAGCTATCTTGGATTTATTGCTCCAGAGTTAACACAGAAAATTGAGAAGTACACCGGAACCGGCGATTTGTTCGCTGACTTCCGCGTTGAAGAACAACTTGCAAAGGCATTTGATCGCAAGGTGTATCTACCATCTGGTGGATCACTTGTTATCGACCGCACAGAAGCAATGGTTGTTATCGACGTTAACACCGGTAAGTTCATCGGTAAGGGTGGAAACCTTGAAGAGACTGTTACTAAGAACAACTTAGAAGCTGCAGAAGAAATTGCGCGCCAACTTCGTCTTCGCGATTTAGGTGGAATTGTTGTTATCGACTTCATCGATATGATTCTTGAATCAAACCGTGAAGCGGTATTGCGTCGCTTAGTTGAATGCTTGGGTCGCGATCGCACTAAGCACCAGGTTGCAGAAGTAACTTCGCTTGGATTAGTTCAGATGACACGTAAGCGTGTTGGCCAAGGACTGATCGAAGCTTTCTCAACTACATGTGATTCATGTAGCGGACGCGGAATTCATATTCATATGGAGCCAGTAAAGATGAAGGCTCCAATGCCTCAGCTAGATACTCCGTCATCACAGCATGAAGATGCGGATGCCAAATATTCAAGTCACGGCGATGCAACTGAGCACGAATTCCATGAGTCATTGAATTCAGAGCCTGAAGCAGAAGCACCTCAGCCCGAGGTAAAGACAGGTGGCCGAAAGCGCCGCCGTGCATCCTCTTCAGGGATTATCACCGCATAAGAAAACCCCGATTTGAGCCTGAGCGCTCAAATGGGTACCCTTACCCCTCAACCTAAAGTTCGGAGAACTACGCACG
>DAIMZE010000011.1:0-17600 GCA_036734125.1 Candidatus Planktophila sp.
AAGTATCTTTTTGATCAGACGGCGGGAAACCATCTTCAGGACCAGCGATATCAAAGCCTACGACTCCTTTGTCTCGGTACTTAACAACTAATTCGGCAACCTCTTGTGATCTTTTGTTCTGACGCATTCCACAAAGCAATGAGCGAACCACGATTGTGAAACCTTCAGCTTTGGCTTCCTGCATTCCCAACTTATAACCTTCTAATGTTGCCTCGACAACATCAGCCATAGATAAACCTTTTTCAGTAAACAGCTCTGGTGCGCCACGAACTTCGGCGTAGACAACTCCGTCACGAGCAAGATCTAGTGCACATTCGCGTGCAACACGAATAATGTCTTCACGGCGTTGCATGACAGCAATTGTGTGTGAAAAGGTTTCAAGGTAGCGAACTAAAGATCCTGAATCACATGATTCGCGGAACCAGGTTGCTAACTCTGCTGCATCATGAGTCGGAAGCGCGGTGTAACCAATTTCTTGTGCGATGTCGATGATTGTTTGTGGACGCAATCCACCATCTAAGTGATCATGCAACATGACCTTGGGAACAACTTTGATCTGCTCCTTGGTCGGAATACTGTTCATGCTCATCTGGTCTACCCCTTAATCAACGATACGTTCAACAATAAGCGGAAGGCGATCGATTCCTCTAACTGGCATATCGCCAATGGTTACAGAGTTCTCCAGTGACTCCAAAGCACGCGTAAAGGCGGCTGGAGTGTCTGTATGGAGCGTGTAGAGCGGTGCTCCAGCGGTGATTGTCTCCCCCGGCTTAGCGTGAATCTCGATTCCTGCCCCTGCCTGAACCGCTTCGCCTTGGCGAGATCGGCCTGCACCTAAACGCCAAGCAGCCATTCCAACCTTCATCGCATCCATCGAAAGAATTGTTCCACTGCTTTGCGCAGTCACAACAGTGTTCTCGCGAGCAACAGGAAGTTTGGCATCAGGATCTCCACCTTGAGCTGAAATCATTTGGCGCCAAACATCCATGGCTTTTCCATTTTTCAAAGCTGCTGCTGGATCTGCGCCTTTTATGCCTGCAAGTTCCAACATTTCTTGTGCAAGTAAAACCGTCAGTTCCACAATATCTGATGGTCCCCCACCAGCAAGAACTTCTACTGATTCACGAACCTCTAAAGCATTTCCGGCGGTCAACCCAAGTGGTACATCCATCGCAGTTACTAATGCAAGAGTTTTTACACCAGCACGTTTTCCGAGGCCCACCATAACGTGCGCAAGTTCTTTTGCCTTTGCAGGATCGCTCATGAATGCACCTGCGCCAGTTTTAACATCCAAAACAAGTGCGCTGGTTCCCTCGGCAATTTTCTTGCTCATGATTGATGATGCAATCAGCGGAATCGCTTCAACAGTTGCCGTTACATCGCGAAGTGCATACAACTTTTTATCTGCCGGAGCTAAACCCGCACCTGCTGCACAAATGACTGCGCCACAATCTTGCAAAACTTTTAACATCTCTTCATTAGATAAAGCTGCACGCCAGCCAGGAATAGATTCCAATTTGTCCAAGGTGCCACCGGTATGACCTAAACCGCGACCAGATAACTGTGGAACCGCTGCCCCGCACGCTGCAACAAGAGGAGCTAGCGGCAAAGTTATTTTGTCTCCGACTCCACCTGTTGAATGTTTATCAACTGTTGGCCGAGACAAAGCAGACCAATTCATGCGTTCACCGCTATTGATCATGGCATCGGTCCAACGAGAAATCTCACGGTTTTCCATGCCATTGAGCAAGATCGCCATAAGCAGTGCTGACATTTGCTCATCGGCAACTGCGCCTCGGGTATATGCGTCAATTACCCAATCAATTTGCGCATCTGTCAGTGAATGGTGATCACGCTTTGCCGCAATGATTTCTGCGGCGGAGAAGGCTTCAATCATTTAGCGCTCGTTGCGATCTAGATCCTCGGGACCAAAGGCCCACGGAAGCATCGCTGACATCTTCTGCGGTCCATCATCTGTCATGAGCAAAGCTTCAGGGCCGCCATGTTCAAACAAAAGCTGACGACAACGGCCACACGGTGCCAGGAAATCTCCTTGGCCATCGACGCAGACAATCGCAATTAAACGACCGCCACCTGATGAACAAAGATTTGAAACCAGACCACATTCGGCACACAAGCCAACACCGTAGCTAGCGTTTTCAACGTTGCAACCGGTAACGATACGTCCATCATTTACTAAAGCTGCAACGCCGACTGGAAACTTTGAATACGGCGCATACGCCATCTTCATGGCACCAATTGCTGATTGGTGAATTGTTTCCCAATTAATAGTTGTCATCGAAGCCCACCACGTCGGTAAGGAATTCCATCGGCAGCTGGCATTCGCAATCTTTGAGAGGCAAGTGCCATGACAAGAATTGTTGCGATGTATGGAGTCATTGTTACCAACTGACCTGGTAGCTCATCAACTGCGAAGTAGAACCACAAAGTAAATCCTGCAGCCGCTAGAGCAATGACTGCGCCAATTTGCTTTCCGCTCTTGAACTTTCTAAAGGCAACAAATGCCAAGATAACAACGATGAACAACAGAAGTGCATGGATCGCAGCTGAATCACGAAGTTGCAGCGCGTCGGCAAAACCGAATAGTCCCGCACCAGCAAGCAACCCACCTGGGCGGTAGTTACCAAATAGCAGCGCTGCAAGTCCAATGTATCCGCGACCTGCCACTTGATTCTCTTGGTAATTACTTGCCGCAACGATGGCTAGGAAACCTCCACCTAGGCCAGCTAATCCTCCAGAGATAAGAACACCTGCATACTTCATGGCATAGACGTTCACACCTAGTGATTCAGCTGCAACAGGTGCTTCACCTGCACTTCGCAAGCGCAAACCAAAAGCGGTGCGCCATAAAATGAAGTAAGCGAGTGGAACAAATGCAATTGCAACCATAGTTACATAGGAAACATCACCGGTTAAACCACGAAGAATCGACGCTAAGTCAGAGACAAAGAACCAGTTGAGGTTTGCGATCGATCCCAAAAGATCAGGGCTCTTCCATCCAAAAAAACTACCCCCGGATAAAATAGGTAATCCATTGACCGGGATTGTTTCAATTCCTGGAGATTGAGATGGCCCTGGCCATGCTCCACTCTTGTACATAAGGGTTGATAAGTAGCGAACTAATCCAGCGGCAATAATGTTGATTGCAACACCTGATACAACATGATCAACACCAAATGTAACTGTTGCTATCGCGTGCACTAGTGCACCAACAGATCCAAAGATCATTGCAGCCAATAATCCAGCCCAAGGACCATGTTGTGAACCGATGTAACCACCAGCCCATGCACCCATGATCATCATGCCTTCAAGGCCGATATTTACTACACCGGATCGCTCCGAGAACAGTCCACCTAGTGCCGCTAAAACAATCGGTACTGATAGCAGCAGTGCAGCGGAGGCGGTACCAGTACTAGTTAAATCCGATGCTCCTGTAATGACTCGAATTGATGCCAAGACAAAAACCAGCATTACTGCATAGCGCAAGAGTTTCATAGCTTTCATGCTGCCACCACCTTAGCTAGCTCTTTGCTTTGCAGCGTCAATTTAAATCGCCGCACCACTTCGTAAGCGATTACAGCACTGAGCAGAATTGAGCCCTGCATAATGACGTAGGTTTCAGGTGCAATATCAATGAGTTCTAGTGAACGTGAACTTACTTCGAGGAAACCAAAGAGCAACGCGCTAACCGCCATTCCTCCCGCCGAGTTACGACCTAGCAATGCAACTGCAATTGCAGAAAAACCAATACCTGCACGGAAACCCAGGTTGTATGAATATGTCTGACCCAGAACTTCAGGCAAACCAGCTAAACCTGCGATTGCACCCGAGATCACAAGGGCCAGAAAAGTCATCTTCTTTGAATTCACACCGCTGACACGTGCAGCAATTGGATTTAAGCCAGAAGCACGAAGTTCAAAACCAAAACGAGTGCGATTAACCACAAACCAGAAAATTAGACCTAGCGCGACTGCAACAAAGAACATTCCGTAAACGCCGCCGCCTGGTTGATCTTCAATGCCAACCTTGCGCAATAGTGGCATCAGGTCAGGAATCTGGGCAGATGCAGGTAGTTCTTTTGTTGCAAGATTGTTTGAGCCTTCTTCTATCACTGCAAAGTGCTTGGACAACAAGTAAGCAGATAAGCCACCAGCTAAGGCGTTGAGCATGATTGTTGAAATAACCTCATTCACGCCGCGCTTTACCTTTAAGTAAGCCGCAATCGCAGCCCACAAGCCACCAAAAGTCATGGCAACGATAAAGACTGCAGCAACATGTAACACGGGCGGCAAGACAAACATTGCACCGATGTAACAACTAAACAGCGCACCTAAACGCAATTGACCTTCTACGCCGATATTAAACAGACCTGCTCTGAAAGTTACTGCGATCGCAATTGCTGCGATGTAATAAGGGGTTGCAGTATTAACAATCTCCATAAGCGAACCGGACTCTGTACCGTAATCCCACATAGTCTTAAAAGCTTCAAGAGGTGATTTCTTACTTGCAATAACGGCAAGGCTTGAAATAAGAATTGAGAAAATTGCTGCTGCTAATGGCGCTGCAACAGCTAGCCCAATCTTTGATGGCGACAGTTTTCTTGTAAGTGTGTTGCTCATGCTGCACCTGTCATCGCAGAACCAAGTTGTTCCGGGGTAGTTTTAGCTGGATCAAGTTCAGCGGTGATAGTTCCGCGCAACATCACAAGCAGACGATCAGACATTCCGATCAGCTCTTCAAGATCTGCAGAGATAAGGACAATCGCCATTCCCTTTTCGCGTGCTTTGCGCAGCACATCCCAAATTGCTCCTTGTGCACCAACATCCACTCCACGAGTTGGATGAGATGCCACCAACAATGCAGGTGCCTTACTCATTTCTCGCCCAACAATAAACTTTTGCTGATTTCCACCTGACAGCGCTGCAGCCAAAGTGTCTGGCCCGGGTGCTCGAACATCAAACTCTTGCATGATTGTGCGAGTGCTTTCAATTGTTGCTTTCTTATCAATTACAAAACCGCGCATCACAGGCTTGCTACGTTGATGTCCCAAAATTCTATTTTCCCACAATGGTGAAGTCATCATCAAAGCTTGACGCTGACGATCTTCAGGAATCAAACCAATACCCAGATCATGTCGATCGGCCACACTTAATGCATCAATTGAGTCGCCATGAAATTCGATGGAACCGGTGTAATCACGAAGCCCCATAATGGCTTCAACAAGTTCGGCTTGACCATTTCCTTCTACGCCAGCAATTCCAACAACTTCGCCGGCATGCAGATTGAAGGTGATGTTTGAAATCAAATCGCGACTTCCAGTTGCAGTTGGGATTGATACATCCTTAAGCGCCAAAGTGATCTCGTCGCGACGAGTATGTCCTTGTGTTGAAGGTTGTGGAAGTTCACTTCCAACCATGAGCTCGGCTAATTGGCGAGCGGTGACATCCTTTGATTTAACTTCAGCAACAGTGGAACCTTGTCGAACTACGGTTACTTCGTCAGCAACTCGTAAAACCTCATCGAGCTTGTGAGAGATAAAAATGACCGCCATACCCTGAGCGCGCAGACCTTCAAGTGCTTTAAACAAATCATCTACCTCTTGTGGAACCAATACCGCAGTAGGTTCATCAAAGATCAAAATGTTTGCACCGCGGAATAAAACCTTAAGGATTTCAACACGTTGACGTTGTCCAACGCCAAGTTCTTCAACTAAAACATCTGGGTTTAGCTCTAAGCCGTACTGGGCTGCCATTTCGACTATCTTCTTACGAGCAGCTGCAAAATCAATTGTGGCTCCGTGCTTTGGCTCTGAACCTAAAATAATGTTTTCTAGAACGGTGAAGTTGTCAGCCAACATGAAGTGCTGATGCACCATACCGATGCCGGCATCGATTGCATCATTTGGGTTCTTAAAGTTAACGGCCGTTCCATTTACTAAAATCTCGCCACTATCTGGGCGTTGCATGCCATACAAAATCTTCATGACTGTTGATTTACCAGCGCCATTTTCACCAACAAGTGCGTGCACAGTTCCAGTTTCAACTTTGATTGAAACATCTTTGTTCGCAATCACACCTGGAAAGCGCTTAGTTATGTGTCGCAGTTCTACTGCTACAGACACTTTGAGTCTCCTTTGACTAGCACCGCATGAAAAACATTTGGCCCAACAAGGAGATCTAACTCCATTGTTGGGCCAAACGCCACTTTCTAACTAATTAATTCCACAAACCTATTATGGCTTTGTTGGAACCTTGATCTTTCCTGACTTGATTGCAGCTGCAGCCTTATCGATCTGAGCCTTGTACTTGTTGATGTATCCACCTGAGTAAGAAACGCCAACACCATCAAGTGAGAGGTTGTATACGCGACCGTAGATACCTGACTCATCAAGAACGTCGTTAACTGATGAACCTGCAACAGCTGTTGCAATTACATCGTAAACAGCGCGGTCAACACGCTTGATCATTGATGTGAGCATGTTCTTCTTCTCAGCTGCTGAAGCTGTTAGGTACTGATCAGAGTCAACTCCGATAGTCCAAACCTTCTTGCCAGCCTTTGCAGCATCTGTAGCAGCTGCGAAGTTACCCGCACCTGATCCACCTGCTGCTGAGTAGATAACATCGATACCCTTATCGATCATTCCCTTAGCAATAACCTTTGCCTTAGCTGGGTCATTGAAACCACCGAAATCAGGTGGCTCTGTGACGTACTTGACGTCAACAGTTACTGACTTCTTTGTTGCCTTAACACCAGCAACGAATCCTGCTTCGAACTTCTGTAGTAGAGGAATACGAACTCCACCGATGTAACCAACCTTGCCTGACTTTGTTGCAAGTGCTGCAGCAACTCCAGCTAGGTATGAACCTTCGTGCTCAGCGAACACAAGACCCGCTACGTTAAGAAGATCTACTGATGAATCATCAATGATTCCAAATGAAACATTTGGATAATCTGATGCAACCTTCTTGATTGGTCCTGCGTAGAGGAAACCAACTGCGATGATTGGGTTGTAACCAGCCTTAGCTAGCAAACGGAGCTTGTCTTCGCGCTCTGAGTCTGAACCAGTAGTAACTGTTACTTCACGAGCTGTAACCTTTAGGTTCTTCTTTGCAAGATCAAGACCTGCTGCTGCTGAGTCGTTGAATGACTTATCGCCACGACCACCGATGTCATAAGCAAGGCCTACTTTTACCTTTGTTGCCGCTGTTGCTGGAGCAACAAAAGCTGTTGCTGCCATAACAGTTGCAGCAACAACTGCTACAAGACGAAATACTTTCTTCAATTTTCCTCCAAGGATTCAAGGGGATCTTCAATAACTCACTTTTACAAGGTAATTACGGAAGCTTTGTGTAATTGGGAGCCTATAACTCGCGTAGGAATAAACTCAACACGCTAGGGGCGTTTTTGATGTCAGGGGTGTAACGTTTTGGAAAACTCTCAACTAGGGGTTGAGATACTGGCTCAATTACTTCACTAAACCCAAGTTCTTATAGGTATCTGAGAGGGTCTGGCTGGCAACTTTTCGGGCTTTTTCAGCACCATTGTGCAGCAAATCAATCAGGTGCTTTTCATCCTCGAGCAGCTCTAGCGCCTTTGCACGGATAGGGCGTAGGTATTCAACAACAACCTCTGCGACTGCCCCTTTGAAATCACCATAACCCTTGCCCTCGAACTCATTTTCAAGATCTGCAATAGAACGTCCCGAAAGAGATGAGTGAATAGTTAGCAAATTGCTAATGCCAGGCTTTTCTTTTTCATCAAACTTCACTTCGCGGCCCGCATCAGTTGCCGCACTCTTAATCTTTTTTGTATTGGCCTCTGGTGTATCCATAATTTCTAGGACGCCTGCAACAGAGCCTGAAGATTTACTCATCTTTGACGTTGGCTCTTGCAGATCATAAATCTTTGCACCGGCCTTCAAAATGTAACCATCAGGCAATCTAAAGGTTTCACCAAAACGAGAGTTAAATCGAGTAGCAAGATCTCGGGTTAATTCAATGTGCTGGCGTTGATCTTCACCAACCGGAACATAATGTGCCTGATACAAAAGAATGTCTGCAGCTTGCAACATTGGATAAGTGAAAAGCCCAACGCGAGCGCTATCTGCGCCGCCTTTTGCCGACTTGTCTTTGAACTGAGTCATGCGACTTGCTTCGCCAAAGCCGGCCATGCATTCCATGATCCATCCCAGTTGATTGTGTTCGGCAACATGGGACTGAACAAAGAGGGTTGATTTTTCAGGTGAGATTCCCAAGGCAATAAGTTGGGCCGCAGATGCCAAAGTGCGCTTTCTAAAGAGCGCGGGTTCGATTTCACCAGTTAAAGCATGCAGATCAACGATGCAGTAAAAAGCATCATTGCCATCTTGCAGCTCTACCCATTGCTTAAGCGCACCTAAGTAATTGCCTAGGTGGAAGGAGTCACTTGTTGGCTGAATGCCTGAAAGAACCCGCTTCTGTGTCATGGGTGTAATTCTTTCACACAGATGCTGTTCGCGAGATCAATAACTGCCCCGCGCGCTTGCCTTCCATGGTTAATACAGTGATTCGCAGCCCATTAACGTTGACGACATCATTAACCTGCGGGATTCGACCCAAGAAGTGCATGACAAAACCACTAGCGGTCTCATATGGGCCTTCAGGAATATCCAGCTTGGTCTCTTCAATTAAATCTTCAATTGAAATCAAACCATCTATTTCAAAGTCGCCGGTGCGCTCTTCGAGTGAAACCTCGTTTTCATGCTCATCGTATTCATCGCGAATATCACCGATAAGCACTTCTACAAGGTCTTCAAGGGTCACGATGCCGTCGGTACCACCGTACTCATCCAACACAATGGCAAGGTGCTGGCCTTGTATACGCATCTCAGAGAGTGCGGGCAAAACGCCTTTGGTTCCTGGCAAATACATAATGTTTCTAACAAGTTCCACAATCTTGGTGCTCTTGTTAGCAAGTGATGTATCCAAAAGATCGCGCACATGGATGAAACCAACAACTTCATCAGAAGATCCACGCACAACTGGATAACGAGAGTGCGCCTTATCAACGGCTAATTCAATTGCTTTACCAACTGTCAACGATGCATCCATGAAATCAACTTCAGTACGGGGCACCATGACCTCATGAACCTGACGTTCTGAGGCGTTAAAGACTTCTTCAACAATGTCGCGCTCTTCATCTGTCAGAGCAGCGTGGCCAGTAACAAGGTCTAACAACTCTTCTTCAGACATTTGACTGCGTTGGACCTTGGGATCAACACCAAATGCGCGCAGGACAATGTCGGTAGAACGTGAAAGCAACCAAATCAGTGGGCGGAAAATGTTTGCAACCACATTAATGATTCCGGCTGTTGCCATTGCAATCTCTTCAGCTCTAAAGAGAGCAACTCGCTTTGGAACTAATTCTCCGAACACCAAAGAGAAGTACGCGATCACTAAAGTCACGCCGATAAGTGAAAATGTTGTTGCCCAGGCGTTTGCAATGCCTAAAGATTCCAGCCATGGAATTACGTAATCACCGAGCTGATCCGCACCAAGTGCAGCAGAGAGAAATCCGCTGACAGTTACGCCAATTTGGACCGCGGCCAGCAAGCGATTGGGATGTTCGGCCAGAGCTGCAACGCGAGCGCCACGTTTGCCACGGGTCGCGATTTCACGGACTTGGCTATCTCGAAGAGAGATGAGGGCGATTTCAGCTGCTACGAAGAATGAGGCCAGAACAATCAGGCCAGCGATAGTTGCTAGATCAAGAAATAGTGAAGCCAACGAGGGAGGTTCCATTATGTGAGAAGTATACGGCCTGCCCAGCATTTCAAAAAGTGGGTGGCGGATCGCCAGATCTTCCCTTACGTGGGGTTTGTGCGTAATCTTGCCCCGTTGGCCAACCGGCCATCACCTTCATCCTCGGACCGTCGGGCACGTACCTGCCCGGAGAAGGAGAGCAATCTCATGGCATCAGTAGTTTTTGATGGCGCATCACGTATCTATCCAGGAACAACAGCACCTGCAGTCGACAAGTTAAATCTCACCGTTAATGATGGAGAGTTTTTAGTTCTTGTTGGTCCATCAGGTTGCGGTAAGTCAACATCACTTCGTATGTTGGCAGGACTTGAAGAAATTGATGGCGGCCGCATTTTAATTGGCGATCGCGATGTAACAAATGTTGCACCAAAGGATCGCGATATCGCGATGGTGTTCCAGTCTTATGCACTGTATCCACACATGACAGTTGCAGAGAACATGGGCTTCGCATTGAAAATCGCAGGAACTCCAAAGGAAGAACGAGATCGTCGTGTTCTAGAAGCGGCAAAGTTGCTTGACCTTGAGCCATACCTAGAGCGCAAGCCAAAAGCTCTTTCAGGTGGACAACGTCAGCGCGTTGCAATGGGTCGCGCAATTGTTCGCGAACCTCAGGTATTCCTTATGGATGAGCCACTATCTAACCTTGATGCGAAGTTGCGTGTAGCAACTCGTACACAGATCGCTGCATTGCAGCGTCGTCTAGGAATCACAACTGTTTATGTAACACACGACCAGGTTGAAGCTATGACTATGGGTGATCGTGTTGCAGTTCTTAAGGATGGCTTGCTACAGCAAGTTGATACTCCTCGTAATCTTTATGACAACCCAGCAAATGCTTTCGTTGCAGGTTTCATTGGTTCACCTGCGATGAACCTGCTGATCGCACCAGTGAGCGGCGGTAAGGCAATGCTTGGAGATCTAGCAATTGATGTTCCAGCTTCAGCCGGATCATCTGTAACTGTTGGTGTTCGCCCAGAAGGCTTCACACCATCATCAAAGGGCTTCCACGTTCTAGTAGAAGTTGTAGAAGAGCTTGGTTCAGATGCTTTCGTTTATGGAAAGCCAGCTGATTCAACAGTTAAGTTTGCAAATGCATCAGATGAAGGCGCACAAGTAATTGTTCGCTGGGATCCAAAGAATCCTCCAAAGCCAGGTGACACAATCACTGTTGAGGCTGTTAAGGGATCTGTTCACTTGTTCAACTCAACAACAGGTGAGCGCGTTTAATATCTAATTAACTAAAAAACCCGCGGTGGCCAATGGCTACCGCGGGTTTTTTACTGCTTATTTCTAATACTTTACGCCATTGCCTTTTTGAGGTTCTCATCGATTGAGTTCAAGAACTCTTGTGTAGTTTGGTAAGGCGCATCCTTTGAGATTAGAAGTGACAAATCCTTTGTCATCTTTCCTTGCTCAACAGTTTCAATACATACGCGCTCAAGAGTTGCGCAGAACTTTGCAAGCTCTGGGTTGTTATCTAGTTTCGCACGGTGTGCAAGGCCTTGTGTCCACGCAAAGATTGAAGCGATTGGGTTTGTAGATGTTGCTTTACCTGCCTGGTGATCGCGGTAGTGACGTGTCACAGTTCCGTGAGCTGCCTCTGATTCGCAGATCTTTCCATCGGGTGTCATCAAAACAGATGTCATCAAACCAAGTGAGCCATAACCCTGTGCAACGGTGTCAGATTGAACATCGCCGTCGTAGTTCTTACATGCCCAGACGTAGCCACCCTCCATGCGCAATGACATAGCAACCATGTCATCGATCAAGCGGTGCTCGTACCAAATTCCTGCAGCATCAAATTGTGACTTGAATTCTGCTTGGTAGATCTCTTCAAAAATATCCTTGAAGCGACCATCGTAAGCCTTAAGGATTGTGTTCTTGGTTGAGAGATAAACCGGGAACTTGCGAAGTAGTCCGTAGTTAAGTGATGCACGAGCAAAGTCGCGAATTGAATCATCCACGTTGTACATCGCCATCGCTACACCTGAAGATTCAAAGTTGAAAACTTCTGTGTTAATTGGAGCTGATCCATCTTCAGGAACAAATGAGATTGTTAGCTTTCCTGGACCCGGAACCTTGAAATCTGTTGCACGGTACTGGTCACCAAATGCGTGACGTCCGATAACAATTGGCTTAGTCCAGTGAGGAACCAAACGCGGAACATTGCTGATGATGATTGGCTCGCGGAAGATAACTCCGCCAAGGATGTTACGGATAGTTCCGTTAGGAGACTTCCACATCTTCTTGAGCCCGAATTCTTCAACACGTGCCTCGTCCGGAGTAATAGTTGCGCACTTGATACCAACGCCATGCTTTTGGATTGCGCGAGCTGAATCAATAGTTACTTGATCATCAGTTGCATCGCGGTGTTCCATGCCCAAGTCGTAGTACTCGAGGTTCACATCTAAGTAAGGCAAGATCAATGAATCCTTAATGAACTGCCACATAATGCGTGTCATTTCATCGCCATCAAGTTCGACGACTGTGCCCGTTACTTTGATCTTGCTCATTGTCTCCTCTTTCTTAGATTTCCTTGAATTAAAGTGATTCGAAATTAAAGTGTCTGAACATCTGCTTGTTTTGCACGAACCGCTTCAGCTGCTTCCTTAAGGGCTGCAACTTCTGTATCAGTCAATGTGCCTTCTACAACCTTCTTCACACCAGTGCGACCAATCTCGGCTTCTACGCCAAGGTACACACCAGAAATTCCGTACTCGCCATCAACCCACGCGCATACTGGCATTACTTCACCTGAATCTTCGATAACTGCCTTTGCCATACGTGCTGCAGCTGCAGATGGTGCGTAGTAAGCAGAGCCTGTCTTAAGAAGCGCAACTACCTCTGCTCCACCGTTACGTGTGCGATCAACAAGATCTGCAATCTCTTCTTGTGACAACAGTTCGCTCAGTGGCTTGCCATCAACTGTGCAACGACTTGGGACTGGAACCATTGTGTCTCCGTGTGAGCCAAGTGTCAGCGTCTTAACTGATGCAACCTTTACTCCGAGTTTTTCAGCAACAAAGTTAGTAAATCGCGCAGTGTCCAACATTCCTGCCTGACCCATTACGCGATTCTTTGGAAAGTTAGTAGCAATCTGTGCAAGTGCAGTCATTTCATCAAGTGGATTTGAAACCACGATGATTACGGCGTTTGGAGAATGCTTTGCAATATTTTCAGCAACACCACGAACAATGCCAGCGTTAACTCCGATTAAATCCATACGGCTCATACCAGGCTTACGAGGTAATCCTGCAGTAATCACAACTACATCCGAGTTAGCTGTTGCCTCATATCCGGCACCTTCAGGAGTTGTTGTTGCTCCAATAAGTTTTGTCTCAAATCCTTCGATTGAACGAGACTGATTCATGTCTAGCGCCAAACCTTCTGACTTTCCTTCAAGGATGTCAGTTAAAACCACGGTATCGAAAACATCATATTCAGCTAAACGAAGAGCTGTTGTTGAACCGTAAAAACCTGCACCGACTACAGTGACTTTGCCACCCATCGTGACTCCATTCATGGCTATTTGCGAATGAGGCAACTCTACCGCCCACGAGGAAGGGCAATTGCCAGCGCAAAAAGTGCAATTGCTATGGCAAGCGGAAGGTAAAACTCAATGCGGCGAAAATCTCTTGATTTCAGAGCTATGCCAGCGGTTCCCGCGGCGATAAAAAGTGATCCGCCTCGCACTATTCCGAGAACCCCTAAGACCACTCCGGTAAGGACTAGGCCATAACTGATAAGTGTTAATAGCCGATTATTTAGCTGCATGCATCAACCACATTTGTTAACAACATTGCACGAGTCATTGGGCCGACTCCCCCAGGCATCGGAGAAACGTACGAAGCCTTTTCATATACACCCGGACATACATCGCCAACTAAACCATCTGCAGTTCTGGAAATTCCAACATCGATAACTACTGCACCTTCTTTAATCATTTCAGCTTTCAAAAAATGGGACTGACCAATTGCTGCAATAACAATGTCGGCATTTTTTGTATGCATAGATAAATCTTTAGTGCCTGTGTGAGTTAATGTCACGGTTGCATTTTCTTGTTTGCGCGTAAGAAGCAAACCCAATGGGCGACCAACAGTGAGGCCGCGACCTATCACTGTAATTTCTGCGCCTTGCGTTGAAATCTTGTAGTGGTCAAGCAGTGCAACAATTGCGCGAGGCGTGCATGGCAAGGGAGCTTCATAACCTAAAACCAGGCGGCCCAAATTAAATGGGTGCAATCCATCTGCATCCTTGCTGGGATCAATCGCTTCAAGAATTCTTTGGGCGTTGATTCCTTTAGGTAATGGAAGTTGAACGATGTAACCCGTGCACTCTTTCGATGAGTTCAAGTCGGCAATTGCCGCCAAAATGTCTTTCTCTGTTGCATTATTTGGAAGATCAAATCGAATTGAGTTAATGCCAACTTCTTTACAATCTCGATGTTTTCCATTGACATATGAAACCGACCCAGGATCATCGCCAACTAAAACTGTTCCAAGACCTGGTGTGATTCCCTTTGCTTTAAGCGCGGCAACTCGAATTGTTAATTCAGCTTTCATAGCCGAGGCTAATGATTTGCCATCTAATATCTGCGCGCTCATGTTCTAAGCCTATCGACTCAGTTAAGCGTGAGAGAAATGTCGAGTATTGGTGAAAAACATCGCCATTCCTGCCGCCTTTGCCGCAGCAATGACCTCTTCATCACGCACACTTCCACCTGGTTGAACCACAGCCGTGATGCCTGCATCGATAAGAATCTGAAGACCATCAGCAAAGGGGAAGAATGCATCACTTGCTGCAACCGATCCCTTTGCTCGAACACCTGCGCGAGAGACAGCTAACCGTGCTGAATCAACTCGACTTACCTGACCCATTCCAATTCCTACCGATGCGGTCATTGAAGCAAGGATGATCGCATTGCTCTTTACTGAGCGAACGCTTCTCCAGGCAAACTCAAGATCCTTCATAGTTTGTTCATCTACCTGTGGCCCACAAACCTGTTTCCATTGTGCAGGTGAATCTCCGGCTGCATCAATCAAATCTGTTTGCTGCAGCAATACCCCACCAGAAATTGGGCGTAGCTCAAAATTATCTAGTGGTGTTATTGCAGCCTTCAAGATACGAATCGAAGGTTTTTTCATCAATAGTTCAAGTGCCTCTTGATCATAATCTGGAGCAATAACAACTTCGGTAAACACCTTTGACAATGGTTCTGCCATTGCAAGATCTACCTTTCTGTTAGCCGCTACAACTCCGCCGAAAGCAGATACTGGATCGCACTCGTGTGCATGTTGGTAAGCAACTGCAACACCCAAAGCACACACAGCGATTCCGCAAGGATTGGCATGCTTCATGATGGCAACGGCAGGATCGCGATGATCTCTGACCGCACGCCATGCAGCATCTGCATCGGTGTAGTTGTTAAAGGACATCTCTTTTCCATGAAGCTGTTGAGCATTAACAACACCTGAATGCGCACCGGCGTACAGTGCGGCGCTTTGATGCGGGTTCTCGCCATAGCGGAGTGAACTCTTGCGACTCCAGATTTGGCCGAACCAATCAGGTAGTTCATGTGAATCAGCGTTAGCTAGCCATGTTGCGATAGCTAAATCGTATTCGGCGGTAGTTCGAAAGGCTTCAAGTGCTAATTGACGTCGTTCTGCCTGGGTAAATCCCCCACTGTTAACTGCAGAAAGTAATTGGTCGTACTGAAACGGATCTGAAATCACCGCAACTGAACTGTGATTTTTTGCAGCTGCGCGAAGCATTGCTGGGCCACCGATATCAATCTGCTCGATGCTGTCTTCAAATGAAGCGCCCGCGGCAATTGTCTGCGCAAAGGGATACAAGTTAATGATTACCAAATCAAAAGGTGCAATATCTAAGCCCGCTATTGCGTCAAGATGATCTGGATTGTTTTGATCCGCCAAGATTCCGGCGTGAATTCGCGGGTGCAAACTTTTAACGCGCCCATCCATGATTTCCGGAAAGCCTGTGTACTTGCTGACCTCTGTGACAGGTATTCCGGCATCAACCAAACTCTTTGAAGTTGAACCTGTTGAAAGTATTTCAACTCCTGCCGAATGCAGCGCAGTACCAATTTCGATCAGTCGATCCTTGTTGTAAACACTAATCAGCGCCCTGCGTATGTTCTTCTTCATCTGCGGTTTATTAGTCTCGGTAGATAAATTGCTAGTGCTGCTCCAAGGCCAAGTTGGGCAGCAATTGCCAGCGTGAACTTCCAGGTAGAGACACCGACTGCAGACATGGCATCGGTAATCAATGCCCCGCTACCTGAATATCCAACAAATGCTGCAAGCAGAACCGCCACAATCAAACTTTGTACGAGCACTCTTTGATCAAGAGAAATTGTCCAGGTCACTAGAAGTGCACCTGCTGCAACGATGACCAGGACACCAACGAGTGAGATCAGAGATTTGTTCTCTGGCAATGCTCCTAGCAATGGCATTGCCGGGATTTTGTTCAATCTAAATGAGGTTGGCGAAACAAGGGTTCCCGAGCCAACTGCAAAGCCGACTCCTGAGAAATAAGCCAAGGTGGAAACAATGGCGTTTGGGATGTACAAAATATTAAGAAGAAGTAAAAGGAATCCACCAAAGATTCCTGGCTGCAAAACCGTTGTTAGGTTTTTAACCATTGAGATATTTACTAGCAGCAGGATTCCAAAAACAATTGAAGAAAGTCCTAGCAATAAAGCAATAATTCGTGAGCCATACAAAAACCCTTGACCTAATGCGACTCGCCTTCCAACCGTTGCCGCACAGAGCAATGTAAATGGCAGAACATAAATGATTGCGAAGTACCAGACAGGACGAATTGAGTCGGTCTTAGAGAAAAAGGAAGCTGCCAAAGCGAACAATGTGTAGCCGACTGCGAAAGCAGCACGGGCTGGGCCTACTAATGAACTGTCATTATCTAAACGTTCGATTGTGCGGGCTACGCCGCTGCGAATAGCTAAGACCGGAAAGATCAACGCACCTAAAGGAAGATATGAAAGATGGCCTGCTAATCCTGATGGAGGGAGTGATAAATCAAAAGGAATTGAGTGTGCACCAATCCAAATCCATAGCGCAGCTCTGAGAGGATCTCCTGTATTGCCTGTTGCACTACCTGCGGTAGCCCAAGCAAGAAGTGCGATAAATGAAGTTGGAAGTAAAAGCCAAGCAACGCTACGCAAGACTTGGGGCAATGCAGCTCCAAGTACTCGCGTCAACATTGTTATCGACCCATGATTGCGCGTAACAAACGCGCGGTTTCGCTAGGTGTTTGGCCAACCTTAACTCCGGCGGCTTCTAATGCATCTTTCTTACCTTGGGCAGTTCCTGAAGAGCCAGAAACAATTGCACCTGCGTGACCCATTGTCTTTCCTTCTGGCGCGGTAAAGCCTGCAACATAACCAACGACTGGCTTAGTTACATACTCTGCAATAAATGCAGCTGCACGCTCTTCGGCATCGCCACCAATTTCACCGATCATTACGATCGCAGTTGTCTCTGGATCATCTTGGAAAGCACGTAGACAATCGATATGAGTTGTTCCAATAACTGGATCTCCACCAATTCCTACTGCTGTGCTAAATCCGATGTCACGAAGTTCATACATCATTTGATATGTAAGGGTTCCTGACTTTGACACCAAACCAATTGGACCTGAGCCCGTGATATCTGCCGGAATGATTCCAACATTTGATTTTCCTGGGCTAATCAAACCTGGGCAGTTTGGTCCGATGATCTGTGTTGTTCCCTTTGTCTGGGC
>DAIMZE010000012.1:0-13857 GCA_036734125.1 Candidatus Planktophila sp.
ATGTGGGCTCATATCGAAGAGCTTTGAGCAATCTGAATGTAAAGATGAATGCGATCCCGCTATTGGCACGAGCTATCGATGAGCCGGGTGCATATGAAAGGCCATACTCAGAGTAAAATTCTCGTACGGAAGTAACACACGTTGCTTTTCGCCGACAGCCAGCCGGATGGAGAAAATTGTGGCAACGGACCGTTTAGAAAATATCGTAGGACTAGCAAAGCGTCGTGGGTTTGTTTACCCATCATCTGAAATTTATGGCGGACTTCGCGCATCATGGGATTACGGCCCACTCGGAGTCGAACTCAAGAACAATGTAAAGCGCCAGTGGTGGAAGTCCATGGTTATGGGCCGCGAAGATGTTGTCGGTCTTGATTCATGTGTGATCTTGGCCAAGGAAGTGTGGGAAGCATCAGGACACGTTGCAACATTTAGTGATCCATTAACCGAGTGCACCGCATGTAATAAGCGTTACCGCGCAGATCACCTTGAAGAAGCCTACGAAGCAAAGCACAAGAAGAAGCCTGCGTCGTTAACTGAAGTCAACTGCCCAGCTTGTGGAAACAAGGGACAGTTCACAACACCTAAGCAGTTCAGTGGTTTACTGAAAACTTTCCTAGGACCTGTTGAAGATGAATCAGGTCTTGCTTATTTGCGTCCAGAAACTGCGCAAGGAATCTTTATTAACTTTGATCAGGTAATGACAACATCTCGAAAGAAGCCACCATTTGGAATTGGCCAAATTGGTAAGTCTTTCCGTAATGAAATTACACCTGGAAACTTCATTTTCCGCACCCGCGAGTTTGAGCAGATGGAGATGGAGTTCTTCGTTGTTCCTGGTAGCGATGAAGAATGGCACCAGTACTGGATCGACACTCGTCTTGCTTGGTATGTGGATCTTGGTATCAACCCGGATCGTTTGCGTATTTACGATCATCCAAAAGAGAAGCTGTCACATTATTCAAAGCGCACCGCAGATATTGAATACAAATTTGAATTCGCCGGAACTGAATGGGGCGAGCTTGAAGGTATTGCTAACCGTACAGATTTCGATCTTAAGGCTCACTCGGCAGCATCGGGTAAGGATCTTTCCTACTTTGATCAAGAAAAGGGCGAACGTTGGACACCATATGTAATTGAGCCTGCGGCAGGTGTAGATCGTTGCACCCTTACCTTCCTAATGGATGCTTTCACTGAAGATGAAGCACCAAATAGCAAGGGCGAAATGGAAAAGCGTGCAGTATTAAAGCTTGACCATCGCTTGGCGCCAATTAAGGCAGCGGTTTTGCCGTTGTCACGTAACGCAGATCTTTCACCAAAGGCGCGAGATCTTGCAGCGCAACTTCGTAAGAACTGGAACATTGACTTTGATGATGCAGGTGCAATTGGTCGTCGCTACCGTCGCCAAGACGAAATCGGTACTCCATATTGCATCACCGTTGACTTCGAAACTCTTGAAGATAATGCGGTAACAATTCGCGATCGCGACACAATGGCGCAAGAGCGCATCGGCCTGGATCAGGTCGAGGCATGGTTAGCACCTCGTTTACTAGGTTGCTAAAACCACTCTTACTTCCACTAGCAAGCGGTGATCATTACATTGATCCGCCGGTTGTTCTGGCTCCTATGGCCGGAATTACTAACGCACCATTTCGCACGCTCTGCCGCGAACAAGGTGCGGGTTTATTTGTTTCCGAAATGGTTACTGCGCGAGCATTAATTGAACGACGCCCAGAAACTTTGCGAATGATTGTTCCTGGCAAAGATGAATGGCCACGTTCGGTTCAGTTGTACAGCGTTGATCCAACAACGATGCGAGCTGCAGTAACCATGCTGGGTAAGGAAAATCTTGCCGATCACATTGATATGAACTTTGGTTGCCCGGTTCCAAAGGTAACTCGCAAAGGCGGGGGAGCAGCACTTCCCTTTAAGCGCAAACTATTTACCAGCATTGTTGGCGCTGCTGTTGAAGCTGCAAAACCTTTTGGAATTCCAGTAACGGTAAAGATGCGCATTGGTATCGATAGCGATCATGAAACTTATTTAGAGGCGGCGCAATCTGCCGCTGATTTAGGTGTTGCTTGGGTTGCCTTGCACGCACGTACTGCGGCACAGATGTATGAAGGAAAAGCGGATTGGTCAGCAATCACGCGGTTAGTAGAGCACTTAAAGCCAACAGGAGTACCTGTTTTAGGCAATGGAGACATTTGGTCCGGCAGTGATGCGGTATCAATGGTGGAACAAAGTGGATGCGCGGGCGTTGTTGTTGGTCGCGGATGTTTAGGCCGACCTTGGTTATTCACCGATCTTGTATCAGCGCTTAAGGGCGAAGACAAGCAAGTAACGCCAACTTTGCACGAGGTGCGCGAAGTGATGTTCCGCCACGCAAATCTAATTGTTGAATACTTAGAATCCGAAGACCGCGGAATGCGCGATATGCGAAAGCACATGGCGTGGTACTTAAAGGGTTTCCGCGTTCCACGCGAAATTCGTCATGATTTAGGAATGGTTTCTTCGCTACAAGAGATGCGCAATCTTTTGGATCAATTAGAGGAACAGCCATATCCAACAGAAGTTGGCGAAAAGCCACGCGGGCGCACAAGCCATGGACGCCCACCGACCTTGCCAGATGGCTGGCTCAATGATCCAGACGAACTAGTTCATGTTGAATTAGAAGACGCGTTTTCGGGCGGCTAAATGTTTCTCTTTAGATGGATTCGTCGAACACTTACTGTAATTGTGGTTCTTGCGTTAATTGCTCCTGCTTACGGAATCTCGCAGGTTTGGAGAGCGGCCAATAATCCTGTTGTGCGTCAGGCAGATGTCATCGTTGTTTTAGGAGCTGCGCAATTAGACGGACGACCAGGTGAAGCACTAGAAGGTCGTTTAGTTGAAGCAAAACGAATTTTCGATCTTGGATATGCGCCAACAATTATCACTGTCGGTGCAGGAGCACCGGGTGATCGCACAACAGAGGCAGCTTCAGGAAAGTATTGGTTACGCACTAATGGTGTTGCTTCCAAAAAGATAACCGCAATCGAAGAAGGTCGCGACACTTTGGTCAGCACAAAGGCTTATGCCAAAGTGATGAAAAAGCGTTATGTCAGCGATGTCATTATTGTGACTGATCCTTTTCACTGTGCACGTGCAATAAAGATGGCAAATGATCAAGGCGTGCTCGCAACTTGTTCACCAGTGCAAACTGGGCCAAACACTCTGGATAACAGTGGGTATAGGTACTTGATTCGTGAAGCGGCAGCCTATTTGGCCTACATAACTGTGGGGCGCAGAGGTATTCATGTAAGCGATCACTTACCAGGTGCTGACATTGTTACTAAGGTACTTCCGTGACGTATAGCGCCCACGATCAAGAACGGTTTTTGGATGAACCTGCCAAACGTCCGGGTCGTACAGAATTTATGCGCGATCGTGCACGGGTTATCCACTCAGCATCGCTGCGACGATTAGCAGCAAAAACTCAAGTAGCAGTTCCTTGGGAAAATGATTTTCAGCGCACTCGACTTTCACATTCTTTAGAGTGCGCACAAATTGGTCGCGAACTTGGTGAATCACTGGGCGCTGATCCGGATCTTCAAGATACCGCGTGCTTGTCACATGATCTAGGTCATCCACCTTTTGGTCACAATGGTGAAGAAGCTCTTGCTGACATCGCAAAAGATTTTGGTGGCTTTGAAGGAAATGCTCAGAGTTTTAGATTATTGGTTCGACTTGAAGCAAAGACTGTTGATGCAGATGGAAAAAGCATTGGCCTGAACTTAACAAGAGCATCTTTAGATGGTGCGACAAAGTACCCATGGCCACGATCTGAAAACCCTCGCAAGTTTGGGGTGTATGACGATGATGTAGAAATCTTTACGTGGATGAGAAAAGGCGCGCCAGCCGGAAAGAAATGTATCGAAGCCCAGATTATGGATTGGTCCGATGACTGCGCATATTCAGTTCATGATTTAGAGGATGCAATTTTTGCGGGGCAAGTATCAGTAAAGAATTTCAACAACGATTTCGCAGATCTGTATAAAGTGATGATCACCGATTACAAGAGTGATGCAACTGAACAAGAGGCTATTGATGCACACGCTCGATTGGCTGCATTGTCAGCGTGGCCGCACTACTACGACGGAAGCCACAGAAGTCTTGCCCGATTGAAGGATTCAACAAGTCAGTTAATCGGTCGCTTTGTTTTGGCAGCTGAAATAGAAACGCGAAAAGTACACGGGGATGGCTCTTTATCTCGCTACAGCGCTGATTTAGAGATTCCTCGCGAGCAAAAAATAGAGGTGGATTTCCTCAAGGCGATTGCCGGTCATTACTTAATCAACGCTGCTCATTCGCAAGAGCGCTATGCCAAGCAACATGTCATCATTAAAGATTTGGTTGAAATGCTTCTGAAGTACCCACACGAGATGGACTCTTTTTTCCAGAAGCCGTGGAATGAAGCATCTAATGAGATCGCCAAAATGCGCGTGATTATTGACCAGGTAGCCGCACTCACTGATCCCGGCGCATACGCTCTTCATGCGCGCTTACTTGCGAATCGGTAAGGTGAGGGCATGAGCGGTCGCATCAAGGATGAGGATGTTGCATACATCCGCGATCGCGCACCCATTGATGAGGTCGTTGCAGATTACGTTCAACTAAAAAATGCTGGCGGCGGTCAGAAAAAAGGTTTGTGCCCTTTCCATGATGAAAAGTCACCTTCCTTTCACGTAACACCCAGCAAGGGGTACTTTCATTGCTTTGGTTGCCAGACTGGCGGCGATGTCATCGCATTTTTAATGAAGATTGATCACTTAACCTTTACTGAAACTATCGAACGCCTGGCAGATCGAATCGGCTACACATTGCGATATGAAGAGAGTAATTCACCGTCATCTGGACCAGTAGTCACATCAGGTACCCGAAATCGATTAATTGCAGCACATGCAGAAGCTGCAAAGTTTTATCAAGAGCAACTCAACACATCACCTAATGCCGCTCATGGACGTGAACTTTTAACGAAGCGAGGTTTTGATAAAGCCGCGTGTGAACAATTTGGTGTGGGGTATTCACCCGATGAATGGGATGGATTAACCAAGCATCTTCGCGGGCTTGGGTATTCCATTGATGAACTTGAATTAGCTGGGTTATCAAAGATGGGTCAGCGCGGCCCGATCGATAAGTTCCGCAATCGCTTAATGTGGCCCATCAAAGATATTTCAGGCGACATAGTTGGTTTCGGAGCGCGAAAGTTAGCAAGTGATGAAGAAGATCAAGGGCCAAAGTATTTAAACTCTTCTGAATCCCCAATTTACAAGAAAAGCCAAGTCCTTTACGGACTAGATGTAGCCAAGAAAGAGATTGCAAAGAAGCGCCAAGCTGTGATCGTCGAGGGATACACCGATGTCATGGCGGCACATTTAGCTGGAATTACAACCGCGGTTGCAACATGTGGAACCGCTTTTGGCGCAGACCACATCAGAATTTTGCGTCGATTGTTGATGGATGATGATGCATTTCGGGGCGAAGTCATCTTTACTTTTGACGGCGATGCAGCGGGACAAAAGGCTGCACTTCGAGCTTTTAGCGAGGATCAAAAATTTGTAACGCAAACCTTTGTGGCCGTTGAACCTGATGGTTTAGATCCTTGCGAACTGCGCCAAGAAAAGGGAGACCTGGCACTGCGTGATTTGATTGCGCGCCGAGTTCCACTGTTTGAGTTTGCAATTCGTACAGAGCTTGGTCATCACAAATTAGAAACTGCAGAGGGACGAGTCAATGCCCTTAATGCTGCTGCGCCATTGATTGCACAGATTCGCGATAAGTCTTTGCGGCCTGAATACACACGTTTGCTTGCTGGTTGGTTGGGTGTTGAAGTTGAGATTGTTACTCGAGCTGTGGCACAAGGTGCAAAATCTCTTCCTCAGCAATCACGTAATGATGGTGAAGAAGTTGCTGCACAGCCAAACTTTAGACCAGATCCCAATGAAGCGCGTTTGATTTTAGAACGTGAAGTATTAAAGGTTCGCTTGCAAGAGGCACATTTGTTTGAAGGTGATTTGTGGAGTTCCATCGAAGCTGGTGCGTTCACCCATCCTGCATATAGTGCAATGCGCGCTGCTATTGATTCTGTTGAAAAATTGTCTCCAGATTCGATTGCTGATGAAAACCTGAAAGCATTGTTTATGGAACTTTCAGTCGAACCAATTCGCGCAGATGGAAAGCCAACTCAGATCTATGTTGCAAGTATTGTTGCCAGACTGCGTGAGGTTGCAATCTCGCGCTCAATTGCAGATCTAAAATCTTCACTTCAGCGGCTCAATCCAGTCGAAAATGAGATTGAATACAACGCAGCATTTGCCCAGTTAGTAGCCCTGGAATCCGCCCGTCGCTCTTTGCACGATCTAGCGCTAGGTTCTCTTTAGTCGGGCCAGCGGCTAATTTTTGCCCATCCGCTTGGGTGCGCTAGAGTTTGCGCTTGCACCGTTAATCCCTGATAGCTCAACGGCAGAGCAGTCGACTGTTAATCGACAGGTTCTTGGTTCGAATCCAAGTCAGGGAGCGTGAAGTTCACACGTCGCTCCGCATTACGCATGGCACTGGCCAGCGCGGCAGCCACCTTTGCAGGAACTCGAGCCGAAGCCAACACCAAGCAAATTGTGCAACTGAGCAAAATTAAAGTGGGCGGAACTTTCCCTTTTCAATTAGCTAATGGAGCGCCAGCACTTCTGTTTCGCACAAAGACCGGCGTCTTTGCATACCAAACAATTTGCACCCATCAAGGCGGAGTGACAAAGTACTTCAGCGCTAAAAAAGTGCTTGTGTGCCCAGTGCACAATGCAAGTTTTGATCCATTTAAGAAGGGCGCAGTTGTGACAGGGCCTGCAACAAATCCATTGCCAGTAGTTAAGGTTGCGATCAAGAGTGGATGGGTAGTACTGGCTTAAAAGTTGCACCAATAAGTAAGGCATTTCTAAACTATCTCTCAGGTTAAAGTGAAAAGTTGCAATTAACTATGAAAGAGGTTCACATGAAGAGAACATCAACAAAGGTCATTGCAGCATTCTTATTGGGTGCATCAGTGGCCGGCGGAATCGCAACCGCTGCAACATCAGAACCACTGGGTGTCAAAGTATGTGTTGATAAGCGAACTCAGGCAATTTACTTAGCTGGCTCAAATGGCTGCTCAACAACAAGAACTGCTATCACTCTTGGTGCGCCAACAATTGATGTAAAAAGTATCGCATCCCTTGTGACTCCATCAGTTGTCTCAATTAAGGTTGTTGCTGCTGCGGGTAGCGGAAGTGGAAGCGGCTGGGTTTACAAGACTGACAGAACTTCTTCATTTATTGTCACAAATAACCATGTGATTGAGGGTGCTGCGGTAAGCGGCACTATCACCGTCGAACTTCTCAATGGAGATGTTATTCCTGCGCAGATTGTTGGCCGAGATATTGCCTATGACTTGGCAGTACTTAAAGTCAATCGCGGAAATCTTGCAACCGTAACAGTTGGAGACTCTTCAAAGGTCAGTGTTGGCGAATCTGTTGTTGCCATTGGATCTCCATTGGGCCTTGCCAGCACCGTTACCAGTGGCATTATTTCAGCGCTCAATCGCCCTGTTACCGCTGGTTCTTTCGGATCTGAATCATTTGTTAATGCGATTCAAACAGATGCAGCAATCAACCCAGGTAATTCAGGTGGCGCGCTCCTTGATTCCCAAGGTCGGATTATTGGAGTTAACTCTGCGATAGCAACCTTGTCTTCAGGTGGGACTAGCGGAAGCATTGGACTGGGGTTTGCAATTCCGATCAATGAAGCTAAGCGCGTTGTTGATGAATTAATCGCAAGTGGAAAATCAACACGTCCAGTCTTAGGAGTTTTCTTTGATACAACCTTCACAGGTACTGGAGCGAAGATTTCTCGCCTCAGTCCAAATGAGGGAGCTGAAAAAGCAGGAATTCCTGCAGGCTCTGTTATCACCGCTATCGATGGCGTAAAGATCGCTGATCAGGTTGGAGCAATCGTGAAGATCCGTTCATATGCTCCAGGATCTACGGTCACTGTCACCGTGTTACTGCCAACTGGGGGCTCAAAGAGTTTCCAAGTCACTCTGGGAACAGCACCATCTAATTAATTGGCTGAGGTTGAAATAGTGTCAGGGTATTGTTAAGCCATGGCACTATTTCAACTGAACGTAGCTCTTCCAGATCGTCCTGGTTCCTTGGGACTTTTGGCTTCAGCAATTGGCGCAGCCGGTGGAGACATTCGCGCGCTCGCAGTTGTGAAATCAGAAGATGGTCGTGGTTACGATGACATTACTGTTGCGGTGCCAGGAAATGATCCAACTGATTTGCTCAATGTTTTAGGTGCAATCGGTGGGGTAGAAGTTCTTTCAATTACCCCTTTGTAATCAACGACGCGAAAGAAGTTCTGCGCCTTGACTTGGCAAAGAAGTAAAAAAGCGCGGTGCTTTAAATCCCTTACTTGAAAAAGCTTTTTCAACTGACTTAATTGTTTCTGTAGTTTTGCTCGCTTGAATCAAGGCGATGGCACTTCCACCAAACCCGCCACCCACCATACGAGATCCCAAAGCACCTGCAGCTAAAGCTGCTTCGACTGCAGTATCTAGTTCAGGGCAAGAAACGGTGTAATCATCGCGCAAAGAAGTGTGGGATTGGTTAATTAATTGGCCAACCTTTGCAAAGTCAGAGTTACTCAATGCCTCAACACATTCAAGGACCCGCTTCATCTCGGTCACTGCATGTCTAGCCCGGACAAATTCAGTTTCAGTAAGCAATCCACGCGAGTTCTCTAATTGCTCCATGGACAATTCGCGCAATGAGGAAATCCCCAACTTTGCAACCACTGATTCGCACGAGGCACGTCGTTCTGCATAACCACCGTCGGTTAAGGCGTGATGTGCTTGGGTATCGATAATCAAAAGCTCTAACCCACTTGATGCGACATCAAAGGGAATGTTCTTGGTAGTTAGATCACGGCAATCAAGCAACAAAGCTGAACCCTGGGTTGCCATTAAAGAAACGGATTGATCCATGATTCCGCAGGGCACACCCACATAATGATTCTCTGCTTTTTGAGTCAATCGCGCTAACTCTTCTAAGTTAAATCCCAAATCAAATAAGTGATTCATCGCCGTTGCAACGGAGCATTCAAGTGCTGCAGACGAGGATAAACCGGCACCAAGGGGTACATGGCCATCAATTAACAAATCAACGCCTTCTTTGACGCCCAAAGCCCAAAGAACTCCGAGCGCGTAACGCTCCCATTCACCCTTTAATCCTGGTTTCACTTTGCTGATATCAACTGTGACAATCTTGTTGCGACGCTGCGCAGATGCAATTCGAACCGTGGAATCACCACGTTTTCTGGCTGCAACCAAAGTTCGATCCTTGATTGCAAAAGGCAAGACAAACCCATCACTGTAATCAATATGTTCACCGATCAGATTAACTCGGCCAGGTGCAGCAGCAACTAAATCAGGTTCGGCGCCAAAGGTTTCTAGAAATTTCTTTTCAATCTGACTCATGGTTACGCCATTGAATTGAGGGTATCGGCGACCATAGTTGTCAGGTCACGAGTTGGCGCCCAATCCAACTGCTTCTTAGCTTTAGAAATATCAGCAATGAGTACGGCAGGATCTCCGGCACGGCGCGGAGAATCTACAAAAGGAATCTGATGCCCAATTGCATCACTGGCAGCTGTAACAACTTCACGAACTGAATATCCAGATCCGCTTCCTAAGTTGTAAATCTCATGTCCAGGCTTTCCTAAAGAGTTCAAGGCCTTGATGTGAGCATCAATTAAATCAATAACATGCACATAGTCGCGGACGCATGTGCCATCTGCAGTGGGCCAATCTGTACCAAAAATCTTGACCGGATTAGCTTGGGTGCTGCGCAAAACATTTGGGATCAAATGGGTTTCTGGATTGTGGCGCTCTGCAAGCCAGCCACGTTGTGCTTTAAGAGCGCCTGCAACGTTGAAGTAACGAAGAGATGCGGCAGATATCCCATGCGTAGCTGCTTCTTTGGTAATCATGTGATCTATTGCCAACTTGGTTGCACCATATGGATTTGTTGGACTGGTCTCTGCCGTCTCAAGGATAGGAACAACCTTTGGTTCTCCGTAGGTTGCAGCAGAGGAAGAAAAGACAATCTTTGTAATTGATTGGTTACGCATCTGATCCAGTAAAATCCGAGTTCCATCAACATTTACTGATTGATACAGATCTGGCTTTTCAACCGATTCTCCAACAAGTGATTTACCAGCAAAATGCATTACCGCATCGCAACCCGTAAGGGCATCTGCAACTTGAGCGGCATTTAAAAGAGAACCTTCAACGAAACGCACTCCGGCTGGCACGGTGTCAGCATGACCCATGCTGCAATCATCAAGAATTGAAACTTCAAATCCTTGGCCCAATAGAACTTCAACTGCGGTAGCTCCGATGTATCCAGTTCCACCTGTTACCAATATGCGCATTACAGAACTACTTCACGAAGTTGTGCGGCGGATTGCTCTGGGCGCATATCCATAATGAAAGCTCCCATTGCAGATTCAGAACCTGCTAAATACTTCAACTTTCCAGGTGCTCGTCTAACGCTTGTAATCTGCCAATGTAGTCGCAGCAGATCTCTGCCAACGCGAACAGGCGCTTGATGCCAAGCAGCGATATAGGCCATTTCAATTCCGAAGACACCATCTAGTCGGCGTGTAACTTCAAGTGCAATTTCCGGGAATGCGTCGCGATCTGATTCAGTAAGTTCAGTCAAATCTGCAACAGGGTTAAGTGGAGTCACATGAATTTCAAATGGATAACGAGCAGCGTATGGAACATAGGCAACCCATCTTTCATTGCGGGCAATGATTCGCTCTTCATCCAATAGCTCACGTGCCACAACTTCATCAAATAGCACCTTGCCATTTTCCTGCTTGTATTTGATAGCTGCTGCCAACATCTTCTCAACACGAGGCGGCACATACGAGTATGCATAAATCTGTCCGTGTGGATGAGAAAGCGTTACACCAATTTCTTCACCGCGATTTTCAAAGGGCGCAATATGCTCAATAAAACTTTCCTGTGACAACTCTGCGGTTCTATCAATCCAAGCTTCCAGCAGAACTCGAACACGCTGAGCAGATAAATCCTTGAACGCGTTGCCATGTTCTGCGGTGAAACAAATAACTTCACACTTTCCTGCAGCTGTTCCTAAATCGGTATCTGGTCCAACAATGTCAGGTAACGCCCAGTCGCCAACTGGTGGACGCAATGATGGAGAACGGTTATCAAAAACAACTACTTCAAAATCTGATTCAGGTATCTCTGTTAAAAGTTCACCTGTCGTAGGGCACAAAGGACATAACTCTTTGGGCGGAAGAAAAATTCTGCCTTGACGGTGCGCGGCCATTGCAATCCATTCATTAACTAATGGATCTAACCGAAGTTCACCAATTCCGGGCTGTTCCTCTTGTGGGCGAGCATCTACAGCTGAGCGGGCTTGGCCGGCGGTGTCGTAATAACGAATAGTTCGCCCATCGGCCATTTGGCGATCATTTCTTGTGACGCCGGCGTTAAGTTTTTTACTCTCGCTCATAGTGTCGTTACTCTACCTTTGTGAGCAAGCAATCTGCACTATTGAGCGCCCCTTCATCTGCCTTGTTATTAGAAGTTGTAGATGGAGCCCTCATCATTCAACATTGGGGAGCACCGCTGCACGGTGAGCTTGCATCCGTACAAACCGCAATCCGCCCATCGATTGCAAATAGTTCGTGGGATGTTCCGCAATTCCCAGGAATCATGCGCGAAAGTTCTCGTGGATTTTTAGGACGTCCTACCTTGTCTGGACATCGATCAGGAAAAGCGTGGTCTACCAAATTTGAGGTAACAGATTTTCACCACAACGGTAATCACGTCACAGTTACTTTCCGAGATTTCCATGCCGAGCTAGAAGTTGTTATCAGTTTTGATTTAGATAAGTTTGGTGTCCTAACACAAAAGAGTTCAGTTAAAAACATCGGCTCAACTGATTACACCCTCAATGAATACATTCATTGGCTTCCGTTGCCAAAAGAGGCAACTCAAACTCTAGATTTTGCCGGTCGTTGGTCAAACGAAAGAAATCCTCAAAGAAAAGAGATTGCAACTGGCACATGGGTTCGCGAATCTCGTGAAGGCCGCAGTGGTCACAATTTTTCTATTGCCGATATAGCACTGACACCTCAAACTTCTTTTCAGACCGGCAACGCTTGGGCGACAAGTATTGCTTGGAGCGGAAATTCGCATTACTTAGTTGAAAAACTCTTTGATGGTTCAGTTTCAATCGGAGCTGGCGAGTTATTGCTCCCTGGCGAATTAACTCTTGCTGCAGGCGAAAGTTATGATGCGCCAGCTTTGGTTTCTGTTTTTTCTGCCGAAGGTTTAGATGGCGTCAGTGCTGCATACCATTCACACTTACGAGCACGTCCTATGCATCCAAAACGCCCACGCCCACTAACGCTTAACATGTGGGAAGCGGTGTATTTCGATCACAATGCAGAGAAAATCAAAGCACTGATCGATGTTGCAGCTGAAATTGGTATCGAGCGCGTTGTTCTAGATGATGGCTGGTTCCATTCACGCCGAGATGATCGTGCGGGCCTAGGTGATTGGGTTATCGACCCTGCAGTTTGGCCTAATGGTTTATCGCCGATCATTAAATACATCAATGACAAGGGAATCGAATTCGGCCTTTGGTTTGAAGGCGAAATGATTAACCCAGATTCAGATCTCTATCGTGCACATCCTGACTGGATTTTGCATGAAGGCGATCGAGTTCCACCGCTGTGGAGACATCAGTTAGTTCTAGACCTAGGCCATGAAGGCGCTTTCAATCATGTGCTTGAACAAACTTCAGCAATTCTTTCGGCGCACAACATCGCTTACATCAAGTGGGACCACAACCGAGTTCTGGTTGATGCTGGCCACCTTGGTCAAGCCGGCGTCCATCGCCAAACACAAGCGATTTATCGTTTGTTTGCTGAGTTAAAAAAGCGTCACCCAGCCCTAGAAATTGAATCATGCGCATCAGGTGGTGCCCGAATTGATCTTGGAATTATTGATTTAGTCGATCGCTTCTGGACTAGTGATAACAACGATGCACTAGAACGTCAAACAATTCAGCGTTGGACTGCGCAAGTTATTGCTCCAGAACTTCTTGGCACGCACATTGGCCCAACTCATGGACACCAAACCGGCCGAACTTTGGAACTTTCAATGCGCGCAACAACCGCGCTTTTTGGTCATGCCGGCATCGAATGGAATATCACCGAAGCCAGCGCCGAGGAGCGAAAGCATTTAGCCACGTGGGCCAAGTATTACAAGGACAATCGGGCGCATTTGCATTCAGGAAAAATGGTGCGAGTTGATTATCCCGAGGCCCATGCATATTTACATGGAGTAACCGCGCATGATCAATCTAAGGCAATTTTTGCTTACGTACAGTTGACACCAACAGTTGCAATTCATCCTTCACCTTTGAAATTTCCTGGTTTAGATCAATCCGCAACGTACACAATCAAAGCGGTGTTTCCAGCGGGCAAGCCACGCTTTATGTTGATTACTCCACCTGAATGGATGAGCGGAATAACTCTTTCAGGTTCAGCTCTTGCTTCAATTGGTGTCACTGCGCCAATACTTGCACCCGCAAATGCTTTCTTAATAGAGATTACTAAAGCTTAATCAATCCAATTTAAGGTGCGCTCGACCGCTTTTTTCCATCCTGCATAGCCAATGGTGCGTTGTTGTTCAGTACTTGTCGCACTCCAACGTCTTGATTGCTGCCACTGTTTTCTCACTTCATC
>DAIMZE010000012.1:13957-15051 GCA_036734125.1 Candidatus Planktophila sp.
GCTGCGCGGGCAAGGTGCGCCTTAGTTGCTGCGCGGGTTAAACCAACAATTACTCCGCGGGCATCACTGCGCCAATAGGGAGCAAAGAGCCCAGAAAAAGCTGGAACAAAGTACACACCAGCAGTATCTGTAACCGACGAGGCCAAGCTTTCGGTTTCTGCCGCATTAGAGATGATTCCTAATTGATCTCGCAACCACTGGATTGCAGAACCAGTCACAGCAACGGAACCTTCTAAGGCATAGTGCGCTGGTTCATCACCCAATTTGAAACACACTGTTGTTAGCAAACCATTTTTAGAACGAACGATTTCTGTTCCGGTATTTAACAATGCAAAGTTTCCGGTGCCGTAGGTTGTTTTTGATTCTCCGCGCTCAAAACAGACTTGACCAACCATGGCAGCTTGCTGATCTCCCAGAATTCCTGCAATAGGAATAGCTGTTCCAAACGGTCCATGTGGATCGGTCATCCCATAAATTTCAGAAGAGGATTTGATTGCAGGAAGTGCTGCGCGTGAAACTCCAAAAATTGAAAGTAGTTCTTGATCCCAATCCAAAGTTTCCAGATTCATCAATAAAGTTCTACTTGCGTTAGTCACATCCGTTGCATGAACTCCGCCGCGGACGCCACCCGAAAGGTTCCAGAGCAACCACGCATCGATTGTTCCAAAGCGTGCATTTTCATGGCTAGCCGCTGGAACATTGGCAAGGAACCAATTCATTTTGCTGCCTGCAAAGTAGGGGGCGATAGTTAAACCTGTTTTGTGGCGAATAGTGCTTTGTTGCTCTTGAGTCAGTGTTGCTAAGAAATCTGTTGTACGGGTGTCTTGCCACACGATGGCATTGCTCAGCGGCTGACCTGTCGTTACATCCCAAACAACGGTGGTTTCACGTTGATTGGTTAAGCCGATTGCCGCTAAATCTGAGCCCAAAATATTGGCTTGCTTGAGCGCTCCAGTGATTACCTCTTGTGCTCGCTCCCAAATTTCAGTGGCATCGTGTTCAACCCAACCGGCCTGAGGCAGTATTTGGCGATGCTCCAATTGATGTTGTCCAACAACTTGGCCCGAGTGATCAAAAATCATGAATCGAGTACT
>DAIMZE010000013.1:0-13988 GCA_036734125.1 Candidatus Planktophila sp.
TTAACGCTATTAATCGAATGATCGATGTTGGTCTTAAAGGCGTCGAGTTCATTGCGATTAACACAGATGCACAACATTTGTTAATGAGTGATGCAGATGTGAAATTAGATATTGGTCGCAAGACAACTCGTGGTCTTGGTGCAGGTATGGATCCAGACAAGGGTCGCGAAGCTGCACTTGATCATGCAGATGACATTGAAGAAATTCTTCGTGGCGCAGATATGGTTTTTGTAACTGCAGGCGAAGGTGGCGGAACTGGAACTGGCGCGGCTCCGGTTGTCGCAAAGATTGCAAAAGATATTGGTGCATTAACTATCGGTGTCGTAACTCGACCATTTTCTTTTGAAGCAAAACTTCGTTCAGCACAAGCTGATGTCGGTATCGAAGCGCTACGCGCAGAAGTTGACACACTCATTGTTATTCCTAATGATCGTTTGCTTGCAATCTCTGATCGCACAATTACTTTGGCAGATGCGTTCAAGAGCGCAGACCAAGTTCTACTTTCAGGTGTTCAGGGAATTACCGAAATCATTACGCAACCTGGTTTGATTAACTTGGACTTTGCCGATGTTAAAGCGGTTATGTCAGGCGCGGGTTCTGCATTAATGGGTATCGGATCAGCTCGTGGTGAAAACCGCGCTCTACGTGCCGCCGAACTTGCAATTTCAAGTCCACTTCTTGAAGCTTCAATTGATGGAGCGATGGGTGTGCTTCTGTCAGTTTCTGGCGGATCAGATCTTGGACTGTTTGAAGTTAACGAGGCGTGTGAGTTAGTGCAGTCAGCGGTTCATCCAAATGCCAAGTTCATCTTTGGAACAACAATTGATGATGCTCTGGGCGATGAGGTTCGAATTACCGTTGTAGCTGCAGGCTTTGAAGGTGGAGCACCAAAAAAGGTGTCCACACCAGTAATTGATGCAGCAACCCTTGGTGGTGTTGCAGACCCAATCGCATCAAATGATCCGATCTCAGTCGCTCTTGATTTAGGCAATGAAACTCCCAAGCGTCGCGTGACCTTTGAAGAGTTAGTTGCTGAGGACGAAATCGACGTTCCTGACTTCATGAAGTAAGGCATTGCCTCACTTATTTACTGATCGACGCGGAGGCGAAAGCCTTGGCGTGTATGAATCATTGAATCTGGCACTTCATGTCGGAGATGATCCAACGGTGGTTGCATCCAATCGCACAGTTATCGGCGCCGCTCAGTTCATGAATCAAGTCCATGGTGATGAAATCAAAGTTGTTGACGCGATTACTTCTGATATTCCAACATGCGATGGGTTGATTACCACTACACCAAACCTGGCTTTAGCAGTGATGGTTGCCGACTGTATTCCGCTGCTTCTGATTTCGAAGGAAGCAGTTGGTGCAATCCATGTTGGCCGTGCTGGGTTAGTTAATCGCATCGCCGTCAAAGCGGTGCAACAAATGCGATCACTAGGTGCAATAGAACTCCATGCCATATTAGGTCCATCTATTTGTGGTGGTTGTTATGAAGTCCCTTTCCAGATGCAACAAGATGTGATTGCCGATCACCCTCGTGCTTTCGCAACGACACACAAAGGAACGCCGGGGCTAGATCTTTCCAAAGCCCTGATTGCAGAATTAGTCGCAGCTGGAGTTTCATATGAAGCTTCTACTTCTTGCACCTTTGAAGATGAGATGTATTTTTCTCATCGTCGCCAAAATCCGACGGGTCGATTTGCAGGGGTAGTGTCCTTATGAATCGATTAGAAGAAATCTCACAGAACCTTGACGTTGTTCGCGCAAAGATTGCTGCCGTTGCTTCGCATCCAGTGACCTTGATCGCCGTAACTAAGACCTTTCCCGCTAGTGATGTGCAGATTCTTCAGCAACTAGGGGTAACAGATTTTGGCGAAAACCGAGATGCCGAGGGTGCAGAGAAGTCGCAGTTAGTTCAGGGCAACTGGCACTTTCAAGGACAGATCCAAAGCAATAAGTTAAAGTCGATTACATCGTGGGCTTCGATAATTCATTCGCTGGATGATCCACGCCATTTCGAAATGATTGAAAAGGTTGCCCCACATCCCTTAAGCATTTTTCTTCAGGTTTCATTAGATGGTGCCCATAATCGCGGCGGGGCAGGGGTTGACCAGCTCTATCAGTTAGCCGAAAAAGTGTCGGATTCAAAGATCCACACCTTGGTGGGGCTGATGTCGGTCCCGCCGGTGGGGATGGATCCGGACGCGGCTTATTCGCAATTATCAGTGATTCGCAATGAGTTTTTGCTCAGATTTCCAAAGGCTGATTCTTTGTCTGCCGGCATGAGTGGCGACTACGAAGTGGCAATTTCACATGGTGCGACACATGTGCGCGTAGGCTCATCAATCCTCGGTTCTCGCTCACCCCACCAGTAACCTTTAACCATGTCTAATGCAATGCGCCGTGTCGCTAATTACCTTGGCTTGATGGATGATCCTGAATTCGATACTCCTCAAGCAGCAACTACAAATACCCCAGCAATCGCCCCAACCGGAGATGTTCGCATCAAAACTCGCGAACCTCGTTCAGTTGGTTCATTGCGTCATTCAGCAGTTGTAGAGGTTGCACCGCAGCTTGATCTTCCAACGATGGATCGCATCATTACCTTGCATCCACGTTATTACAACGAGGCACGTACGATCGGTGAACATTTCCGTCAGGGAAATCCAGTGATCATCAACCTCACTGAAATGGATGAGTCAGAGCATAAGCGCCTAGTTGATTTTGCAAGCGGTCTTGCTTTTGGTTTGCACGGAACTATCGAGCGCGTGACAAAGAAGGTTTTCCTTCTCTCACCTGCAAATGTTTCAGTCAGCTCTGAAGATAAGTCAGCAGCGGCTCAAGCAAGTTTCTTTAACCAGAGCTGAACATGTTGAGCGTAGGCTCACTGCTAGCCAGTGTTCTTCAAATCTTTCTTTTGGCGCTTTTGGGTCGCTTAATTTTTGATTATGTTCAGATGTTTTCCAGAACCTGGCGCCCCAAAGGAATCATTCTTTACTTTGTAGAAGCTATCTACACAATCACTGATCCACCGATGAAGTTTGTGGGTCGCTTTGTGCCACCACTTCGTTTGGGTGCAATCAGTTTAGACATGAGTTTTATTGTGCTCTTTTTCGGAACACAATTATTGATGAACTTGTTGCGCGGCCTGTAATTACGCTTTAACAAGTACGACCTCAACACCAATCTCAGTATCTTTGATTTCCAAACCAGCATCACGTGTCATAGACAGTGCTAGAACTTCATCGGCAATGTGCCCAAGATCAGATTCGATTGCCGCCGCGATCTCGTCAGTTGCATTCCAGGTTACTTTGATGCGATCTGAGATATCCAAACCATCGCTCTTGCGACGCTCTTGAATAAATCTGATTACTTCACGCACATTTCCGGCCGCAATCAACACTGGTGTTAGCTCAAGATCCAGCGCAACGCTTTCACCATCATGAGAAGAAACGCTCCAACCGCTCTTTGGAACTTCGGTGACAACTAGGTCATCTAGTGCGATCTCCCAAGTACCAACAGTTGTTGTTCCGGTCGAACGCAAAGTCTTTACCAGCACAGTTGCATCCGTTGCTGCAATTGCTTTAGCGATCTCCTGAACTGCTCCACCAAATTTTGCGCCCAGTGATTTGAAGTTCGCCTTGACGCTGATATCGACCAGGTCACCATCAGCGGTTGCGATGTCCTGCAAAGTTTGAACATTGAGCTCATCTGCAATTTGTTCGCGCATAGCTTCAGGCAAAGTCGCCCAACCGCTGGCTGCAATCAAGGCGCGACCCAAAGGTTGGCGAATTTTGATGCCAGATTCGGCGCGGGTCGCACGACCTAATTCAACAATGCGTCGAGTCAATGCAACTTGTGCCGCTAACTCTGTATCAATCGCACTGGCATTGACCGCAGGCCAATTTGAAAGGTGAACCGATGCAGGCTGCGTTGAATCTGCCGGGATAACTAACTCTTGCCACACCTGTTCAGTAATAAATGGAACTAGGGGAGCAAGTAATTGCGTCAGCGTTACTAAGCATTCGTGCAAAGTTCCGAGCGCTGCAAGATCGCCATCCCAGAAACGTCGGCGAGAACGTCGTACGTACCAGTTCGATAAATCATCGATAAAGCGTGCAAGTGCGCGACCTGCAATTTGCGAATCAAAATCTTCAAGGGCCGCGTCAACCTCTCTCACCAAAAGGTTTAATTCAGAGATGATCCAACGATCCATAAGTGGACGTTCAGATAACGCCGGAGTTTGAGTGATTTCAAAGTTTGAAGCGTTGGCATACAGGGCATGAAAAGAAACGGTGTTCCAGTAGGTCAATAAAGTCTTGCGAACAACCTCATTGATGCTGTCATGGCCCACGCGACGAGCAGCCCATGGTGAACCGGCTGCCAACATGTACCAGCGAACCGCGTCCGCGCCATGTTGATCCATCAACGCCATTGGTTCTAGAACATTTCCAAGGTGCTTACTCATCTTGCGGCCATCTTTATCCAAGATGTGGCCAAGACATAGCACGGTCTTATACGAGGATTTATCAAAGACCAGGGTGCCAATTGTCATCAAGGTATAGAACCACCCGCGAGTTTGATCGATCGCTTCGCAAATGAAGTCGGCAGGGTAGGAAGCCTTGAATTTTTCTACTGAACCTTCTTTGTGCGGATAGCCCCACTGCGCAAAAGGCATTGCGCCAGAGTCATACCAGCAGTCAATAACTTCGGGTACGCGTGTCATTGCTTGTGAACATTCAGCACAAGCAAAAGTGATGTCATCTACAAATGGTCGGTGTGGATCTAAATTTGAAAGCTCTTGTCCAGCTAAAGCTCCAAGTTCCTTTAATGAGTCGACGCAGATTTCATGCTTGTTTTCGCAACGCCAGATCGGAAGGGGAGTACCCCAGTAACGATTTCGAGAAAGCGCCCAGTCAATATTGTTGTTAAGCCAATCGCCGTAGCGACCTTCTTTAATTGTCTCTGGGTGCCAATCAGTTGCGGCGTTTTCACGAAGCAACGCATCCTTAATAGATGTGGTGCGGATGTACCACGATGGTTGTGCGTAATACATCAACGCTGTATGACAACGCCAGCAATGTGGGTATGTGTGCTCGTATTGCTGATGCTTGTATAGAGCACCACTTGCTTTGAGTTCTTTTACTAAAGCTTTGTCAGCATCTTTGAAGAAAACTCCACCAACAACGGGTACTTCAGCCAAAAAATGGCCATCTGGTGCAATGGGATTTACAACCGGCAGACCGTAGCTACGGCAGACGGCTAAGTCGTCAGCACCAAAAGCAGGGGATTGGTGAACCAAACCAGTTCCATCTTCGGTTGTTACATATGTTGCAAGAACAACGAAGTGAGCATCAGGAATTTCAATGTAATCAAATGGTCGCTTATAGGTGATGCGCTCTAACTCTTTGCCGAGCATGGTCTTAAGGATCTTCTTCTCACCCTTAACAGCTTCCATCAAATTCTTGGCAACGACAAGAACTTCGGTCTTTTCTTCTTCGGTAACTTCGATCGCCACGTACTCGACCTCTGGATGTACCGCGATCGCGGTGTTGGAAACCAAAGTCCACGGAGTTGTTGTCCACACCAATAGAGATGCATTTAATGCGGCAAGTTCTCCGGATGTAATCGGAAAGCGAACAAAGACTGATGGATCAGTAACGGTTTCATACCCTTGAGCTAACTCGTGATCTGATAAACCGGTTCCGCATCGAGGGCAATACGGTGCGACACGATGATCTTGCACAAGTAAACCCTTTTTCCAGATCTCTTTGAGTGACCACCAGACTGATTCAACATATTCAGGTGACATAGTCCAATACGCTTCATCAAAATCAACCCAGAAGCCCATGCGATCTGTCATGTCGGTGAATGCGCTGACGTGACGCTGAACAGATTCGCGGCACTTGTCATTAAACGGTGCAATTCCAAATTTTTCGATGTCACCTTTTCCGGTGAATCCAAGTTCTTTTTCTACAGCGATTTCAACGGGCAAACCATGGCAATCCCAACCAGCTTTACGAGTTACTTGCTTGCCTTTCATGGTTTGAAAACGTGGAAACAAATCCTTAAATACGCGGGCTTCAATGTGGTGAGTTCCGGGCATTCCGTTGGCAGTTGGGGGACCTTCATAAAAAGTCCAGGCAGGTGCACCTTCACGTGCAGCAACAGTTTTTTCAAAGATCAAATTTTCGCGCCAGAACTTTAAGATTGAATGTTCGACGGCAGGCAGGTCAACAGCTGCTGGGATTGCGCGAAATGACATAAAAAAATCCTCCAGAAAACAATCTCTGGAGGGACGATCGCTGTGTTCACAGCTTTCGCGGTACCACCCGCCTTGCACACCATGGTGTGCCACTTGTAATCCCGTGTGCCGGTTCTACATGGACCTAGGCCCATTTCTTCCTGCCAGCTCGTGAGGTGATAGCCCCGTCAACGCCCTGTACGCGAGGTTCTTAGTGTAGATGATTGAATGCTTAAAAATTGACCGTGGCGAACTTGGTAAGGGTGGGCGTGAAGGCATAAGGTTCGCGACATGCCTAAGAAGCCAGTCAAGAAAGCCGCAAAAAAGTCGGCGGTCAAGAAGGCTATTAAAAAGGTGATCAAGAAGGCGAAACCTGTAAAGAAGGTTGCCAAGAAGGTTGCTAAAAAAGCGCCCGCCAAGAAAGCTCCTGTTAAAAAGGCTGCGGCAAAGAAAGCTGCCAAGAAGGCAGCACCTGCCAAAAAAGCTGCGGTCAAGAGCATTCCCGTAAAGAAAGCTCCAGGAAAGCCATTTCCATCAAAGACCACTTTGACGGTCGATGAAAAATCACAAACAGTTTCGGTTTCAACAATTACCGCGCCAGTTGTAGCGCCGGTTGTTGAAGAGCGTCGTCTAGTAATGCCGCCTCCGCCACGTCCAATTAAAAGTGGCAAGAAGATCGCTCCGCTTAAGCCAATCAAGGTTGCACCTACTCCTGTAGTTGTTAGCGAAAATGAATCTCCGTGGACTGCAGCTGAAATCAAAGCAATTAAGTCCGAAATTTCAAAAGAGTTAGATCGCCTGCGTAAAGAACTTGCAGTTGTTGAGCAAGAAATGGATGCATTGATTCAGGAATCTGGTGAAGGTGCCGGTGATGATCAGGCTGATGCCGGAACCAAGACTTTTGAACGCGAACATGAAATGTCACTTGTCATCAACGCCCGCGACATGGTTTTACAGACCGAGCGCGCACTTGAGCGAATTGAAAACAAAACATATGGAAATTGCGAAGAGTGCGGTTCACCAATCGGTAAAGCACGTTTGCAAGTATTTCCTCGCGCAACTCTCTGCATGCTGTGCAAGCAGAAGGAAGAACGGCGCTAACGGTGCGCATGTGGCGCACACTCTTTAGTGTTGCCTGGGCAGTTTGGATCATTGATTTAGCCACCAAGATCTGGGCGGTTAACAATCTTTCCTATAAATCTAATGTCAAAGTAATAGGTGAATTCTTCCAACTTACCTTTGTACGAAATCCGGGAGCAGCTTTTTCCTTTGCTGCCGGTGCAACGGTTTTTCTCTCGATCTTTAGTTTGGTCGTAATGATTGCAGTTTTGTACTACGCGCCAAGAATTACTTCACGTGGGTGGGCTGTGGTTTTGGGATTAGTTTTGGGTGGAATCTTGGGAAATATGGTCGATCGCATCTTCCGTGAGCCCGGTGTCTTAAGGGGACATGTCATCGATTGGTTGCAATTGCCAAATTGGCCGGTATTTAACATCGCTGACACCGCAATCGTTACTGCAGCCCTTCTATCTATGGTTTTAACCGCTAGAAATATCCCACCAATAACAAAGGTAGGCTCATAGCCATGAGTAACCGCGAATTGCGCACCTTGTCGGTGCCAGAAGGAGTCGCGGGAGAGCGCATTGATAGCGCCCTCACACGCGTGTTGGGTTTATCCCGAACCGCAGTTGTAAAGCTTTTAGAAGATGGAGACATCACAACTGGCGGTAAGGCAATGCCGAAATCTGATCGCGTCACCGCGGGTCAAGTTATTGAAGTATTGATGCCTGCACCGATTAATACAGATCCAATCCCATTAACACCATTAGAGGGATTAACAGTTGTCTACGACGATCAAGATATTGTCGTCATTGATAAACCAATTGGTTGCGCTGCTCATCCAAGTCCAGGATGGACTGGACCAACAGTTGTCGGAGCTTTGATGGCCGCTGGATACTCGGTTTCTACTTCTGGTCCGGCAGAGCGCCAAGGAATAGTTCATAGGTTAGATGTCGGAACAAGTGGCTTGATGATCGTTGCAAAGAGTGACACCGCTTTTCATGTTCTTAAGGATGCTTTTAGAAATCGCACCGTTGAAAAGATTTATCACGCAATGGTGCAGGGTCATCTGGATCCAACAACTGGAACCATTGATGCACCAATCGATCGACATCCAAAAGAGGATCATCGCTTTGCAGTAGTTGCTACTGGAAAAGAATCAATTACACATTACGAAGTAATCGAATTTTATCGGGGCGTTTCAATGGTGAAAGTAGAACTCGAAACCGGACGCACGCACCAAATTCGCGTTCATTTTTCCGCGCTGCACCACCCACTTGTTGGTGACACCACCTACGGCGCCGATCCGGTTCTGGCTAAGAGTTTGCAGATGGCTAGACCATGGCTTCATGCTGCGCAACTACGCTTTGCCCACCCTGTGACAGGCCAAGCTCTGGACTTCCAAGCCCCTTACCCAGCCGATCTCACACGCTCGCTGGCGTTGCTTTCCGACGCTGTTCTGCCATAACCACTAATCTCGCCAATCATGCCTGACCAGAAAATAAACGGAGCCGATAATTTCGTACACCTTCACGTCCATACCGAGTATTCAATGCTCGATGGGGCTGCTCGTGTTGGCGATTTAATATCTGAGGTCAAGGCCCAGGGCATGCCTGCAATTGCAATGACAGATCATGGAAACGTTTTTGGTGCCTTCGAATTTTATAAAGCGGCAAAAAAAGCAGATGTAAAGCCAATCATTGGTATCGAAGCCTATGTCGCACCCGAATCTAGATTTGATAAGAAACGTGTGCAGTGGGCAGCCGGTGGAGAAGATGATGTTTCAGGTGGCGGCGCATATACGCACATGACAATTTTGGCTGAAAGCAATGAAGGTCTTGGAAATCTCTTTAGATTGTCTTCACTGGCATCCCTTGAAGGCTATTACTACAAGCCGCGTATGGATCGTGAATTACTTGCTAAGCATTCAAAGGGTTTGATCGCAACGACCGGATGCCCAGGTGGTGAAATTCAAACTCGATTGCGTATGGGTGCTTATAAAGAGGCGATCAAGGCAGCAAGTGCTTACCGTGATATTTTTGGAAAAGAAAACTTCTTTCTAGAAGTTATGGATCATGGAATCGAAATTGAAGCTCGGGTAAAAGCTGATTTGTTGAAGCTAGGTAAAGAACTTGGTTTGCCACTTCTTGCAACTAATGATCTGCACTACACACGACAAGAAGATGCTGGCGCACACGAAGCGCTTCTTTGTGTTCAATCTGGTTCAACTTTGGCAGATCCAAAAAGATTTAAATTTGATAATGACTCTTTCTATGTCAAGACCGCAGCGCAGATGCGCGAGCTCTTTAAGGATATTCCTGAAAGCTGCGATAACACCTTGTTGATTGCCGAACGTTGCAACATCACTTTGCGCGAAGGTGAAAATCTGCTTCCTCAGTTTGAAGTTCCAGCAGGTGAAACTGAAGATTCTTGGTTAAAGAAAGAGGCTGAACGTGGCCTCAAGGAACGACTTGGTTCACGCATCACTCCGGCACACGAGGATCGCTTGAAATACGAACTTGGTGTTATGGAAAAAATGGGTTTCCCGGGTTACTTCCTGGTTGTTGCTGACCTTGTGGGACATGCAAAGAAGGTTGGTATTCGCGTTGGTCCTGGTCGTGGATCTGCAGCTGGCTCTTTGGTTGCGTACTCGCTAGGAATTACCGGTTTAGATCCGCTAGAACATGGTCTTTTGTTTGAGCGTTTTCTTAATCCAGAACGTATTTCCATGCCTGATATTGACTTGGACTTTGATGAACGTCGACGCAGCGAAATGATTCGATATGCAACCAATAAGTATGGTGAAGACCGTGTCGCACAGATCATTACGTACGGAACTATTAAGTCAAAGCAAGCGATTAAGGATTCGACTCGAGTTCTTGGTTATCCATATGTGATTGGTGAAAAGCTCACCAAAGCGCTTCCCCCATCGGTCATGGGTAAAGATATTTCCCTCGGCGGAGTCTTTGATCCAAAAGATGATCGTTACGGCGAAGCGGGTGAATTCCGTGCTTTATATAACGCAGACCCAGATTCAAAGCGCGTAGTTGATACCGCCCGTGGTCTTGAAGGACTGAAGCGTCAATGGGGTGTGCATGCTGCTGGAGTGATTCTTTCGCGCGAACCTTTACTTGATGTAATTCCGATTCATCGCCGCGAAGCAGATGGTGCGATCATCACGCAATTTGATATGGGTGCGTGTGAAGCAACTGGTTTGCTCAAGATGGACTTTTTGGGATTACGAAATCTTTCTGTACTTGATGACTGCTTGCTTAACATCAAAGCAAATCAAGGAAAAGATGTCGTGCTTGAAGACCTAACGCTGGATGATCCAAAGACTTATGAACTCTTAAGCCGCGGTGACACTTTGGGTGTGTTCCAGCTCGACGGTGGACCAATGCGCGCATTGCTCAAGAGCATGTCACCAGATTCATTTGAGGATATTTCAGCGGTTATTGCTTTGTATCGACCAGGTCCGATGGGCGAGAACGCGCACAACAACTATGCCGATCGTAAAAATGGTCGAAAGCCCGTAGAACCAATTCACCCAGAGCTATCTGTTCCGCTACAAGAAATTTTGGGCGATACCTATGGATTAATTGTTTATCAAGAGCAGGTAATGGCGATCGCTCAAAAAGTAGCCGGATTTACTTTGGGACGCGCGGATCTTTTGCGTAAGGCGATGGGTAAGAAGAACAAGGAAATTCTAGATAAAGAGTATGTTCCCTTTGAAGCAGGCATGAAGGAAAACGGTTTCTCAACCGCAGCGATCAAGCGTTTATGGGAAGTTCTGATTCCATTCTCTGACTATGCATTTAACCGCGCACACTCTGCTGGATATGGTGTTGTTTCCTATTGGACCGCTTACCTCAAGGCGAATTACCCAACAGAATACATGGCGGCATTGCTGACTTCTGTTCGCGATGACAAAGATAAATCTGCGCTCTACCTTTCTGAATGTCGCCGAATGGGCATCAAAGTTTTGCCACCAGATGTCAACGAATCTGATGCTGAATACACCCCACGCGGAGTCGATATCCGTTTTGGGTTAGCCGCGATTCGAAATGTCGGAGAAGGCGTGGTCGCCTCAATCAAGAACGCACGTGATGCGAAGGGTCGTTACACATCCTTTGGGGATTTCCTAGCAAAAGTTGATGCTCAAGTGTGCAACAAAAAGACAATTGAATCTTTAATCAAAGCTGGAGCTTTTGGTTCACTTGGTTCCACACGTAAGGGACTCATTGCAGTTCACCTTGAAGCGATTGATTCAGTGATTGAATCAAAACGTGCCGAAGCCATTGGTCAATTTGATCTCTTCGGGGGAGAAGCGGTCACCGCTGTATCTGGATTAGATATTGAAGTACCAACTGGCGAGTGGGATAAAGCGATGCTCTTGTCCTACGAACGCGAGATGTTAGGTCTTTACGTTTCAGATCACCCATTACTTGGTGTTGAACATGTGTTGCGTGCCAATACAGATATGTCCATTAGCGAACTTGCAGATGATGGCGCACATCACGAATCTATTGTGACTATTGGTGGTTTGATTACAAGCGTTACCCGAAAGGTTTCGCGACAAGGTGCATCGTGGGCGGTTGTAACCGTTGAAGATCTAGAAGGCGCTCTAGAAGTTTTATTCTTCGCAAATACTTACAACCAATATTCAATGTCTCTAACAGAAGATCGAATCGTCACAATCAGAGGTCGAGTTGATCGTCGAGAAGATGCGCTGCGCTTTACTGCGCTAGAAATGTCTATGCCAGATATCAGTGCTGGCCCAACTGGACCGCTGATTATTTCTCTGCCGATTCAGCAGTGCACACCACCAGTTGTAGATCGCATTAAAGAGATTCTGCGATCACATCCTGGAAAGCGTGAGGTTCACCTACAGCTTGTCGATAATGGAAGTAGCACTGTGATGAAGGTTGATGCATTGATCACATCATCACCTAGCCTGAGCGCTGATTTGAAATCAATTTTGGGCCCGAACTGCCTGGTTTAAATCAATAGGCATCTCACACCGCCTTGCCGTTACAATTGCCTAATGATTCGTACCGTTGACCTGCGCGGACGATCCCTGTCTAAAGCCCAATACAACTCGGAATTACCCCGAGCTACTCTCAATGTTGCCGAAGCAATGCTGCTTATCGAGCCTATTCTTGAAAGAGTAAAGAATGGAACAGAAGCAGATTTAATCGCGCTAGCCCAAGAGTTTGATGGTGTGACGCCACCCAGTATTCGAGTCCCACAAAGCGCACTAGATGCGGCCTTGTCTCAATTAGATCCTGCGATTAGAAGTGCATTAGAACTATCTATCTCGCGAATCACTAAAGTTCACAACGATCAGTTACGTTCTGAAAAGACGACAACTGTTGTCGATGGCGGAACTGTTACTGAAAAATGGATTCCAGTAGATCGCGTAGGTCTCTATGTGCCAGGTGGTCGCGCTGTTTACCCAAGTAGCGTGATGATGAATGTTATTCCTGCACAAATTGCTAAGGTGCAATCAATCGCAGTTGCATCACCACCACAAAAAGATTTTGGCGGTTTGCCACACCCAACAATTCTTGCAACATGTGCGTTGCTCGGAATCACCGAGGTCTACGCCGTTGGGGGAGCGCAGGCAATTGCACTCTTTGCTTACGGAATGGAAGGCGTCTGCGAAAAGGCTGACCTTGTTACGGGTCCCGGAAACATTTACGTTGCTGCAGCTAAACGCGCACTGCGCGGAATTATCGGAATTGATTCAGAAGCGGGTCCTACAGAGATTGCTGTTTTAGCTGATTCATCTGCAATTGCCGCTGATGTTGCCGCAGACTTAATCAGCCAAGCAGAACATGATGTTATTGCTGCGGCAGTATTGGTGACAGATTCTCTCGAGCTTGCTGCGGCTGTTGAGGCCGAACTCAAAGTTCGTGTTGCAGCAACCAAGCATGCTGATCGAATCAAGAGCGCACTTTCTGGTGTTCAATCAGCCATTGCTTTAGTAGATGACATGCAACAAGGTTTGGATGTCGTTAATGCTTATGCTGCTGAGCACTTAGAGATTCAAACGCGTAACTCACGTAGCGATGCTGACAAGATTCGCAATGCTGGCGCAGTATTTATCGGACGCTTTTCACCGGTTTCTTTGGGTGATTACTCTGCGGGCTCCAATCACGTATTACCTACTGGTGGTTGCGCATGTCACTCAAGTGGGCTTTCTGTGCAGACATTTCTTCGGGGATTGCACTTTATTGAATACGAACAAAAGGCATTTACTGACATTGTTGACACCGTTGTCACACTTGCAAACTCTGAAGATTTGCCAGCTCACGGTGAGGCAATGACTGCGCGTTTGGAGAATCTGTAATGAGTTGGCCTAATTGGTTGCCTTTGCGCGAAACTCTACGTCCGATGTCACCCTATGGTGCGCCTCAGGTTCCGGCAGTAGCTGCGCTCAACACAAATGAGAATCCTTATTCACCGTCACCTGCCCTACAAAAAGCAATTACTGATGCCGTAGCAAAGGTAGCCGTTGACTTAAATCGTTACCCGGATCGCGATGCAACTATTGTGCGCACCAAACTTGCCACTTATATCAATGAAGGCAACGGAACTAGTTTTACTTTGGATAACATCTGGGCGGCCAATGGCTCCAATGAAATTATCCAATCTATCTTTTTAGCTTTTGCACAAGGTG
>DAIMZE010000014.1:0-13620 GCA_036734125.1 Candidatus Planktophila sp.
AACCTTCAACGCCATCGCGCTTTTCGCGAATCTTTGCAGCCTTACCGCGTAGGTCGCGTAGGTAGTACAGCTTGGCGCGACGTACTTCGCCCTTCTTTACTAACTCAATTTTTTCGATCACTGGTGTGTGAACTGGGAATGTACGCTCAACACCAACGCCGTATGAAACCTTACGGATTGTGAAAGTCTCGCGAACGCCATCACCTTGGCGACGGATTACGATTCCTTGGAAAACCTGAAGACGGCTCTTGTTACCTTCGATAACACGAACATGGACCTTGAGCTCATCACCAGCACGAAACTGTGGGATGTCTTTGCGCAGGGATACTGCATCTACGGCGTCAAGAATGTTCATATTCGGATCCTTTTGTCATTTCTATTAAGCACGCGCTTTGGCGGTGCAGACTGCGTATTGTGCCATAGCCACGCTCAGAACCGTAAATCGGCCTCTGAGCTCCCCTCTCACTCGGGAATCTGAGCCTTGAGCGTCTCGTACAGGTGTGGACCCGCGGCCAAGGTCAGATTGAGCCCGTGCCACGGATAGGTGGTCACAACCGCCCCCGCTTCTCTGGCGATTAGCTCAGCTGCCGCTAAATCCCATTCGTGTAGACCAGTTTCAAAGTAGCCATCAACTAGACCTGTTGCCACATGGCAAATATCGGCAGCGGCAGATCCGATTCTGCGTAAATCACGAATTTGAGGAATGAGAACATTCACAATCTTTAATTGTTCGATGCGGTCTTTTACATCATAAGCAAAGCCGGTTGAAAACAGTGCGCGGTTTAGTTCAACTGGATTGTTGCACGCAATCTTCACATCATTAAGAAATGCTCCCCCGCCTTTACTTGCATGCCAAGTTGATTGAACAGTTGGACTATGAACAACGCCCACCAAAGTTCCATTCTCATCTTTTGCCGCAATGCTTATAGCCCACCCTGGTAATCCGTAAAAATAATTGACGGTTCCATCGACCGGATCAATCACCCACGTGATTCCGCTCTTGCTTGCACGTGAAGTTCCCTCTTCACCAATGATTCCGTCATCAGGTCGCACAGCCAAAATACTTTCGACAATCAGTTTTTCACTGGCAGTATCCATCTGCGTAGCAATATCAATAGCCGTTGATTTAACTGTTAAGTCCCAAGATGCCGGACGATTCACCAATAAATCACCTGCTTGTCGAGCAATCTTTAGCGCAAGTTGAAGCAATTCATTGGAATCGGTCATAAGTGCAGTCTAACGCCGAGATAGACTCCTGCCTATGTTCTCTGGGTACTCAACACTTTTTAGAACCCCTGGGGGCCTTGGTTTTTCTGTTCCTGGACTCATTGCCCGCATGCCAATTTCAATGGATTCGCTTGCCCTGATTTTTATCGTTGTAGCCGCAAGTGATTCATATGCATTAGCAGGTGCGCTCAGTGCAACGGCTTCTGTAGTTATGGCCTTTGCTACACCTCATTGGTCGCGTGTTGCAGATCGTATTGGCCAAAGCGCAATGCTGGTCCGCGTTGTTCCGATTAAGGTTGCAGGGCTTTGTGTTTTTACACTCTTGGTTTTAAATCAAGCTCCTACCTGGAGTTGGTTTGCAAGCATCATCATCGCCGAATCAATGTCGGTAAACACCGGTGGCTTAGTTCGCCGCCGTTGGTTACATGTTTTGAGCCCAGATAAAACAAGTACTGCCGAAGATGAACAAGATCGTCACTTGGTAAACACCGCTTATTCCTATGAAGCGATCATGGATGAAATTGTCTTTATCTTGGGCCCAATCATTGTGACCGCCTGCGCTACAACAATTGCACCAGCAGCTGGAATCATCGTTGGAATTATCTTCGTGGCAATCGGTGTTCCATTGTTCATCAGGCAGAAAGCTACTGAGCCGCCTTCAACACCAAAGCGCATTGTTGATCCCCACCCTGCGGTCATCCGCAATAAGCGAGTTCAAGCAGTTGTTCTTGCGACAACTTTGTTGGGTGGCTTTTTTGGTTCCATCGCAATTGTCACCGTTGCCTTTACTGAACAACGCGGCCAAGAAAACATGTCGGGTCTTTTGTTGGCCATTTGGGCTTTCGGCAGCGGAATCGCAGCGATCATCAATGGCGCAATTAAATGGAAGTTATCTAGCGCGTCACGATTCTTGATCTTCTTATTTGCGCTGACCTTGCTGTCGGTACCGATGTTGTTTACACATTCCTTAACCTGGCTTGCGGTTGCTTTATTTTTTAATGGTTTTGCAGTAGCTCCGCTGGTTATTAATGCTTACGGAGTTGCAGAAGGTGCGGTTCCGCCAGAACAAATCACTGAGACTTTGACGTGGGTCGTTGCAGGAATGCCATTGGGTGGAGCTTTCGCTAGTGCTATAGCTGGCCTAGTGATCGACCAGTTTGGTGCCGACATCGCGTACTGGGTACCTCTGGGTTTCATGATTGCGGCATGTGCAGCCACACTTCCGTATTTCCAGACTTATAAGGCCCTTATCGGCTACCCTCGTGCACGTGACTGAGCTACGACTAGACGGAAAGACCGAAGACGGTCTGTACCTGTCTTTGCATGACAATGATGGAAATGAATTTACTGTTCGAGTTTCTGACACATTGCGTGCAACTGTTAATCAGCAAAGACTGATGGCTGTCCCATCTTCTGATGAGCCAAGTATCTCAATCAAAGAGATTCAGCGATTGTTGCGTGCAGGACAAACTGCCGAACAAATCGCTCGTGAAAACAACACAACTATTGAAAAGGTAGAACGTTTTGCCGGACCAATTCTTTCTGAACGCATTTACATTATTGATCAAGCTCAACAAATTGTTATTCGCAAAGAAGGCGGACGCGATGCCGTTACTTTGCTCGGAACAGTTATCTCTCGTTTAGCTCCCCGCAACATTGATTCATCAGAATTGTCATGGGACACCTGGCGCCTTGAAGATGGCACCTGGACATTAGAACTTCATTATCCAAATAGTTCGGGTATTGGTATTGCTCAATGGAGCTTTGATTCAATCCTGCGCACCGTTACATCTATGGATGAAAACGCTCGCTGGATGATGGGTGATGATCCTGCCCCACGCCAACTTCCAACTGCTGCGCTGATCCCCACCGAGAGTTCTCACCCCTCCGAGCGTCGCATCATTGATGTGTACAGCGAGTTCCGCAAAGAAACTATTGAGGATGAAATTGAAGAAGAGATTGAGCCTATTCGCGAGGTTCCCCGCTTAGCAGTTATTCGCGAAGAGCCAGATGATGAAGCTACACGTGATGGAATCACTGCACGTGCCAAGGTTCCAAGCTGGGATGAAATCATGTTTGGCATCAAGCCAGAGGATCCAAAGAACTAACTTACTAACTCAGGGTTGTTGTCAGTAAACCAACCTGAGATTCAATCTCGCTATCGCCACCATGATGTCCAACCATGGCACCTTCTTTATCAACACGGTCTGCATCAACAAGAATTACTCCACCTCGGGCGATAGCAATTATCTCGCCCATGCGATCAATTGAGTCAGGGCTTAAAGTTGCACCAAACAAATTGCTTGAAATCGCTTCTTCGCGGGTAAGAACTACCGCTTTATCCTGCAAATACTGTTGCCATACACCAGCTGCATCAATGCGTGCCTGAACTGAATCTTCGGTCAAATAAATATGTCGTGCACGTGGTTCTCCGGCCACAACACTGACACCGGTTAACAAGGGATTGTCTTGCCCAATAACAATCATTTCTTCAACATTGATCATTCCGTGATCTGAAGTAACCCAGATTCGAGTTCCTTTGGGAACTTCCTTCATCAATTGCGAAACCATCTGATCGATTGCAGAAAGGGCGGCAATCCACTTATCGCTTCCGACTCCATCCGAATGTCCTGCAGCATCTAAGTCATTGACATACAGGTAAACAAATGAAGGAGTTTTTTGTAGTGCGAGTTTGGTTTCGCTGACTAAATCAGCAACAACATTGGCGCCTTTGTATTGTGCGCCCCGAAAAACAGCACGAGTGAAACCTGTATTTTCATAACGCTTAGCAGCAACATGGGTAACACTGATTCCGACATTGGATGCTCTCTGAAAAAGAGTTTCAACTGGTTGCCAGTTTTCAGGATCTACACGTTCATCCCATTTCAGAGCATTGAGCAATCGCCCACCACTTCTAGGAACTTGAACTGTGTAACCCAACATTCCGTGGACACTAGGAAGTTCTCCGGTAGTTAATGTTGCAAGTGAGGTAGCAGTTGTCGAAGGAAATGCGGTTTGAATTTTTCCGAAGTTAATCATTCGGCTCATGGTTGGCATAACGTCTGCATACTTCGACAAAGTATCAAAGCCGAATCCATCGATAAGAAATAAAAGTTCGCGTCCCATCGGCGATTGGCCCATAGCCAAGTGATCGGCAGCACTGTCTAACCCGAGGGAAGAAAATATCGAGGGAGTTATCTGGGACAAAAGCACGTGCTTATCTTCCCACGAGAGTGCACTAGAGTTTGGCTATGGAAAAAGCAATCAAGCTATCGGCTGAAGTTTCTGCTGCCCTTAAGGCCGGAAAACCAATCGTTGCTCTGGAATCAACGATTATTAGCCACGGTTTGCCTCGTCCTTCAAATCTAGAAGTTGCGCTGGAATGTGAACGAATCGTTCGCGATGCAGGCGCAGTCCCAGCAACAATTGCATTGCTAGATGGAAAGATTTTGGTGGGATTAGAACGATCTGAGCTAGAAGCGATCGCTAATCGTGATGATATTTCTAAGGCATCTATTCGCGATCTTGCCATTGTCGTTGCGCAAGGCAAGAGCGCTGCAACAACAGTTGCCGCAACCGCACACATTGCAGCAATGGCCGGAATTCATGTCTTTGCTACTGGTGGTCTTGGTGGCGTGCACAGAGGAGCAAATGAATCATTTGATGAATCTGCTGACCTAACTGCCTTGGCAAATGTTGATATGACCATGATTTGCGCCGGAGTGAAATCAATTTTGGATGTTCCTGCAACTTTAGAAAGACTAGAAACGCTGGCGATCAGCCTGGTTGGATATAAGACAACCGCCTTCCCTGGTTTTTACTTGACTGATTCTGGTTACACCCTTGAACACCGAGTCGATTCTCCGGCAGAGATTGCCGCAATCATCAAGGCCCGCAAAGAGGTTGGCACACTCAGCAAAGCACTTGTTGTGGCAAACCCAGTTGTAAAGGAGATGGACAAGGCTCGTCATGATGAGATTTTGAAATCTGGTCTTGAAAAAGCTGAACAGCAAGGCGTTGTTGGAAAGAATGTGACGCCCTTCTTGCTAGAACATTTCCACACCACTTCTAAAGGTGAATCACTAGCGATCAACACAGAAATTATTAAAGCTAACTGCCTATTGGGCGCACAGATTGCAGTGGCGCTTCAATGAAAAAGATTCTCTGCATTGGCGATTTAGCACTTGATGTAATTTCACAGCTCAAAGAGCCAATCAATTACGGCAATGACACCGCCAGTAAAATCTCAAGCCACCCAGGTGGTCAGGCTGCAAATGTTGCTACGTGGATTACTCGCACAAATTCAAAGGCTCATTTAGTCGCGCGTACAGGCAATGATCCCGTTGGTTTTGCCCTTATTTCAGATCTAGATAAGTACGGCGTAGAACACCTCAATTTGATGCACAGCGGACGTCCAACTGGTGTTGTTGTAATTCTGGTTGATGCCAATGGTGAGCGCACAATGTTTCCTGACAATGGCGCAAACGCTGACCTTGAAGCATCTGATCTACCATCACTTGATGATATTGATGGCGTCTATTTATCAGGGTATGCGCTATTAGATTTCCGCAGCCGTGAAGCGGTGCTTGCGATGATAAAAAAGATTAGGGCAAGTGGTAAGCCAATTTATTTTGATCCAACAACAACTGGTGCAATGAAGATTGTTAGCCGAGATGAAGTTCTCTCTTGGGTTTCATTGATGGATGGAATTTTGCTCAATAGCGAAGAGGCTTTGTATCTTGGAGATGCAACTGATGTTGAAACCGCTGAAGAAAATCTTGCCAAGATCACACCACTGGTTGTCATTAAACTAGGGTCAAAGGGTGCGATGGCTATGAATGGTTCTGAAAAAGCCAAGGTTTCTGCAGTGACAACTAATGTTGTTGACACCACAGGTGCTGGAGACTCTTTTGCTGCTGGATTTATTCCGAAGTGGCTAGAAACAAGTGATCTAACTCAGGCGCTTTCCGCAGGTGCAGCACTGGCAGCAAAGTGTGTTTCATCAGTTGGGGCGCGCCCTCCCCTAAATTAAGGCTGACTCTTGGCAGAATGCCCCAATGGCAACTGCGAAGACTCCCGCGAAATCTGCGGCAAAGGGTAAGAAACCAGCTGGACCAAAACCTGGTGAATATCCAGGAAAGATCGTTGACATCGATGTTTCCAAAGAAGTTTCAGAATCTTTCCTCGAGTACGCATACTCAGTTATTTACTCACGCGCACTTCCTGATGCACGTGATGGTTTAAAGCCGGTTCACCGCCGCATTCTTCATCAGATGGCAGACATGGGTCTTCGCCCAGAACGTGGACATGTAAAGAGCGCACGTGTTGTTGGTGAAGTAATGGGTAAGTTGCACCCACATGGTGACGGAGCAATTTACGATGCATTAGTTCGTATGGCGCAGAGTTTTTCAATGGGATTGCCATTAATTGATGGTCACGGAAACTTTGGATCGCTAGATGCAGGCCCTGCAGCGATGCGTTACACCGAAGCCCGTTTGGCACCAGCTGCGATGTCTATGGTTGCCGAAGCCGATGAAGACACCGTTGATTTTGGTCCGAACTATGACGGCCAATTATCTGAACCAATTGTTTTGCCAGCGGCATATCCAAACCTGCTTGTTAATGGTGGTTCTGGAATTGCTGTGGGTATGGCAACCAACATGGCCCCACACAATTTAAGCGAAGTAATCGCTGCGACTAAGTTTCTGATCGAAAACCCATCGGCAACAGTTAAGCAGTTAATGAAGTTTGTTCCAGGTCCGGATTTCCCAACAGGTGGCGAAATCGTTGGTCTTGATGGAGTTCGTGAGGCTTATGCAACAGGTAAAGGTTCCTTCAAGGTTCGCGCAACCGTTGAGATTGAAAAAGTCACATCTCGCAAAATGGGTATCGTCATCAAGGAACTTCCGTACACAATTGGGCCTGAAAAGGTTGTAGAACGAATTGCAGCTCTGGTTAAGGCCAAGAAGATCCAGGGAATCAGCGACATCATCGATTTATCTGATGGTCAGACCGGCACAAATGTCGTTATCGAAATCAAGAACGGTTTTGAGCCTGAAGAAGTTCTAGAAAAACTGTATGCGCTAACTCCGATGGAAGACGCCTTTGCAATTAACGCAGTTGCCTTGGTTAAGGGTCGCCCACAAACTCTTGGTCTTAAGGAACTGCTGCGAGTATTTATCGATCACCGCATCGAAGTTGTACGTCGTCGTTCAGAGTTTCGTAAGGCAAAAGCTGAAGGCAGACTGGGTCTAGTTGATGGTTTGCTTAAGGCAATCATTGATATCGACAAGGTCATCAAGATTATTCGCGGTAGCGATGATGCAGCGGCTGCAAAAGATAAGTTGATCAAGGACTTTAAATTAAATGATGAGCAAGCAACCTACATCTTGGATATGCCACTTCGTCGTTTGACCAAGATGAGCAAGATTGAACTAGAAACTGAGCAAAAGGAACTCAAGAGCACAATTGCAGAGCTCACTAAGTTGCTCAAGAGTGAAGATGCAATTAAGGCTCAAGTTTCTGCAGAGTTAACCGCCGTTGGAAAGTCATATGCAGCACCTCGTCGTACTCGAATTGGTGCTGTTTAAACCCAGCCGATAGACTTGAGCGTGATTTCAACCCAAGCGCTCGAACTTCGTGCAGGTGCTCGCCTTCTTGTTAAAGGCGTGACTGTTCGCATTAACAGCGGTGACCGTATTGGTTTTGTTGGTCGAAACGGTGCTGGTAAATCAACTCTTGCAAAGGTGCTAGCTGGTGAAACTATGCCAGCAGGTGGAGCAGTAAATCGCACTGGAAAAATTGGTTACTTGCCGCAGGATCCACGTACCGGTGATGAACCGGGAACAGTTATTGATCGCATTCTTTCTGCGCGTGATTTAGATCAGATTGCAGCTCGCATGCGTTCAGTTGAAGAAGAAATGGCAACGGCCCAAGGTGAAGCTTTAGAAAAAGCGATGGATCGCTACACCCGCGTTGAAGCTGAATTCTCTGCCGCTGGTGGTTATGCAGCAACAGCTGAAGCAGAGGCGATTGCGACCTCTCTTGGTGTTGCCGAAGCGGTCTTTGCAAATGAACTCTCAACACTTTCTGGTGGTCAACGTCGCCGAATCGAACTAGCTCGCATCCTTTTTAGTGGCGCTGAAACTCTTTTGCTGGATGAGCCAACTAACCACTTGGATGCTGATTCGATTATGTGGCTGCGCGAATTCTTATCAAAGTATTCCGGTGGCTTGGTGATCATCTCTCACGATGTGAACTTGATCGAAACCGTTGTTAACAAGGTGTTCTACTTGGATGCCAACCGTAACTGCATCGATGTCTACAACCTAGGCTGGAAGGCATACCTATTACAGCGCGAGCAGGACGAACACCGCCGCAAGAAAGAGCGCGCTAACGCCGAAAAGCGTGCAGAGATTTTGCAGAAGCAGGGTGAAAAGATGCGTGCAAAGGCATCGAAGGCAACAGCTGCACAAGGCATGTTGCGCCGTGCTGAAAAGCTTCGTAGCGGCCTTGATGATGTTCGAGTCGCTGACAAGGTTGCAAAGTTGCGCTTTCCAACCCCAGCCCCATGTGGCAAGACGCCACTTTCTGGTGAAGAACTTTCAAAGAACTATGGATCACTTGAAATCTTTACCGATGTTTCATGTGTGATCGATAAGGGTTCACGTGTTGTAATTCTTGGTCTTAACGGTGCTGGTAAAACAACGCTGCTACGTATTTTGGCTGGCGAACTTGAATCAGATACCGGAAAAGTTGAACACGGTCACGGTCTAAAGATCGGTTACTACGCCCAGGAGCATGAATCACTTGATTTCGAACGTACAATTTTAGAGAACATGATGTCTGCTACCCCAGATATTCGTGAACCTGAAGCTCGCAATACCTTGGGTTCATTCTTATTTGTTGGCGACGACGTTCATAAGCCAGTAAAGGTCTTGTCAGGTGGTGAAAGAACTCGTTTAGCTTTGGCAGTTCTGGTTGTTTCGGCAGCAAATGTTTTGTTACTCGATGAGCCAACTAACAACTTAGATCCAGCATCTCGCGCGGAAATTCTTGGTGCACTTGCTGAATACCAAGGTTCAGTCATCATGGTTTCTCACGATGAAGGCGCAGTACAGGCGCTAAAGCCAGAGCGTGTGATTTTGTTGCCAGATGGCGATGAGGATTTGTGGAAAGAGGAGTACTTCGACTTAGTTGCTATTGACTAAGTTTGGAATAACTTAAGCGTCGATGTGATCGCGGTCGATTTCCGCGTTAGCAATGAATTCTTTACGTGGTGCAACGTCGCTACCCATCAACAGTTCAAACATTGCCTCTGATGCCGCAGCATCTGAAACCGTAATGCGGCGCAAAGTACGCGCATCTGGATCCATAGTGGTTTCACGAAGCTGGTCTGCATCCATTTCGCCCAGGCCTTTGTAGCGCTGAATAGGCTCTTTCCAACGCTTGCCGTTCTTCTTTAAATCTGCAGTTACTTTCTTCATCTCATCATCACTATATGTGTAGATGTAATCGCCCTTCTTGCCTCCCCCGCCCATTACTTCGATGCGGTGCAAAGGTGGAATCGCGGCAAATACGCGACCTGAATCAATCAGTGGACGCATGTAGCGATACATAAGGGTTAGAAGCAAACAACGAATGTGCGCACCGTCGACATCAGCATCTGACATCAAAATAATGCGGCCATAACGGGCTTCATCTAATTCAAATGATTTACCAGAGCCCGCACCGATTACCTGAATAATCGATCCGCACTCTTTATCTTCAAGCATCTGAGACAGTGATGCCTTTTGTACATTCAAAATCTTTCCGCGAATCGGCAGGATCGCCTGGAACTCGCTATTACGAGCTGCCTTGGTTGTTCCAAGTGCCGAGTCACCTTCTACGATAAACAATTCGGTACGAGTTACATCTTCGGAACGGCAATCTGAAAGCTTTGTCGGAAGTGATGATGATTCAAGTGCGTTCTTGCGGCGCTGCAGATCTTTGTGAGCGCGTGCACTAATACGTGTACGGGATGCTGCTGCGATCTTTTCTAGCACAAGACGGCCATTGGCTTTATCAATGCGCTTGGAAGTGTTGAAGTACTCCTTCATCTTTTCAGCAACAACTGCCGAAACGATTCGTGTGGCGGCAGCAGTTCCCAGAACTTCCTTGGTCTGGCCCTCAAACTGTGGCTCGGACATACGAACAGTTACAACTGCGGTTAAACCTTCGAGTACGTCATCTTTTATGACATCGATTTCTTTGTTAGCCAAAGTCTTTGTCGAACGCAGAGCTTCATTAACAACCTTGACTAGCGCTTTTTCAAAACCAACAACGTGAGTTCCGCCCTTAGGGGTTGCGATGATGTTTACAAATGAGCGCTGGGTGGTCTCAAAGCCATTACCCCACTTCATCGCGATATCAACTTCCATATCTCGTTCGACTTCAGTTGAAACCATATGGCCCTTGTCATCTAGAACAGGAACTGTTTCTTGATAGTGTCCGGTGCCGTAAATACGAATGACATCGCCAACCGGCTCATCTGGCTGCAAGAAATTACAGTATTCAGTGATTCCGCTCTTATGGAAGAAGGTTTCAGTTGTCTTGGTCTTTGTGCGATTGTCATTAACAATCAGCGTTAAACCTGGAACTAAGTAAGAAGTCTGACGCGCACGAGCGTAAATATCTTCAAGATCTAGCTCGGCTTCCTTAAGGAAAATCTGACGATCACTCCACCACTTAATTCGGGTTCCTGTGATCTTTGATGAAATCTTTCCGATGACACGAAGTCCTGACTTTGGCTCGAATGGTGCTTTTGGACCATCGCCATCAAAGATTCCGGCAGTTCCGCGTTGGAATGACATCCAATAAATCTTTCCATCGCGATCAACTTCGACATCAAGACGTGAGGCAAGCGCATTTACAACTGATGCACCCACGCCGTGTAGACCACCCGATGCTGCGTATGATCCGCCGCCAAACTTTCCACCAGCATGAAGTTTTGTAAGAACAACTTCGACACCTGTTAACCCTGTCTTAGGTTCTTTATCAACTGGAATACCGCGACCATCATCGTGGACTTCAACTGAACCATCTGATTCAAGATTGATTTCAATTTTCTTGCAATGTCCGGCAAGTGCTTCATCGACTGAGTTATCGATGATTTCCCACAAGCAATGCATTAGACCGCGTGAATCGGTTGAACCGATGTACATACCTGGGCGTTTGCGAACCGCATCAAGGCCTTCGAGTACCGCTAGGTCCTTTGCTGTATAGCTATCTTGCAAAGGGGTCGCAACTGCATCTTTCTCGGCCATGGGGCGAAAGATTATCGGCCTCACCCCATTTTCCAGCGTAAGCGCGCCCAAAAAGTTCTCAGATATTGGGATTTGTCGACTCTCAGAGTTAATTCAGTGTTAATTCGTGAAATTAAATGAATATTAACGAGCGGGGAATAAATAAATGTGGTTTCCTGTTCCATAGAAGGAAGTAAGAAGTAACGGCACTCGGAGAGAATAAGGGATGAGAAATGACAGAACAGTTGTTGCTTGAATCAGTACCTCTTAACGCCCTTGATCGTTGCGATCGATGCGGCGCGCAGGCTTATGTCCGTGCAGTGCTTCTTAATGGCGGAGAATTAATGTTCTGTGCTCACCATGGCAAGGAATACGCTGAAAAGCTAAAGCCTATTGCTGCAAAGATTCAAGATGAATCAGAAAAGCTGATTGAATCTAGTAACTAATCTTTTTTATCGAGAAAGCCCTTATGCGAACCATCGCAGAAGGGCTTTTCTTGTGAGTGGCCACAACCACAAAACTTTGGATTTTCAATTGTTTCAATGACATTGCCTTCAGAATCAACAATGTCCACTGTTCCAGTCAAGCGAATAGATCCGCTCTTTGGATTAATGAAAATCTTTGGGTTACTCACGACTAAATCTTAATCTAGATAGTCGCGAAGAACTTGGCTGCGTGATGGGTGACGAAGCTTTGACATTGTCTTTGATTCAATCTGGCGAATACGTTCACGAGTAACTCCGTAAACCTTTCCGATCTCATCAAGTGTCTTTGGCTGTCCATCAGTTAAACCAAATCGCATTGCAACTACGCCAGCTTCACGTTCGGACAATGTGTCCAGAACTGAGTGCAACTGCTCTTGTAGCAATGTGAATGAAACAGCATCGGCTGGAACAACCGCTTCAGAGTCTTCAATCAAATCACCGAATTCAGAATCTCCTTCTTCACCTAGTGGTGTGTGAAGTGAGATTGGTTCGCGACCGTACTTTTGAACTTCGACAACCTTTTCAGGTGTCATATCCAATTCTTTAGCTAGCTCTTCAGGGGTCGGTTCACGACCAAGATCCTGAAGCATCTGGCGCTGTACACGTGCCAACTTATTAATAACTTCAACCATGTGAACAGGGATACGAATCGTACGGGCCTGGTCAGCCATTGCACGGGTAATCGCCTGACGAATCCACCATGTGGCATAGGTCGAGAACTTGTAACCCTTTGTGTAGTCGAACTTTTCTACCGCACGGATCAGACCCAAGTTACCTTCCTGGATCAAGTCCAAGAACAACATTCCACGACCGGTGTAACGCTTTGCAAGTGAAACCACCAAACGAAGGTTTGCTTCGAGCAAGTGATTCTTTGCGCGCTTTCCATCTTCGACAAGCCATTCGAGTTCGCGCTTGTACTTCTTATCAAGCTTCTTCTCGTGCTTAAGTTTTTCTTCGGCGAAAAGGCCAACTTCTACACGTGTAGCAAGCTCTACTTCAAGCTCTGCATTCAGCAACGCAACACGTCCGATCTGCTTTAAATAGTCCTTAACCGGGTCAGCGGTAGCACCGGCTGTCATAACTGTCTGTGCAGGCGCGTCATCTTCTTCAGATGCCTTTAATGTAAACGCGTTTTCTTCGTTGCCTTGATTTGCATCTTCAGCTGAAAGATCTACAACACGTGGCTGATTTCCCTTCTCCTCTTCTTCGCTGTCGATGATTTCGACAACTTCCTTGATCAGGGTTTCAACATCTTCAAGCTCTACTTCTTCAAGCTCTACTTCTTCGCCATCAATCTTTGTAACAATTGCCTTGCCAGTTTTTGCGTCAACCTTTGGTGCTGTTTCAATTTTGGCAGGTTCAGTCTTTGGCGCGATTAGTTCGTATTCGGCCTTCTTTAGAATTCTATATGGGGATCCAAGACCACTCTTTCGGAGTTTTTCAACCAATACTGGAACTTCTACTGCGAGCGCACGTGCCTCATCTACCAACTCCTTGTCAGCCTTCTTAGGAATTCGATGTATGAATGCAACGCCACGAGAATCTAGCTCGGCAAGAATTTCTTTCTGGCGAAGCACCGCATTCTTGGCATCAACAATCTGTTGAACATCCTTGGCGGTTAAATC